>DATACC010000246.1:0-25588 GCA_036259255.1 Thermoanaerobaculia bacterium | reverse complement strand
CCCTCGGCACCGCCCTCGCGCAGCGCCGCGGCGAGGCGTTGCCGGGACGTGACCGACGGCGCGAAGGGCGACAGCTCCGGCGTCTCCAGCAGGGTCCAGTTGTTGCCGGCGTAGATCACCAGGAGATCGGGCTGGAGCTGGAGCGACGCCTCGACGGTCGCCGCGAGGGTGGCGAGGCGCTCGTTGGTGCGCGCCAGGTCGACGACCTCCCAGCGGCCGGGGCCGGCGAGGGTGGCGAGCTGGGCCTCCAGCACCCGGGCCGGCGTCAGGTGCGGCGCGTACAGGTAGCCGGCGGCGGCGGACTCGCCGAAGAAGCAGAGGCGGCGCGGCCCGCCCGGGCGTCTGGCGGTGAGCTCGCGGGCGGCGGCGTAGTGGTCGCCCAGCGGCTGCGGCGCCGGCCGCACCCACGCGGTCTCGCCGTCCCGCCGCTCCGGGTGCCAGATGCTGATCGGCCGGGGTGTTTCCGCGGCGGGATCTGGCGCCGCGGCCGGCCCTCCCGGATCGGTCGATGGCGGCGGCATCGACGGCGCGGTCGCGGCGTCCGCGGCCGCGCCACGCGCCGGCAGGGCGGCGGACGCAGGCCGTCCGTCTTCGGCAGGTCCCGTGGGCAGCGCCAGCGTTGCCGCCGCCTGCCGCAGCCGTGCCGCCCGCAGGCCCGCGGGGGTCGCCAGCCGGCGGGCCAGCTCCTCGGCGGCGGAGATCCGTCGATCCGTCATTCCACCCGCCGCGACGGGTTCATGCCACCCCCGCGCCACCGCGCGCCGTGCCCGCAGCCGCTCAGATTCCCTTCGCCGCGCCGGTCGTCGTCAGCGGGTGAGCATCGCGCCACCGTTCCCCTCCTCATACGAAGGTGTAGAGGTGGTCGCCGAGCAGACTGCGCTCGCCGCCGAAGGGGCGGTGGCGGTCGCTGCGCCAGACGCGGGCGAGCGCCGCGAGGTTCGCGGGCAGGGCCTCGCGGTCGAGGACGAAGTCCTCCAGCACCAGGCTGTCGAGGCCGGCGTCGGCGAAGGCGAAGAGGGCATCCGCCGGCGTGCAGACGATCGGCTCGTCGGCGACGTTGAACGAGGTGTTGAGCAGCACCGGGCAGCCGGTGCGCCGGGCGAAGGCGTCGAGCAGGGCGGCGTAGCGGGGCTGCACCGCGCGGTCCACCGTCTGCGGGCGCGCCGAGCCGTCGACGTGGGTCACCGCCGGCAGCGCCAGCGGCGAGGTCACCCGGCAGGTCTCCAGCATGAACGGCGAGGCGGCGGTGGGTCCCGGCAGATCGAAATGCTCCGCCGCCGCCTCCGCCAGCACGCTGGGCGCGAAGGGGCGGAACGGCTCGCGGCGCTTCACCCGGCGGTTGAGCCGCTCGCGCATCTCCGGGTCCCGCGGGTCGGCCAGGATGCTGCGCCCACCGAGGGCCCGTGGCCCCAGCTCCATGCCGCCGTGGAACCAGCCGACGATGCGACCCGCCGCCAGCCGCTCGGCGGCGGCCTCCACCAGGGCGGCCGGGTCGCCGCGGAAATCCATCGCCGCCGCCACCCCCGCCGCGGCCGGTTCCTCCGGGCCGACGGCAGCGGCCCGGGTGGCGTGCTCCTGCGCCGGCCGCCTCACCCCGCCGCCAGCGTCGGAGCGCTCCGCGCCGAAGCCGTTCGTGGATGCGGCCGCGTCGTCGGGCGCCTGCCCCGGAGCAGCGAGCAGGCCGGCGGCGGCGAGCATCGCGGCGATCTCCTCGCCGCTCCACGCCGGACCGTGTTGGACGTGGCGCATCGCCGTGTGCCGGGGGCGCTCGCCGGCGAGCTGGCGCCAGGCGAGCGCCGCGGCCCCCAGCGAACCGCCCGCGTCGCCCGCCGCCGGCTGCACGAACACGCGCCGGAACGGCCCCTCGCGGCGAATGCGACCGACGGCGACGCAGTTGAGGGTCACGCCTCCGGCCATCACCAGGTCGGCGGCGCCGGTCTCGCCGTGGAGCCACCGGGCCTTGGCGAGCAGGACCTCCTCGAGCACCGCCTGGGCGCTGGCCGCCACGTCGGCGTGGAAGGCCTCGACCGGCTCGCCCCGCCGGCGCGGCGGCCCGCCGAGCAGCTCGGCCAGAGCGGCGGAGTGCATCCGCTCGCCGCCCAGGAAGTCGAAGTAGGCCGGATCGAGGGCGAAGCCGCCGCCGGGGCCGGAGCGCAGCACGCGGCGCAGGCGGTCCGCCAGGCGGGGCGTTCCGTAGGGCGCCAGACCCATCACCTTGTACTCGCCGGAGTTGACGCGGAAGCCGAGATAGGCGGTGAGGGTCGAGTAGAAGAGGCCCAGGCTGTGCGGGAAGCGCACCTCGGCGAACAGGTCGAGCTCCGAGCCCGCGCCCCTGCCGTAGGTCGTGGTGGCCCACTCGCCGACGCCGTCGGCGGTGAGCACCGCGGCCTGGTCGAACCCGGAGTAGAAGAAGGCGCTGGCGGCGTGGGAGAGGTGGTGGGGGAAGGCGAGCAGGGGGCCGTCGAAGCCGAGGCGGTCGCGGATCGCCCGCTCCGGCGCCGAGGGATCGAGCCAGGCGAGCTCCCGGTCGCCCGGCGGCGGCCCGGCCCAGAGCTGCCGGGCGAGCTTCGCCACCGGCTGCTCGTAGTAGCCCACCGCCGCCACGTCGGCCGGTGTCGCCCCCGCCCGGTCGAGGCAGAAGCGCCACGCCTCCACCGGCAGGGCGGCGTCGTGCTTCAGCCGCGAAAAGCGCTCCTCGGCGGCGGCGGCCACCAGCGCGCCGTCCGCCAGCAGACAGCAGGCGGACTCGTGGTAGAAGGCGGAGATCCCGGCGACGAGCACCGGGCGATTCTCCCCCAGAGCGGCTAGTTGACGAGCAGGAACGTGCCGCGCACCTGGTCCACGAACTGGCCCACGCTCTCGCGGTCGGGGGCCTCGGGCTCGGTTTCCAGGTACTCGGAAAAATCGGCCAGGGCGGCCGGCAGGTTGCCGAGGCGCAGGTGCACCAGGGCGCGCTCGCGCAGCTGGACGGCGTCGTCCGGAGCGAGCAGCAGGATGCGGTCGAGCACCGCCAGCGCCCGCGCCAGCTCGCCGCGCGCCAGATAGATGCCGCGCAGGTTGTTGAGCATGCGCAGCAGCATGCAGCGGGTGGAGACCGGCGCCAGCAAGCGCGGATGGAAGGGGATGTGGCCGCCGCAGATGCGGTCCAGGATGCCACGGCAGTCCTCCGGCGTCAGCACCCGCCCCTCGAACGGATCGAGCAGTACCTGCGGGTGGAGCGCGTGGCGCACCAGGAAGTGGCCGGGGAAGCCCACCCCCACCAGCGGCACGCCCACGCGGCGGCCGACCTCGATCAGCACCAGGGCGAGCGAGATCGGGATGCCGCGGCGGTGCTCCAACACCTGATCGAGGAAGCTGTTCGCCGGGTCGTAGTAGTCGTCGCAGTTGCCGCGGAAGCCCTTCTCCTCGAACAGGAACCGGCGCAGCCGCTCGAGGCGGGCGAGGTCGGCGCCGGGGCCCGGTGCCAGCGACTCGAGGCGCGGGCGCACCTCCTCGGCGAGCTCGTCGAGCAGCGTCAGCCAGCGCGCCACCTCGATCTGCGGGTTCTCCTCGGCGCTGATCAGCAGCGCCGCCTCGGCGAGATCGATCTCCGCCTCGGGGCGGCAGACCAGCTCGGTGAAGCGGCGCCGCAGCTCGCGCGCTGCGGGCGGTTGCGGCGGGGTCGTGGGCGTGTGCATCCGGACTAGCCCAACCCTGCGCCGCTGCCGCTTATTTCACGCTCTCGCGGCGCCCCCGGCCGCCCGCGGCGCTCACGGCGTGGGCTCCGTCGGCGGCGGCTCGAAGGCCGTGGTGTCGCCGTGGCTGGCGAAGGTGCGCAGCTCGTTGTAGTACGTCACCGATTCGCCCGTCGCCGTATGCGTCACCTCGAGGTCGAAGCCGACGTTGGTGAGCGACGCGAAGAACACCCAGTAGAAGCCGTTGACCGGACGGCCGTCGAGCACCTTCACCAGCACCTCCGGGTTGCCCTGGCGGAAGAACCAGAAGTAGCCGCTGTCGCCGGAGAGCTCCTCGCCCCGTCCGACGCCGCTGGCATCGAAGAAGTCCCGCCAGGTCATCTCCACCGCGAACTGGCCATCCTGCAGGCACAGCCGGGTGGGCGCCGGATCACACGGCGGGAGGACGGCGCCCGTCGCGGCGCCGACCGGGACGGCGATCAGGCGGGCTGCCAGGGCGTCCGTCGTCCGGGCGACCGCCGGGGCCGCCCCACCCGTTCCGCTCTCCGCCGCCGCGGGAAAGGCGAGGGTGTCGCCGCGGCTGGCGAAGGTGCGGGATGGGTGGTCGTAGACGCGCACGAGGCCGGTATCGAGATCGGTCACCCGGAGGGTGAAGCCGACGTTGGTGAGCGAGGCGAAGAACACCCACCAGTGGCCGTTGACCGGGCGCCCGTCGAGGATCTTGACCCCCAGCTCGACGTTGGCCGGGCGGAAGAACCAGAAGGTGCCCCAGTCGTCGCCGCGGCGAATCGAGGTGCCGGCGCCGGAGTTGCCCTGGAAGTCGGTCCACGCCACCTCGGCCCGGAAGCGCCCGTCGCCGAGGCACAGCACCGCCGGGTCGTCGACGGGGCAGGGCTGGGGCACCAGGGGCCGGGCCAGGATGGCCGCGCCGCCGTTCCAGACGGCCAGCACGCCGGCCGGCCCCGCCGCCACGGCGGGCCACGACTGCGCCGCCGCGCTTCCCGCCTGGACGACGAACTCGTCGCTCCGGGGCGTCAGGTCGGCGGCGAACACCCTGCCGACGACGCCGCGACCCTCGTGCTCGGCGCATTCGCTGCCTACGAAGAACACGCACCGCTCGTCCCACAGCACCACGAATCCGCCCTGCGGCAACGCGGCCACGGTGGGCCGCCACTCGGCCCGCCGCAGGTCGCCGCTGAGGCGCACCTCGGGGCCGAGGGGGGTCAGGTCGGCGGCGAAGCGGCGGCCCCAGGTGTCGACCTCGTCGAGCCCCGCCCCCTCGAACACCACCACCCAGGAGCCGTCGGCCAGCGCTGCCACCTCGGCCTCCATCTGCCGACCGCTCTGCGTCTCCGCGTCGTCGTGGACCCGCCGCGCGCGCACCACACCGGCGGGCACGAGCAGCGCCGCGTAAGCCTCGTTGAGGCTCCCTTCCGACGGGAGGTCCGACCACACGACGACCGCGGTGCCGTCCGGCCCGACGTCGACGCCGGTGACCACCTGGTCATCGCTGGGCTCCGGGCTCACCGGGTAGGGGGAGCCGAGCGGCTCGCCGTCGGCGGCGAACCAGCGGGCGAAGACACGGGTGCGGTTGGCGTCGTCGACGATGGAGCTCCAGGCCACCACGAAGCTGCCGTCGGCCGCCGAGGCGACGCGCGGACCGAAGCGCGGGCGTGCCCCGTCGCCGCTCAGCAGCTCCGGCTCGCCGAGCGGCTGGCCCGCCGCCGAGACGCGGCGCAGGTAGACGCCGGGGGTGCCGTCGGCCGGCCGCGGTCCGGTCCACACCACCAGGGCCTGCCCCGCGCCGGTGGCGGCCACCCGCGGGTGGTCCAGGAAGCCGAACAGGTGGTCGACGGTCTCGCCGATCACGAAGCGTTCTCCGTGGGGCGTGCCGTCGGCGGCGGTGAGCTGGCCCCACACCGGCACCACCGGGTCGCCGGGACCGTAGACGCCCCGCCAGACCACGAGGAAGCCGTCGCCCAGTGGCGCCAGGTCGAGCCCCGGAGCGTGCCCCGCCGCCACCACGCGGTCGGGACCCGTCGGCAGCAGCTCGGGAGAGTCGGAGGGCTGAGCCGCCGCCGGCAGGGCGGCCGCCGACGCCAGGACGAGGGCGAGGCCGAAGGCCAGGGCGAGGCCGGGAGCCAGGCGGGCGCCCGGGGCGGAGTCGGAGGTCATGGTCGGGATGGCTCGACGTCGGCTCGGCATGGTTTCCTCCTTCGCCTTTCGAAGGCGGGGGGTCGTCGGGATGCCCCGTCGCCTCAGAAGGCCAGGGTATCCCCGCGGCTCGCGAAGTGGCGCAACGGATTGCGGTAGGTGGCGGCATTCCCGGAAACCGAGTGGGTCACCAGCAGCTCGAACTCGACGTTGGTGAGCGAGGCGAAGAACACCCAGTAGTGGCCGTTGACCGGCCGCCCGTCGAGCACCTTCACCAGCACCTCCGGGTTGCCCTGGCGGAAGAACCAGAAGAACCCGCTGTCGCCGGAGAGCTCCTCTCCCCGGCCGATGCCGGAGTTGCCGGAGAAGTCCAGCCAGGTCATCTCCACGGCGAACTCGTCGTCCCGCAGGCACAGGCGGGTGGGCGATGGCTCGCAGGGGCCGGCGGCGGCCTCGGCGCCGGCCGGGATGGCGAGCAGGCCTCCGCGCACGGTCCCCGGCGCGGCGTCGGATGCGATCCCCGCCGCCGCGGCCCCCGCCGCGCCGGGGTCGGGGAAGGCCAGCGTGTCGCCGCGGCTGGCGAAGGTGCGCGGCGGATTGGTGTAGCTGCGCACCAGCCCACGGTCGAGATCGGTGACGTGGAGGGTGAAGCCGACGTTGGTCAGCGAGGCGAAGAACACCCACCAGTGGCCGTTGACCGGCCGCCCGTCGAGGATCTTCACCCCCAGCTCCACGTTGGCCGGGTCGAAGAACCAGAAGCTCGCCCAGTCGGTGCCGCGCACCGTGCCGGTGCCGTCGCCGCTGCCGCCCTGGAAGTCGGTCCACTCCACCTCGACACGGAAGCGGCCGCCGTGCAGGCAGGTGGCTTCAGGCTCGCCGGGGCAGGCGGTGTCGACCAGCGGGCGGGCCTGGACCCTGCCGAGGGTGGAGTCGGTCCAGGCAGCGAGGACCGCCAGCCCGTTGCTCGCCAGCGCGACGTGGTTCTGGTGCTCGGCGCTCGACAGCGGCACCTGGAAGTCCGGTGTCAGCGGTGTGCCGTCGCCGGCGAAGGCGCGGCCGAAGATGCCGGCGGCGCTGCCGTCGCGGCTCGACATGCCAGCCACGGGGTCGCAGAAGCGGGTGAAGCTGCAGGTGTCGGTCCATGCCACCACGAAGCCGACGCCGCCCGGCAGCGGCGCCACCGCCGGCTCCTCCTGGGTGCCGAGAGTGCGCTCGTTGAGCACCACGTCGCCGGTCAGCGGCGCCAGGTCGCGGTCGAAGAGACGGCCGACGATGCTGCCGCCGCTCCCGTCCTGGGCGAAGCCATGGAAGACGATCCACCAGTCGCCCCCGCCGACCTGCACCGCCCGACCTCCGTGCTGCTGGGTCACCTGGAGCTCGGCGTCGGTGTTGACCCGCACCTCGGGACCCGTGGCGCCGGGGGTCACCAGGGCGGCGTAGACCTCGGTGAACAGGCTCTCGCCGCCATTGTGGGTCCACACCACCAGCGCCTTCTCGCCCGCCACGTCGACCGCCACGTCGCTGACCTCTTGCTCGCGCTCGGTGGTGGTGTTGACGCGGAACGACGAGCCGTTCGGGCTGCCGTCGGCACCGAACCAGCGGGCGAAGGTGTCGGTGCGGCTAGGGCTGGTCCGGGGGATCCGGGCCGACCAGGCGACCACGAACCGCCCGTCCCTCGCCCGGTCGACCCGCGGTGCGAACCGCCTCTGCAGCCCGGCGCCGCTCAGAAGAACGGGCGCGTCCAGGGGTTCGCCGCCGGCGGTGAAGCGGCGGCCGTAGATGGCGCCCTCCGGCGCCTCGGCGCTCACGCCGGTCCACACGACCACGAAGTCGCCCGCACCGTCGGTCGCCACCCGGGGCGGTCCGGTGGGGAAATCCGGAGCGTGGAAGCCCACCGGGATCAGGGGGCCCCGCGGCTCCCCGTCGAGGTCGAGGAGCCGGGCGAGGATCCGCTGGGTGTCCTTCTCGACCCACACGGCCACGAAGCCTTCCGGCTGGGCCGCGACGTCGGGAGCGGTGCCGTCGGCTGTGATCGTCACTTCCCCGCCGGCCGGAAACGGCACGGCGGCGGCCGGCGCCGTGGTGAGGACGACGGTGGCGAGCGCGGCTAGCGGGCTGACGAACCGGAGCTTCGCTCTTCTCGCAGCGGGGCCGGCGGGTGCCGGGCCTGGAGCATGGATCGGGGCGGCGTCGACGGGTGCCGACGGGGTGAAGGGAACGGCGGACAGGCGGCGGGTCGACGGCACGGAGAACCTCGCTTTCCTATGCTTTGGCAGCATAGCATCAAAAGCCGAGAAGCGTGGTTCGTCGGCAGGTCTCCGCGGCGCCCGGGACCGGCCGGCCGGCGGGGGCCCCTACCGTGCCCGGCGCCGCGCGTCGGCGAACCCCGCCTCGTCGCGCTGCAGGCCGCTGGTCGAGGGCAGCTTGGCGATCTCCTCGCGGGTGTCGCGGATGCGGTTCTCGGTCAGCGGATGGGTGGAGAAGAACTTGTCCACCGAGTTGGGGTTGCCCTGGCGGCGGCTGAGCAGCTTCTGAAAGATGCCGATCAGCCCCTCCGGGTGGTAGCGCGCCTGGTACATCGTGCGTACGCCGAGGACGTCCGCCTCCTGCTCGGCGCTGCGCGAGAACCGGGCGATGGCGCCGGTGCCGAGGACCTGGGCCAGGATCTGCTGGTAGGCCGCTGGGTTTTCGCCGAGCAGCAGGCTGGCCAGGATGTTCAGTCCGTAGGTCCGGGTGAGCTGCTCGGTGCCGTGGCGCGACACGCCGTGGGCGATCTCGTGGGCCATCACGCCGGCGAGCTCCGAGGCGTTGTCGGCGGCGGCGATCAGGCCGGTGTTCACGTAGACGTGGCCGCCGGGGATGTTGAAGGCGTTGATCTCCGGGTCCTCCACGACGTGGAACTCCCACGGCAGGTTGCGCATCTCGGTCTGCGCCACCAGGCGCTGGCCGAGGCTGCTGACGTAGTTGTTCAGCGCGGAGTCGCGGGAGAGGCGGAGCTGCCGGGCGATGTCGGCCTCGAGCTGCTGGCCGAGCTGCCATTCCTGCTCGAGGGAGACCAGGTTGACGTCGCCCTGGTTGACGCCGCTCGAGGCGCAGCCGGCGGCGGCGAGCCAGGACGCCAGGGCGGCCACCACGGCCGCGGCGAGCACTCGGGAGGGGGGGCTTGGTGCTTTCATGATCGGAGGCGAAGCTGCAACGCGGGTGCCAGGAGGCGGCCGGAGAGGTGCTGGGGAGGCGAGGAGGGGGCTGTCCCGGAGCGGCGCGCTCCACGCCCCGGGACCGCTTCCTGGCGATTCCGAACCGGTGCTAGGGAACAGGGAGGGCTCGGGCTGCGCCCTTGCCGCGTGCCAAGCTCGGGGACGGCAGCCGCTGGAGGGGCTCGGGGCTGCGCCCCCTTTGCCGCCTGCCGAGTCTCCAGGGGAGAGGAGCTTCGAGAGGGGCTGCAGAGTCGGGCCACGCCCGTGCCGTCTGCGGGGGGAGCTTCGGGAGGAATCCGCGGAGGAGGGGTGACTGCGAAGCCCCGGGGAGCGGATCCCCGGGGCGGGCGGTCAGCGGGCGGTGGCGATCCGGTCGGTGCCGCGGTTGGCGCGGTAGTCGGCCAGGTAGGTGGAGCTGGCGAGCCAGTTCTCGTCCGGGTAGTAGGAGAACACCAGGCTGCCGCCCTTGATCGTATCGATGTAGTCGCGGGCGATCTCGCTGCGCACCGCGGGGCAGCCCCAGCTGCGGCCGATGCGGCCGTGGCGCTTCACCCACTCCTCGGACACGTAGTCGGCGCCGTGGATCACGATGGTGCGCGGCAGGGCGAGGTGGTTGACCCCGCGCTCCAGGCCGTGCAGGCGCAGCGAATAGCCGTTCTTGCCGTAGTAGGTGTCGGCCGTCTTGAACAGGCCGAGGCTCGACTGCAGGCTGCCGTTGTCGTTCGAGAAGTGGCGGGCGAACTTGTCGCCGGTGTTCTTGCCGTGGGCCACCAGCTCGTGGAACAGCAGCTCCCGGCGGTCGGTGTCGAACACCCACAGCCGGCGCTCGCTCGACGGCAGCGAGTAATCGATCACCGAGAGGATCGGCGAGGTCACGCCCTCGTCGGCCCGGGCGCGGTCGCGGGCGGCGAGCGCCATCTCGAGCACCTCGGCGTCGAGGGTCGGGGCGGCGGCCCGCAGGGCGTCGAGCAGGGCCGGCGCCACGGCAGCCCGCGGCGCGGGCGTCGGGGCGGCACGCAACGTGCGAGTGGTCGTCGTAGCCTCCGCGCTGGCAGCGGCGGCCTCCGCGGCGGGCGCAGTGTCGGCCGGGGCGGGAACGGCGGCGATGCCGGCCACGGCGATCAGGCCGGCGAACAGGGGGGCGAGCAGAGTGGGGCGGATGCGGCGGGCGGTGCTCGGCGTCCTCGTCAAGATGGGCGTCTCCCTCGATGATCCTCGGATACGGCGGTGCCGGTGCGGGGTGTGCGCCGTCTACAACAAACAGGAGGTGAGGGTATTCCAGAGCGGGGGTGGGCGGAAACCCTTGTCGGGACGGGAATAAGGCCTCGAGAGACGGGTCAGCCGAAGATGCGGCGCAGCATGCGCTTCGCCCAGCCGCCGAAGCCTTCGCCGTCGTCGCGGCGGGGCTCGGCGCGCGGCGGTGCGCGGTGCAGATCGCAAGGCTCGGTGGGCACCTGGCCCTCCAGGAAGACCTCGTCGCGCGCTGCCGGGCACCAGCGCACCGGGAGCCGCCCGCTGACGGTGCACACCCGCTCGTGGGCCACGCCCGGCGGCTCGCGGAACGGCGGCACGCCGGCGCGGGGCACGGCAGCGGCGAAGCGGCCCCAGATCGGCAGGGCGGCCGCGGCCCCGGTCAGGCCGGTGGGGGAGAAGTCGTCGTGGCCCACCCAGACCACCGTCACCCGCGCCGGATCGTAGGCGGCGAACCACAGATCGCGGCCGTCGTTGGAGGTGCCGGTCTTGGCGGCCAGGGCGCCGTCGTCCACCCAGCGCCGGGCGGCGCGGCCGGTGCCGCGGTCGACGACCCCCTGGAGCACCGCCGTGGTCACGTAGGCCACCGGCGGGTCGAGCACCCGCTCGCCGGCCGGAGGATCGGCTTCGAGGGCCCGGCCGGAGGCATCGTAGACCGCCTCCAGGGTGTGCAGCTCCGGCCGCACACCGGCCCCGGCGAGGGTGGCGTAGACGCGGGCCAGCTCCCACGGGCTCACTTCGAAGGCGCCCAGGGCGACGGACGGCATCTCCGGCACGTCGCCCGCCACCCCCATGCGGCGGGCGAGGTCGGAGACGCTGGCCAGGCCGGTCTGCTGCGCCAGGCGCACCACCGGCACGTTCAGGCTCTGCTCGAGGGCGGTGCGCACAGTGACCGGGCCGCGGAAACGGCCGTCATGGTTCGCCGGTCGCCAGGTGCGCCCGCCGGCTTCGAGGGCCAGCGGCTCGTCGGCCAGCCGGCTCGCCGGCGAGGCGGTGCGCGAGGCGAGGGCCGCCGCCAGCACCACCGGCTTGAAGGCGCTGCCCGGCTGGCGGCGGGCCTGCCGCACGCGGTCGAACTCGCTGGCGGCGAAGTCGCGCCCGCCGACGTAGGCCGTCACTGCGCCGGTGCGCGGGTCGACGGAGACGAGGGCGGCCTCCAGGGCGTCGCGGCCCGGCGCCGACAGCCCCTGCTGCACGGCCCGCCGGGCCGCCGCCTGCTCGCCGGCCGAGAGCGTCGACAGCAGCCGATAGCCGCGGCCACCGAGGCGGCGGAGGCCGAAGCGCTCCCGGGCCTCCTCGGCGGCGGCGCGGGCGAGGTGGGGTGCCAGGCGGCGCGGCGGTTCGCCGGGGCGCGGCGCCACCGGCTCGGCGAGAGCCGCCGCCAGCTCCTCGGCGCCCAGCCAGCCCTCCTCGTGCATCCGGCGCAGGATGGTGTCGCGCCGCTCGCGGCTCGGCGCTCCGCGCAGCGGCGACAGGTTGGCCGGCGAGCGGATCATCCCCGCCAGAACGGCGGCCTCGGCGACGGTGAGCTCCGCCGGGTGGCGCGAGAAGTAGGCCCGGGAGGCGGCGCCGATGCCGTGGTAGTTCACGCCGTGGCCCGAGCCGAGATAGATGCGGTTGAGGTACGCCTGCAGGATGTCGCGCTTCGAGTGGGCGGCCTCCACCAGCAGGGCGAGCACCGCCTCGCGCCCCTTGCGCACCAGGGAGCGCTCCGGGGTGAGGTAGACGTTCTTGACGAGCTGCTGGGTCAGCGTGCTGCCGCCCTGCTCCACCTCGCCCTGGCGCAGGTTGACGAGGAGCGCCCGGGCGGCGCCGGAGAGCGACAGGCCGGCATGGCGGAAGAAGCTGCGGTCCTCGGCGGCGAGCACCGCGTCGATCACGTGGTCCGGCAGCTCCTCGACCCGCACCGGCCAGATCTCCTCCACCCGGTCGCCGTAGTACGACGCGAGCAGCGGCGCCTCCAGCTCCGCCAGCTCCACGGGACGCCCTTCGCGGCGCAGGCGGTCGATGCTCCCGCCGGTGAAGAACACCTCGAGCAGGGTGGCCGGTGCCGGCCCGTCGGCGGTCAGCCGCGGGCGCACGCGCACCGCGACCGAGCGGGAGCGACGCCGGTAGCGCCCGGCGGGCAGCGCCTCGTCGTTCCTCTCGCCCGATGCCGCCTCGCCGTCGAGGACCTCCCGGTAGCCGGCCGCCTCCAGCTCCTCGACCAGGCCGTCGGCGGAGAAGGCGTCGCCGGGGCGCAGCCGGCGCGTCTCGCCGTAGAGCCGCGACGGCGCCTCGGCGGGATCGGCGCCGATGCGGCCGAGGGCAAGGGCGAACGGAGCCACGAGCCAGCCGAGGGCGAGCAGGCCGAGGGCGGCCACCAACCCGGCGGCCAGGGCGATGCGGCGCCCGCGGGCGTCGGCGGGGCGAACGCTCAGTCTTCGCGGTGTCATCGCGGAGGAAGTGGAGCAACCGCCGTGCCGCGCGCGACGGGAGCCGGCGACCAGGGGCGTCGGGCGCACGGCGCTTCGCCCTGGGAATCCCCCGAGGCTATGATCGTAGGGTCTATCCAGGTGACCGAAGTCGGGAATGCCGTGCCGCGGCCGGTGTCGCGGACGGATGAGCGGAGGAACCATGATCGACCTCTGGTGGAACTCGCTGACCACCGCCCTGCAGGTGTTCTACACCGTCGCCTGGGCGGCCACGGCGCTGCTGCTCCTGCAGCTCCTGCTGACCCTGTTCGGCTTCGACGGCGACGGCGACGCGGACTTCGACGCCGACGGTCACGGCTCGGGCCTCGGCATCCTGTCGGTGCGCTCGGTCACCGCCTTCTTCGCCGGCTTCGGCTGGGGGGGCGTGGTGGCGTTGCGCGCCGGGCTCGGCCTCACCGCCGCCACCCTGGTGGCCCTCGCCATCGGCGGCACCCTGATGACCGCCGTGGTGGCGCTGATGCGGGCCTTCGCCGCGATGCGCCACAGCGGCACCCTCGACTACGCCAACGCCGTCGGCGTGGTGGGCAACGTCTACCTGCCGATTCCCGGCGGCATGCAGGGGCCGGGGCAGGTGGAGGTGCTCGTGCAGGGCCGGCTCTGCGTGGTGCAGGCCTTCACCCGGGCGCCGGAGCAGATCCCCTCCCGCGCCCGCGTCCGCGTCACCGAGACCCTCGATCAGCAAACTCTGGTCGTCGAGCCCCTCCAGGGCGCGGCGGCCGCAACCTCCTCGCGGAAGAACTGAGGAACGCCTATGGACATGCTCGTGCTGGTGGTGGTCGCCAGCCTCATCCTGTTCATCACCTTCATCGCATTCGCCAAGCGCTACAAGCGCTGCCCGTCGGACCGCATCCTGGTGGTCTACGGCAAGATCTCCGGCAGCGGCCGGGGCGGCATGTCGGCCGCCTGCTATCACGGCGGCGCCGCCTTCATCTGGCCGCTGCTCCAGGACTACGCCTTCCTGGACCTGACGCCGCTCGCCATCGACATCAAGCTCGAGGGCGCGCTGTCGCTGCAGAACATCCGGGTCAACACGCCGTCCACCTTCACCGTCGGCATCTCCACCGAGCCGGGCGTCATGGAGAACGCCGCCGAGCGCCTGCTCGGCATGGAGATGAAGCAGGTGGCCGAGCTCGCCCGCGACATCATCTTCGGCCAGATGCGCGTGGTGATGGCGACCATGCCCATCGAGGCGATCAACGCCGACCGCGACAAGTTGATCGAGAACATCTCCCAGGGTGTGGAGGTGGAGCTCAAGAAGGTCGGCCTGCGGTTGATCAACGTCAACATCCAGGACATCACCGACGCCTCGGGCTACATCGACGCCCTCGGCAAGGAGGCCGCCGCCCGCGCCATCAACGAGGCGCGGGTGAAGGTGGCCGAGCAGGAGCGGGAGGGCGCCATCGGCGCCGCCAACGCCGAGCGGGACCGCCGCATCCAGGTGGCCCAGGCTCACGCCACGGCGGTGGAGGGCGAGAACCTGTCGGCGATCCTGGTGGCCCAGTCCAGCGCCAGCCGCCGCGAGCAGGAGGCCGAGGCGGAGCGTCAGGCCGCCGCCGCCGAAAAGGTGAAATCGGCCCAGGCCCTGGCGGAGGCCTACCAGGCCGAGGAGCTCGCCGAGCGCCAGCGCGCCAAGCGCGAGCAGGCGGCCCAGGAGGCGAGCATCGTGGTGCCGGCGGAGATCGAGAAGCGCCGCATCGAGACCTTGGCCGAGGCCGAGGCCGAGCGCACGCGGCGCCTGAAGAAGGGCGAGGCCGATGGCCTGCAGGCGATGATGGAGGCCGAGGCCACCGGCGTGGCGGCGATCCTGTCGCGCAAGGCCGAGGGCTTCGAGCGCATGGTCGCCGCCGCCCAGGGCCTGCCGGAGCTGGCCGCCCTGCTGCTGGTCACCGAGCAGCTCCCGAAGCTGGTGGAGGAGCAGGTCAAGGCGATCTCCAACGTCAAGATCGACAAGGTCACGGTATGGGAGGGTGGCCGCGGGCACGACGGCAACGGCGGCAGCGGCAAGACGGCCACCGCCGACTTCCTCTCCGGCCTGGTCGGCTCCCTCCCGCCGCTCCACGAGCTGACCCGGAACGTCGGCGTCAAGCTGCCGGAGTACCTGGGCACCATGGAGCGCGAGGAGGGTGGCGGCGGCACGCCGCCGGTGCCGCCCGCGAAGAGCGGCGGCTCGTCCACCGCCGGCTCCGGCCGCCAGCTCGGGGCCCGGGAGGACGAAGCGGGTGGCGCCGGCCGGCAGGCGGACGGGGCGCCGCGTTCCGGCCGCGACGGCAACGGCGCCGAAGCAAGGGCGCGGGCAGCGAAGGACGCCGGTGCGGCGGCGAGCCCGCCGGATTCGCCGCCGGCCGGATCGAAACCGGCCCCGGCCAGGCCGGCAGAGGCGAACCAGGGCGCGGCTCCGTCGAGGCCGATGCCGGGCCGCGAGGCGCTCGCCAAGGTGCGGGCGCGGCTGGCGGCGCGGCCGGAGATCTTTGGCCAGATCGACGCCAACCAGGACGGCCGCCTGACCCGCGACGAGCTGGAGGCGGCGGTGACGACGGTGTTCGACTGGGCCCGTCGGGCGGCTGCGGACCGGGCGGTGGACTGGTACTACACGGCCGAGGGCAAGGCCGCCGGTCCGACGAGCTGGGAGCGCCTGCGCCGCCTGGCGGCCGACGATCCGGACCTGCTCGTCAACCGAGACCGCGCTCCCTTCTGGCTCCCTTACGGAGCCGTGGCCGACGCGGCGGAGACCGAGACGGGCGGCGCGGCGCCGTCCTGAGCCGGAAGCACCGCGGGTGGGGCGCGTTCGGCTGGGGGCGGTTGGGGTGGATGGCCCGGCGGGAGGGGTGGCGAAGGAGCGGAAAATCCAACCCCGCGGACCTCGGGTGAGGCCTCCTGGCTATCCCGAGGCGGCGTCGGCGTCGAGCTAGCTGCAGCTACAGCTGGCGCCGCCCGTGCCGCAGCTGCAGCTTCCACAGTCTTTCTTGCAGGAGATCGTGCAGGTGCTGCCATCGCCGCAGGTGGTGCTGCAAGACGTCGAACAGCTCGCCGGCTGCACCGGCTCGATGGGCGGAGCCTGGTCCGCGGTGATCAGGTCGAGTCCAGGAGCGGACTTTCGGGCCAGCACGTGCATGTCGTCGGCCCGGGCGATGGCCGCGACCTGGTCGAGCTTCTCGCCCCGGTACTTGGAGGTCTCGAGATAGCCGAACCCGCCGCCGATCACTTCGGCGGCGGCATCGGGGGAAGGGTCCCCGCCGAGCTGGAGAACCAACGCTGGGCGATGGCCGAAGCGCACCGTCAGCGATTGTTGTTCCGGTTCGACGAAGCCCATGCCCTGGAGGTCGAGCGGATCGAAGCTCTGGCCCGTTTCGTAGAAGAAGACGCGATCACTGATTCCGTCGGGCAGCTTCTCGGCATCGAAGACATCGACGGCGACCACGATCACCTGGCCGAAGCTTTCGACGACCACTTGCCCCTGGATCGTCGGGAACGGGAACTGTGCGGGCCGCCCACGATCTCGCAGCGTCTCGGCTCGGGCGACGGTGACGTCGAGAGCCAACAGCAACGCAGGGAGGAGCAGAAGCAACCGCGTGGATCGATTCGTGAGCATGAGGCCTCCTAGAGAGGTTGAGAATGTCTCTCGCCGAGAGCAACGTAGCAGGTTCTGATGTTCACGTACAAACGCGGCCCGCCGCGCAGCGCCGCACGCATCAGACGGACGCGCGCAGGTTGCAGCGCCCCGGTGTCCGCCTGTCAGGCTCCCCGAGCGGCGGTCAGGAAGCGGACGGCCTCGGTGACGATCGCCTCGTCACGCAGGATCCGGTGGTGGCCCAGGTCGTCCGTGCTCACGAACCGGGCACCAGGCCAGCTCGCGGCCAGGGTCGAGCCCTCCTGCCAAGGCACCTCGGCATCTCGGCGGTCGTGGAAGACGAGCAGCGGAGCGCCGAGGCGGGGGGCGATGCGGCAGGCGTCGAGGTCCTCGAAGCGGACGTGGAACCGGGTCTCGATGCGCCGGCGGGTGCGCGCGGTGGTCTCGGCCGGCAGACCGAGCCAGCGGCGCACCAGGTCGAGGTAGCGCGGCGGGTTGGCGGCGGGGGCGGCGAAGACGGCGGCGGGGACCACCAGCCCGCGGCCCATCGCCACGGTCGAGGCGGCGGCGCCGGCGGAATGGGCGACGAGGCCGGCGAGGGGCCCCACGGCCGCGCCCACCGCCATCACCGCGTCGATCAGCGACGGCAGCGAGGAGAGGCGGCCAGGGGCGGCGCCGTGGCCGGGGCCGTCGAAGGCCACCGCCCGGAACCCCGCCGCCGCCAGCGGCGCCGCGAAGGCACCCATCTGGCTGCCGCGGCCGGCCCAGCCGTGGACCAGCAGCACGGCCGGACCCGCGCCCCAGCTCCACACCGGCAGGCGGCGGCCGGCCAGCTCCAGGTGCGAGCGCTCCGCCGCCGCCAACCAGTCGCGCTCCCGCGCCGGCACCGGGTGGCGGTGCACGTAGCGGAACACCCCCTCCAGCAGCGCCGCTCCCAGGGCCGGCGAGAGGCGTGCCGAGGCGGCGGCGGCGAGGCGCACGGGCGCCGGAGCGGTCGGCGGGATGGACCGGGGCGAGGCCCCCGCCGACGGGGCGGCGGCTCCTGCTCTGGTACGAACGATCGTGCTTTTCGTGGCGTGAGGCTCGGCGTGCATGGTGTCTCCTTCAGGAGGTCGCGGCCCGGCGTTCAGGGGGCGGGGTGGGCGGGCGGTTCGGGGTCGGGAACGTCGGGACCGGCGGCGGCGGCCACCAGGTGGTCGAAGGCGCGGCGGGCCCGCTCCTCGGCCCTCGGCTCGCGCAGCAGGCGGTTGAAGTGGTGGTAGGCCAGGAACACCGAGTAGAAGTCGTGGGCGAACTGGGCGGTGTCGAGGCCGGCTCGGAAGTGGCCCTCCTCCACGGCGATGCGGGCCGCCGTCGCGAGGGCCTCGATCCAGTCCCGCTGGTAGCCCACCAGGCGGTCGCGGAGGGGACCGGGCCGGTCGTCCAGCTCGTTGGCCAGGGTGATGAAGACGCAGCCTCCGGGCAGCAGCGCTGCGTCCTGCTCCCAGGCGAGCCAGTGCTCGAACAGCGATCGCACCCGGGGCACGCCGCGGGCCGCCCGGAGCCCCGGCGCCACCACCCGCTCGACGAAGCGCGCCACCGCGCTCTCGAGCACCTGGAGCTGCAGGTCCTCCTTCGAGCCGAAGTGGGCGAACAGGCCGCTCTTCGACAGGCCGACGCGCTGCGCGAGTTGGCCGATGGTCAGCGCCTCCAGGCCGAAGCGGCTGGCCTCCGCCACCGCCTCGTCCAGAATCGCCGCGCGGGTCTCCTCTCCCTTGCTCACGGTGGAGAGTCTGGGACGGTCGTTCTATTTTGTCAAGGGCCGGATCCCGATGGAGTCTCCCACGCCGAGAAGGCGGCGGGGGCGGTACCGAGGGCGGGTGGCGATGGCGCCCCGCCGCGGCACTTCGCATTCCCCCTGCCGCGCCCCCGATTCCGGCCGGCCGCCGGGCGGCGGGCGCTCCGCCCGCTACAATCGGCCGATGAGCGAGCGACCACGAGCCGGGGGCCGCGCCCCCCACGAGCTGCGGCCCCTGCGCATCGAGCCGGGGGTGATGAAGTACGCCGAGGGATCGGCGCTGATCGAGCTGGGCGATACCCGGGTTCTGGTGTCGGCGAGCGTCGAGTCGCGGGTGCCGCCCTTCCTGCGCGACAGCGGCCGGGGCTGGGTGACCGCCGAGTACTCCATGCTGCCGCGGGCCACCACCACGCGCAACCAGCGCGAGGTCTCCCGCGGCCGCCCGAGCGGGCGCACCTCCGAGATCCAGCGCCTGATCGGCCGCAGCCTGCGGGCGGTGGTCGACACCGCCGCCCTCGGCGAGCGCACCGTCACCGTGGACTGCGACGTGCTGCAGGCCGACGGCGGCACCCGCACGGCGGCGGTGACCGCCGCCTACGTGGCGCTGGCGAGCGCCTGCGCCCGGCTGCTGTTGACCGGCGACGTCGAGCGCTGGCCGCTGACCGACGAGGTGGCGGCGGTGTCGGTGGGGATCGTCGACGGCCGGCCGGTGCTCGACCTCGAGTACGTGGAGGACGCTGCCGCCGAGGTGGACATGAACGTGGTGGCCACACCGGCCGGCTCGCTGATCGAGATCCAGGGCACCGGCGAGGGGCGCAGCTTCCACCGCGCCGAGCTCGACCAGCTGGTGGATCTCGCCTTCGGCGGCATCCGCCAACTCGCCGCCGAGCAGCGTCGCGTGCTGGCGCCGGCCCGCGAGGAGGTCGAGGCGGTGCTCGCCAAGAGCTCCCGCCGGCCGGCGGCCCCCAAGGACGAGCGCAACCTGTGGGGGGCGCCCTGAGGCGCCCCCCAGGGCGAGCTCGGGAGGGGTCAGGCGGGGATCAGATCACCCGGCCCTTGACCGGGATGTCGATGAACGGCTTCTTCGGGTGGTCGGTGCGCAGGCGGATGGTGCCCTGGAACGGGCCCTTGGCCACCCCGGGACCGAGCTCCACCAGCACGTTGAAGGACCGCCCCTCCTCGCCGTCCACCGGGTCGACATCCACCGCCATCCCCGGCACGTCCACCGAGCCCGGCTGCACCTGGAGGTCTTCGCGGGCGTAGTTCTTCAGGATCAAGCGGGCCGTCACCGGCTCGCCCGCCACCTCGATGTCGCCGAAGTCGGCCTCCGCCGGGGTCACCACCACCATCGGGCGTACGAACCCGGAGATCGGGATCTTCACGACGCTCTGCCGCGGGTGGTTGGTGTCCACCGTCACGTACTCGGCCAGCGTGCCGATGGGCGCCTTCTCGTAGTCGAGCACGAAGCGCAGCACGTACTGGGGTCCGGTGCCTTCGGCGCGCCGCTCCTCGGCGGTGGCCGGCCGATGCTCGACCGTCAGGAAGGGGTAGGGCGAGGTGACGCTCGCCACCTCGAGCTGGTCGAAGCTCGAGGTCCACACGAGCTGCTCCACCACGCCGGGTTCGGAGAGCTGCGGCTGGATGAAGCGGGCGTAGCCGGGGTTGACGAAGATGAACGGCTGCACCTCGGCCTTGATGGTCAGGTTGAAGCGGGGATTGGCCGGGTCGTTGGTGAACACCATCACCGTCTTCGCGATGCCGCCGTCGAAGGTGGAGGTGTCGAGCACCACGTGGATCTTGCCGCTGGCGCCCGGGGCGATCACCTTGTCGAACTCCGCCACGGTGCAGCCGCAGGTCGGGCGCACGTCGGTGATCTCGAGCGGGGCGGTCCCCTCGTTGACGATCCGGAAGTCGTGCACCACGTTCTGCCCCTTCGGCACGGTTTGCGCATCGTGCACCGGCTGCGGCACCACCGCCTTGGGGGCGCCGGTCGCCTCGTCCGCCTGCTGGGCCGCCGTCGGCAGGCCGAGGGCGGTGAGCGCCACCAAGCCGAGAAGGGTCGGGTACAAGCCAATGCGTCGCATCATGATCTCTTCGTCCTCCGCTATCCTGTTGCTGGGTCGCCGCCCAGAACCGGGCGGTGGTCCCATCCATTCCTCACCTGCGCCGCCACCGGCGGCGGCGGCGAAAGTCGCATCGAACCTTCGGGAGGCTGTCGCGTGTCCGAGTCCCCCCTGAGCATCCACCTGATCGCCATCGGCGGCACCGGCATGGCCCCGCTGGCATGCCTGCTCCAGGACCTGGGCCACCGCGTGCGCGGCTCGGACCAGCCGCTTTATCCTCCCATGAGCACCCTGCTCGCCGACTGCGGCATCGATCCGCTGGTCGGCTACGATCCCGCTCATCTCGACCCGCAGCCGGACCTGGTGATCGTCGGCAACGCGGTGACGCGCACCAACGCAGAGGCGGTGGAGGCGGAGCGCCGCGGCCTGCCGATCGTCTCCATGCCGCAGGCCCTCTACCGTTACCTGCTGGCCGGGCGCCGGCCGCTGGTGGTGGCCGGCACCCACGGCAAGACCACCACCACCTCCCTGGCCGCCTGGGTGCTGACCGACTGCGGTGCCGATCCGGGCTACCTGATCGGTGGCGTGCCCAAGGATCTGGGGCGCAGCTTCCGGCGCGGCGGCGGCGATCGCTTCGTGGTGGAGGGGGACGAGTACAACGCCGCCTACTTCGACCGCAACCCGAAGTTCCTGCACTACCGGCCCGAGACCCTGATCCTGACCAGCGCCGAGTACGACCACGCCGACCTCTACGGGTCGCCGGCGGACCTGCTCTCCGTATACGGACGGCTGCTGGAGACCGTCCCACCCGAGGGGCTGGCGATCCTCCACGGCGACTCTCAGGAGCTGCGTGCGCTGGCCGGGCGCGCCCGGTGCCGGGTGCTGTTCTACGGCCTGGGCGCGGACAGCGATCTGCGCCCTGCCGCCCCGCCGGAGCCGGTGGCCGGCGGCGGCAGCCGCTTCCGCATCGACGACGCCGAAGGCGGCGAGGTCGAGGTGGAGATCCGGCTTTCCGGCCGCCACAACGTGCTCAACGCGTTGGCGGTGTGGGCGGCGGCGCGCCACGACGGTCAGCCGGCCGAGGCGGTGGCCCGGGCCCTCGGCCGCTTCTCCGGCGTGCGACGGCGTCAGGACGAGCTCGGCACCGAGAGCGGCGTGACGGTGATGGACGACTTCGCCCATCACCCCACCGCGGTGTCCGAGACCCTGCGTGGCCTGCGCAGCCGCTACGGCGGACGACGCCTGGTGGTGCTGTTCGAGCCGCGCAGCCTCACCGCCGGACGCAGCTTCTTCCAGGAGCCGTACCGCGATGCCTTCGCCAAGGCCGACCGCGTGCTGTTGGCGCCGATCTTCTACCGCGAGCGCTTTGCCGAGGCGGATCGCCTCGACCTTCCGCGCCTCGCGCGGGAGCTGACGGAACACGGCACGCCGACGACCGCCTGTGCCAGCAGCGAGGAGGTGTTCGAGACGGCGCTCGCGGAGGTGCAACCCGGCGACGTGGTGGTGACGATGTCGTCCGGGTCCTTCGACGGCATGGCCGCCCGGGTGCTGGCGGCGCTGGGGGAACGGGAGGCGGCAGCGGTCTGACGGGCTGGCGTTCCGGGATGCCGGGCGCCGCGCCTGGCGCCTCAGTCCTGCCGGCGGGTGCGGTCGAGCTGCTTGCGGATCTCGCGTTCGAGGTCGTCGGGCAGGAACGGCTTGGTGATCACGGCGTCGCAGCCGGCCTCCATCGCCTTCTCTCGAGCGGTGGCGAGGCCGTGGGCGGTCAGTGCGATGATCGGGATGTGGCGGGTGCGCTCGTCCTGCTTCAGCCGCCGGGTGGCCTCGAGACCATCCATCTTGGGCAGCCAGACGTCCATCAGGATGACATCGGGAAGCAGGTCGTGGGCCTTCTGCACCGCCTCCAGGCCGTCGGCCGCGCCGGCCATCTCGTAGCCCCCGAGCTTGAGGTACTCGCCGACGATCTCGCGGCCGTCGGCCACGTCGTCCACCACCAGCACCAGGGGTGCCTTCTCGCCGGTCGTCTCGCCGCCGCTCCGCTCTACATTGCGTTCATCCGCCATCATTACCTCCCGTCCCGTCCCCGTCTGCAAGTCCAGTGCCCCGCGCCACGCCCCGCCGTGCACCGGCCCTGGCCCGGTCACCGCCGGCCGCGCCATCGTTTCCAGGCCACGGTGGCGAGCAGCAGGACGGCGCCGAGCAGCACCATCGTCGCCCCGGAGGGCACGTCCCACGCGTAGGATAGCGCGAGCCCGCCGACGGTCATCACCAGCCCCACCGCCATCGAGGTGAGGATGACGCCGGGAAAGCTGCGCGCCAGCCGCAGGGCGGCCAGCGGCGGAATGGTGAGCAGCGCGATCACCAGGATGATGCCGACGAGCTGGATCAGGAACACCACGGACAGCGCCACCATCACCAGCAGCAGGGTGCGGAAGGCGCCCACCCGCACCCCCTGCACCTGGGCGAAGGGCTCGTCGAAGGCCACCGCCACCAGCTCCTTCGAGAAGGCGGCGAGCAGCAGCAGCACGCTGGTGGCGAGCGCGAAGGTGAGGCCCACGTCGGCCGGCGAGACGGCCAGCACGTTGCCGAACAGGTAGGACATCAGGTTCGGCGCGTAGCCCGGCGCGCGGGCCAGGAAGACCACCCCCACCGCCATGCCGACCGCCCACAGCAGGCCGATGGTGGCGTCGCGCGAGCCGCTGCGCGACTCCTCGACGCGGGAGAGCACCAGCGCCGAGCCCACCGCCACCGCCGCCGCCCCGAGGCGCGGATCGATCCCGAAGAACAGGCAGATGCCCAGGCCGCCGAACGCCGCGTGGCTGATGCCGCCGCTGATGAACACCAGCCGCTTGACCACCACGAAGGTGCCGACGACGCCGCACAGCACGCTCGCCAGGACACTGGCCGCCAGCGCGTTGCGCAGGAACTCGTAGGTCAGCAGATCGCCGAGCATGTTCAGGGGCGGAGGCTCACGGATGCGCCGCCAGCACGCGGTGGGGCACGCCGTGGCTCACCAGCTCCACCGGGCAGCCGTAGACCTCCTCGAGGGCCTCGCGGGTGAGCTTGCCTTCCGGGTGGTAGTGGAGGCGCCGGTTGACGCAGGCGATCTGGCGCACCGTGGCGCCGAACGGCGTGAGGTCGTGGGTGACGACCACCAGCGGGATGCGCCGGTTGAGCTCGCCGAGCAGGCGGACCAGCCGGCCCCGCATCTCGGGATCGACGGAGGCCAGCGGCTCGTCGAGCAGCAGGATCTCCGGATCGCCGGCCAGGGCGCGGGCGATCAGGGTGCGCTGGAGCTGGCCGCCGGAGAGCTCCTCCACCGGCTCGGCGGAGAGCCCGGTGAGGCCGACCTCCTCGAGGGCGGCGGCGGCGGCGGCCCGGTCGTCGCGGGTGTAGCGCCGGAGCAGGCCGCGACGGCCGAGGCGGCCCATCAGCACCACGTCGCGCACCCGGGCCGGGAAGCTGCGCTCGAAGGTGGCGTGCTGCGGCACGTAGCCCAGCGCGCCGCCGCGCTGCGAGTGCCGGTGCTCGACGCGGCCGCTCCACGGCTCGAGCAGCCCGAGCAGCACCTTGAGCAGGGTGGTCTTGCCGCCGCCGTTGGGGCCGAGCACGGCGAGGAAGTCGCCGCGGCGCACGGTGAGCGAGACGTCCGCGAGCACCACGTCGCGGCCGTAGCCGGCGGTGACGTGCTCGGCGACGAGCAGCGGCTCGCCGGCGGCCGCGCTCGAGGTGGAGCTCCCCGGGGCGCTCACCGCAGCGCCTCCTCGAGGCCGTCGGCCACCCGGTGCATGGTCGCCAGCCAGTCGTACGCCATGGGATCGAGGGCCACGACCCGGCCACCGAGCTCGTCGGCCAGCACCTGGGCGCTCTGCGGCGAGAAGCCCTGCTGCACGAAGACGACGCGGATGCCCTCGCGGCGCGCCGTCTCGGCGATGCGGGCGAGCTGCCGCGGTCCCGGCTCGCGGCCGCCCGCCTCGACGGCCACCTGGTCGAGCCCGTACTCGGCGGCGAGATAGGTCCAGGCGGCGTGGTGCACCAGGAAGCTGCGCCGCTTCGCTCCCGCCGCCACGGCGGCCAAGCGGCGGTCGAGGGCGGCGATGTCGGCGAGAAAGGCGTCGAGGCGGGCGCGGACGTCGCGCGCGTGCTCCGGATCGAGCTGCACCAGCGCCGCCGCCACCTCTCGCGCCGCCCGCGCCATGGTGCCCGGCGCCAGCCAGACGTGGGGGTCGGTCATCGCCTCGCCGTGGTCGTGCTCGTCGTCGCCGGCCTCGAGCAGCTCCACGGCGGCGGCCACCTCGACCACCTGGAGCCCCGGGTTGGTGGCGGCGAGGTGGTCGAGGAAGCGCGCTTCGAAGGGAAAGGCCGGGTGGCCGATCTCGACGAACAGGTGGGCATCGGCGAGGGCCGCGATCTGCCGCGGCGACGGCTCGTAGGCGTGAGGCTCGGTACCCGGCGGCACCAGCACGGTGGTCGCCACCCGCTCGCCACCGAGGCGGTCCACCAGGTAGGCCAGCGGCGGCACGGAGGCGGCCACGGCGATCCTCTCGTCGCCCGGCGCCGCGGCTGGCTCTTCGGCGCCTCCGCAGCCGGCGAGGAGCAAGGCCCCCGCCGCCATCGCCAGCCCCGCGCGGCGCAGCGCAGCCCCTCCGGGAACCCGGCTCAGGCGCATTGGGAGCAGAGCCCGAAGAGGACGATCTCGTGGTGCTCGGTGTGGAACCCGTCGGGCGCCAGCGCCGCCAGCCCCCCCGGGCAGGCCGCCACCTCGAACACCCCGTCGCAGGCCCGGCAGTGGAAGTGGTGGTGGTGCTGCTTGCCGGCGAGCTCGTAGCGGTCCGGTTGCCCCGGCACGTTGACGGCGCGCAGGGTGCCGTCGTCGAGCAGCGCCTTGACGTTGCGGTAGACGGTGGCGATGCCGAGGGACGGGACCGAGCGGCCCGCCAGCGCCCGCAACTCGGCCGGCGACAGGGGCCGGTCCGCGTGCTGGAACGCCGAGAGGATCGCGTCACGCTGGCGGGTGCGGCGGCTCATGCCGGTAATGATAGCTCATTATCGTTACGGATGGGAGTTGATGGGGATCCAGGTCGCTACGGGTGCCAAGAGTCGGATGCTGGAGGCGGCGGCAGAGGCAGAGGAGTTGAGTAGCGGAGCCGCTTCTAGCTCGAAGGCCTGCCGCGCCAGTGCCTTCGACGTTGCGGGGCCAACGCTGCCGACCCGTGAAGCCGAGAGCCCCCCGAGAGGCCGAAGGCCGCGAGGCCCCCCGTTTCCTCCACCACTCACGGAGGGTCGGCGGGGTGGTGGCGGAGCGACCGGGGCGGCGGGGGCGGCCGGCCGGGGGCGTATGCGCCGGCGTCTCCCGAGGGCGCCGCGGAGTCCGCGGGCGTTGGCAGCCGGCGCCTCCGAGCGGGGCTCCCCCTCCCAGGTTTCACCGAC
>DATACC010000245.1:0-23483 GCA_036259255.1 Thermoanaerobaculia bacterium | reverse complement strand
GGTGCTCACGGTGGCGCCGGGGGACGAGGGACTGCTGGTGGCGGCCCGGCGGACCCTCGAGGAGCTGGCGGCGCGAGGGCCCGGGGCGGCGGGGGCGTCGCGTTCGCTGGGCGGGTTCGTGGGGGCCTGTCCAGGGGACGCGGGGCTGTCGGTGAACACTGGGAGGGGGAGCCCCGCTCGGTGGAGCCGGCGCGCCATCGCCCTTGCCCTCCGAGACGATCTTGCGCTGCGCCGGCTCCAACGCCCCTGGACAGGCCCCCGCAACCCGCCTGCGAGCGGCACCCCCGCCGCCCCTCCGTGGGTGGTGGAGGAGGGGGACTGCAAAACCCAGGCAGCGTGCCTGCGGCTTGGACCCGCTGGCCGGCGTCCATGCCTCCTCCGCAGAGCACCCGAGCAGAGGTGGAGTGGCGCCGGATCGGCGCACTTGATGAAGGCCGCGGCAGATGTGGCGTTGCACTCCGAAGCCCCTCGGCGAGGGGGGGAGGCGGAAGTTGGCCGCCCCCACTTCTTCACTTCTTCACTTCTTTGCCCTCGGGTGAGCCTCCCGATACACCTGCAGCAGCCGCTCGATCTCCACGTGCGTGTAGCGCTGCGTCGTCGCCAGGGAGCTGTGGCCGAGGAGCTCCTGGATCGCTCGGAGGTCGGCGCCGCCTTCGAGGAGGTGAGTGGCGAAGGTGTGGCGCATGGTGTGGGGGTGGACGCCGGGGGGGAGGCCGGCGGCGGCGACGCGGCGGTCGAGGATGCGGCGCACCGAGCGGGCCGAGAGGCGGCCGCCGCGGTGGTTGAGGAACACCGGCTCGGCGTCGGGATCGGCATCCTCGGCGCGGGCGCGGACCTCCTCCCAGGCGGCGAGCCAGCCGGTGAGGGCCGCGGCGGCCTGGCGGCCGAAGGGGACCATGCGCTCCTTGCTGCCCTTGCCCATCACCCGCAGCACCCGGGCCGAGAGATCGAGATCGCGCCAGTCGAGGGAGACCAGCTCGCCCACCCGCAGGCCGCTCGCGTAGAGCAGCTCCAGCATCGCCGTGTCGCGCTCCTCCAGGGCCGCCTCGCCGTCGCCTGCGGGGGCGTCCTCCAGCAGGCGCTCGACCTCGCCGGGGCGCAGGTGGCGGGGCAGCTCGCGAGCGGCCTTCGGGGTCGGCACACCGCGGGCCGGGTTGGCGGCCAGCACGCCCTCGCGGCAGGCGAAGCGGAACAGGCTGCGCAGCGCCGCCAGCGCCCGGCCCTGACTGCGGCGGCCGACGCCGTCGCGGTGGAGGGCGGCCAGGAACGAGCGCACGGAGCGGGCGTCCGCGTCGGAGGGCTCGAGAGCCTGCGGCTCCTTGCCCAGGTACTCGGCCAGGAAGGCGGCGAAGCGCTCGAGGTCGGCGCGGTAGGCGCGCAGCGTGTGGGGCGAGTAGTTGCGCTCGTCGGCCAGGTGGTCGAGGAAGCGGGAGACGAGGCGCTGCACGGGGCGGTGCCGCCTCAGGTCCCGTGCCGGGGCAGGTCGCCGCGCCGTTCCACGCTCAGCCCGCCGCCATCGCCGGTTCCGGCGCGGACCTGCGGCCGCGGCGCGGCTCGGGGTCGGGCAGCTCCAGCTTCGCACCGTCCAGCGGCAGGCCCTGGCGCTCGGCCCAGGCGGCGAGCTCCTGGTGCGCCCGCGCCGCGTAGACCCGGCGGCGCTCCGCCTTCTTCACCTTGCCGGGCAGATCCTCGAACAGGCCGTAGTTCACGTTGGCCGGCTGGAAGTGGCGGGGGTCCGATTCGGTGAGGTGGCGGGCGAGCGAGCCGAGGGCCGTCGTCGGGGGCAGCGGCTCGGGCGAGCGGCCGGCGCGCTCCAGCACCAGGTAGAGGGCGATGGCGAGGCCGGTGGCGGCGGATTCGAGATAGCCCTCGACGCCGGTGATCTGACCGGCGAGGCGTAGCGCGGGGCGCGGCTTCAGGCGGTAGAACGGGTCGAGGTGGAGGGGCGAGTTGACGAAGGTGTTGCGATGGATCTGCCCCAGGCGCACGAACTCGGCGTGCTCCAGCCCCGGGATCATGGCGAACACGCGGCGCTGGTCCGGCCACTTCATGCGGGACTGGAAGCCCACCAGGTTGAGTTGGCTCTTCGCCAGGTCCTCGCGGCGCAGCTGCACCACGGCCCAGGGACGGGTGCCGTCGGGGGCGGTGAGGCCCACCGGCTTCATCGGCCCGTAGCGCAGCGTGTCGACGCCGCGGCGCGCCAGCTCCTCGATCGGCAGGCAGCCCTCGAAGAACATCTCCTTCTCGAAGTCGTGGAGCGGCAGCACCTCGGCGTCGAGCACCGCTGTGTGGAAGGCCAGGTACTGGTCGCGGTCGAGGGGGGCGTTCAGGTAGTCGTCGCCGTCGCCCTTGCCCCAGCGCGATTGCCAGAACAGCTTCGACAGGTCGAGGCTCTCGGCCTCCACGATGGGCGCGATGGCGTCGTAGAAGTAGAGCGATTCGCTGCCCAGCAGCTCGCCGAGGGCGGCGGACAGCGCCGGCGAGGTGAGGGGGCCGGTGGCGAGCACGGCGTCGGTCTTCCCGTCGGCATCGGGCAGCGCGGTCACCTCCTCGTGGCGGATCTCGACCAGCGGGTGGGCGCGCAGCCGGTCGCCGACCCGCCGGGCGAAGCGGTCGCGCTCCATGGCGAGCGCCGCGCCGGCCGGCACCGCCGCCTCCCGGGCACTGGCGATGACCAGCGAGCCGAAGGCCTCCATCTCGCGCTTCAGGAGGCCGGCGGCGTGCAGCGGATCGTCACTGCGGAACGAGTTGGAGCACACCAGCTCGGCCAGCTCGCCCGTCTTGTGGGCCGGCGTCGAGCGCTCCGGGCGCATCTCGTGGAGCACCACCGGCACCCCCCGCTCGGCGAGTTGCCAGGCGCACTCCGACCCGGCCAGGCCGCCGCCGACGACGTGCACTGCGCGAGGGCTTTGCGTCTCCGCCATGGTCTCGATTATAGGGACCTTTGGCAGGCGGTTCCCCGAACGTCGTGCGGTGGCGACTTGACGTTATGGCATGATCCTGAGGTGAAACCATGTCCATTTCCGTGCAGAGAGCGACGGTCTGGCCGCCTTCGAGGAGCGCAAGCACGAGCCGAGATTGTCGTTCGAGGAGGTCGTGCAGGACAGGAAGCGGCGTGGTTGCCTTGAGGCTGGAGTCGGCGGCCAGGGGAGTTCGATGCCCTGCCGCGGAAGCGCGACCGCGAGCGGATGAGTGAACGGATCGCGGCCCTCGCCGCCGACCCGAGGCCGCCGGGCTGCCGCAAGCTGTTCGGCCTCGGCCGCTACGGGATTCGAGTCGGCACCTACCGGGTGATCTATCAGGTCGATGAAGAGGAACGGATCGTGGACATCGTGAAGATAGGGCACCGCCGGGATGTCGACTGTGACCGCTGATCCCCTGCGCCACGCCATCCTCGAGCTGCTCGAGGGCCGCGGCGCCCACGCCGGCTTCGACGCCGTGGTGGCCGACTTCCCGCCGGAGCTGCGGGGGGTGCGTCCTGCGGGGCTGGAGCACTCCGGGTGGGAGCTGCTGGAGCACCTGCGGATCGCGCTGTGGGACCTGGTGGAGTTCAGCCGCGATCCGGAGCACCGGTCGCCGCCGTGGCCCGCGGGGTACTGGCCGCCGGCCGCCGGGCCGCCGGACGACGCCGCCTGGGAGGCGAGCGTCGAGGCCTACCGTCGCCACCTCGGGGAGATGCGCGCCCTGGTGGCCGACCCGGAGCGCGATCTCACGGCGCCGCTGCCGTGGGGAGACGGGCAGACGCTGCTGCGCGAGGCGCTGCTCGCCGCCGACCACGCCTCCTATCACCTGGGCCAGATGGTCGACCTGCGCCGCCTGCTCGGCGACTGGCCCCCGGGAAGCACCGAATCACGACAGGCCGGCGACGGCCAGACAGGAGGTGGAGCATGAGTTCTGCTGGAGCCGCGGGCGCTGCCGCCCTCGCCGCCGCCATCGCCCAGGCCGTCAAGGCGTCGGGCGTGTTGGTACGGGTCGAGCCGGAGGACTTCCGGCTGCTGCTGGAGCGCAACCACGGCGGTCTGGTGGTCACCGCCACCGGGGGCTTCCTCGGCGGCCGGCACGACTACCTGATGAGCTACAAGGGTCTCGCCTTCTTCACCCGCTCCAAGGAGCCGATCGAGCTGGGTGGCGACGTCGAGGTGGTGGCGGCGCAGAAGATCTGGATTCCGAGCTGAGCACCGGGCGCCGCGGCGCCCGACGCGCCGCCGCCCGGCCTGCCTCGCCTTGACTCCCGTTTCGGCCGGCGGCTAGTCTGGCCGCCCCCATGGCCTCCCCCACCCCCAAGAACCTCGTCATCGTGGAGTCGCCCGCCAAGGCGACGACCATCAGCCGCTTCCTCGGCAAGAACTATCGGGTGGAGGCGAGCTACGGCCACGTGCGCGACCTGCCGCAGAACGCCAAGGAGATCCCGGCGGCGGTGCGCAAGCAGTCGTGGGCACGGCTCGGCGTCAACCTCGACGAGGGTTTCGAGCCGGTCTACGTGGTGCCGGCCGACAAGAAGCGCCACGTCCAGCGCCTGAAGGACGCCTTGAAGGGCGCCGACCACCTGCTGCTCGCCACCGACGAGGACCGCGAGGGGGAGTCGATCTCCTGGCACGTGCTGGAGCTGTTGAAGCCGAAGAAGGGCACCGAGGTCTCCCGCATCGTCTTCCACGAGGTGACGCCGGAGGCGATCAAGGAGGCGCTGCGCTCGCCGCGCCAGCTCGACGAGAACCTGGTGCGCGCCCAGGAGGCACGCCGCGTCCTCGACCGCCTTTACGGCTACACCCTGTCGCCGCTGCTGTGGAAGCGGGTGGCGCCGGGGCTCTCCGCCGGCCGGGTGCAGAGCGTCGCCGTGCGGCTGCTGGTCGAGCGCGAGCGCGAGCGCAAGCGCTTCCGTGCGGCCGAGTACTGGGACATCAAGGCGACGCTGGCGGCCGAGGGCGGCGGTTTCGACGCCCGCCTGGTGCGCGTCGGCGGCGAGCGCATCGCCGAGGGGAAGAGCTTCGACCCGGAGACCGGGGCTCTCGGCGACGCCCGTCGCAAGGTGCTGCTCGGCGACGAGGCCCGCCAGCTCGCCGGCGAGGCGGAGGCCAACCGCCCGTGGACCGTCACCTCGGTGGACCGCTCCCCGGGCACCCAGCGCCCCTACCCGCCGTTCATCACCTCCACCCTGCAGCAGGAGGGCAACCGCAAGCTGCGCTTCACCGCCCGGCGCACCATGTCGGTGGCGCAGCAGCTCTACGAGGGCATCGACCTCGGTGGCGAGCGGGTCGGCCTGATCACCTACATGCGCACCGACAGCCTGACCCTCTCCGAGCGGGCGCTCGCCCAGGCGCGCAAGGTGATCGGCGTCGTCTACGGCGAGGACTACCTGCCGGACAAGCCGGTGCGCTACCGCACGAAATCGAAGGGTGCCCAGGAGGCCCACGAGGCGATCCGTCCCACCGATCTCGCGCGCCGCCCCCAGGACGTGCGCCGCTATCTCGACGACGACCAGTTCCGCCTCTACGAGCTGGTGTGGAAGCGCACCATCGCCAGCCAGATGCTGCCGGCCCGGGTGGAGCGCACCAGCGTCGAGGTGGAGGTGGCGTCGAGCGGCGGACCGCTGACCTTCGCGGCCAGCGGCAAGCGCATCGTCTTCCCCGGTTTCCTGCGCGCCTACGTCGAGGGCTCCGACGACCCGGAGAGTGAGCTGGGCGACCAGGAGACCCTGCTGCCGCCCCTCGACGAGGGCCAGGCCCTCGAGCCGACGGCGGTGGAGGCCGAGGGGCACGAGACCAAGCCGCCCTACCGCTACACCGAGGCGAGCCTGGTCAAGAAGCTCGAGGAGGAGGGCATCGGCCGGCCGAGCACCTACGCCTCGATCCTCGGCACCGTCCAGGAGCGCGGCTACGTGTTCAAGCGCGGCAACGAGCTGGTGCCCACGTTCACCGCCTTCGCGGTCACCGAGCTGCTGGAGAAGCAGTTCGAGGACCTGGTGGACACCGGCTTCACCGCCACCATGGAGAACGACCTCGACGAGGTGGCGGCCGGGCGCAAGGGCTGGGACATCCTGCTCGGCGCGTTCTTCCACGGCGACGGCGGCGACCACGGTCTGCAGCAGCGGGTGGAGGAGGGTGAGGTGTTCTACCCGTCCATCGCGCTGGGCGCCGACCCCGACTCCGGCGAGCCGCTGGAGGTCAAGGTCGGCCGGTACGGCCCCTACGTGCGGCGCGGCGCCGACGGCCCCATCGCCAGCCTGCCGGAGGACCTGCCGCCGGCGGACCTGACACCGGAGCTGGCGGCCGAGATGCTGCGGGGCAAGGAGCAGGAGGCCGAGCCGGTGACCGAGGACCCCGCCACCGGCCTGCCGGTCTACCTGCGCCACGGCCGCTTCGGCTTCTACCTCGAGCGCGAGCCGGCGGCGGGGGAGGCGGACGCCAAGCCGCGCCGGGTCTCGCTGCCGAAGGAAGTTTCCTCCGACGACCTGACGCCGGAGATCGCCCAGGCGTTGATCCAGCTGCCGCGCGAGCTGGGCACCGACCCGGAGACGGGGGAGGAGATCGCCGCCGGCCTGGGCCGGTACGGTCCTTTCGTGCGCCGCGGCAAGGACTTCCGCAACCTGCCCTCCTGGCGCGCCGCGTGCGACATCTCGCTGGACGAGGCCCTGGAGCTGGTGCGCCAGCCGAAGGCGCGCCGCGGCCGCGGCCGGGCGGCCGCCTCGGCCAAGACGGTGCTCAAGGAGCTGGGCGAGCTGGCCGACGCCGCCGGCCCGGTGCAGGTCCTCGACGGCCGCTACGGCCCCTACGTCACCGACGGCAAGACCAACGCCACCCTGCCCAAGGGCACCGATCCCCAGTCGGTCACCCCGGACCAGGCCCGGGAGCTGCTGGACGCGAAGCGCAAGGCTCCGTCGAAGGGCCGGCGGCGCACGACGACCACCCGCCGCAAGAAGTAGCTGCGCGGCGCGGGGGCCCGGGCCGGCGGGGCCGGCGGCGTCGCTGGGGGGGCGGGGGTGCTCCGGCCGGGGACCGCGGGGCTGTCGGTGGAGAATGGGAGGGCCAGCCCCGCTCGACAGCGCCGGCACGCCATCGCCCGTGGACTCCCAACAGCTTGCGCTGTGCCGACGCTGACGCCCCCGGCCGGAGCGCCCCCGCCACCCAGCCGCTCCGCCGCCGGCCACGCCGGCCCTCCCTGGTGGTGGAGGAAAGGCGAAGGGCTCGCGTCGCTTCGCTCGCTCGCGGACTGCTCGAACGCACTGCCGACGGTCACGGGTTCGGCTCGCTTCGCTCGCTCGCCGCGGGTGGGGCCTCCGCAGCCCCTGCCCACCGCCGAGGCCGGCTCCTCCCGGGCCAGCGAGCCCGGCGTCCGAAGGCTCCACCGCTCGTCAGGCAGGCGGACTTTGACGCTTCGCTCGCCGCCGTTGGATGGGGCGTGCTGCGGCGGCCCTCATTCGGATCTCTTGCGCCGGGAGTAGCGGGGGCCGGGCTCGCGGCGTACGCGGCCTTCGAGCTCCAGCTCGAGGAGGGCTCCCAGCACGGCGTCGATCCCCTTGCCGATCTGTTCGGCGACCTCCTCCGGGGCCAGCCCTTCGCCGACCGGAAGCGCCGCCAGGACCTTGCCCGGGAGGCCAGGGAGCCTCGGGACCGGCGGCTCTCCGCCGCCCTCTCCCGCGACGGGCTCCGCCGCCATCACCGCCACCCCCGAGGGGCCGAGCACCGCTTCCAGCACGTCGCGGGCGTCGGTCACGGGGGTAGCGCCGTCGCGGAGCAGGGCATGGGGACCCTGGGAGCGGGGGTCGAAGACGGAGCCGGGGAGGGCGAGGACCTCGCGGCCGAGGTCGAGGGTGAGACCGGCGGTGATCAGCGAGCCGGAGCGCACGGTGGCCTGGACCACCACGGTGCCCAGGGCGAGCGCCGCGATCACCCGGTTGCGCACCGGGAAGTGCCAGCGCCGCGGCTCGGCGTGCCAGGGGAACTCGCTCACCACGGCGCCGCCCTCGCGTGCGATGCGCCGCCGCAGGGTCAGGTTGATCCGCGGATAACCGACCCCCAAGCCGCACCCCAGCACCGCCACCGTGCACCCGCCCGCCGCCAGCGCCCCGCGGTGCGCCGCCGCGTCGACCCCCGGTGCCAGCCCCGAAATCACCGTAACCCCGACCTGCGACAGCCCCCGCCCCAGCGCCTCGGCCGCCTCCAGCCCGTAGGAGCTCGCCCGCCGCGACCCGACCACCGCCACGCCCAGGATCGGCTCCGCCCCCGGCCCCTCCGCCGGTTGCTCCGTCGTTTCCTCGCCGGCCTCGGTCTCGGTGCGCTCCCGGCGCGTCCGTTCCCCGGGCAACTCGCCACCTACGTACAGCACCGCCGGCGGTAGCGACAGGTCGAAGAGGACCCGCGGGTAGGCCGGATCGCGCCGGGTGATCACCCGCGCTCCGGCGCGCGCCGCCAGGGCTCTTTCCGCGCCCGCCAGATCCCGTGCCCGGCGCGCTACCTTCCGTGCCCGCACCAGCGCCGCCCGCGGCACGCCCAGCTCCTCCGCCAGCGTCCGGCTCCGCCGCAGCACCCCCAGCCACCGCTCCGGCGCCGCCCCCAGGCGGCAGGCGGCGGAGCGACCCAGCACCGGGTCGGCGTTCAGGGCGATCAGCAGGTCGTCGAGTGTCTCGTGCATCCGTCCTCCACCCGGGGATAACGGAAAGCACTCCCCCCGATCTCGCACCGGCCCGTCGCGCCCCGCAGCACATTCCAGAGACCGGCACCTCGATCCCCCCAAACCGGCAGCCATGCCGAGAACCCGCAATCGTCCGCTCCACCACCCACGGAGGCGGGAGGGGTGGCCGCTGGAGCGACCGGGCGGGTGGTGGCGGCGGGCCAGGGGCGTCAGCGCCGGCGCCGCGCAAGATCGTCGCGGAGGGCACGGGCGATGGCGCGCCGGCGCTGCCGAGCGGGGCTCTCCCTGCCAGCTTTCCCGGGCAGCCCCGCGTCCCCTGGCCCGCCGCCACCACCCGGCCAGCGCAAGCGGCCACCCCTCCCGCCGGCCCGAAGCCGCCACACGCCAAAGTCCAACCCGTTCCCCACCTCGTATATACTGCGAACGCCTGACGATGCCGCAGAGCCAGCAAACCTCCCCGCCCGCCGCGCTTCCGGTCCGCAACCAGCTCCGGTGGCTGGGCGTCTGGGCGCTCGTGATCCCGCTCCTGGGACTGGTCGCGTGCGGCTCGACGGGGGGCGCCGGGCTCGAGAGCCAGCTCGCCTTCGGCGTGCAGATGGCCGAGCGCGGCTTGTGGAGCGAGGCCCTGTTCCGCTTCCACAAGGCGGAGGACCTCGCACCCAACGACTTCCGCGTCGTCAACAACCTGGCCGTCGCCTACGAGGCCAACGGGCAGTTCGACGAGGCGCTCGGCGCTTACCAGCGAGCGCTCCAGATCCAACCCGACAACCGCGACCTGCGCCGCAACTACGCCCGCTTCATCGAGTTCTACCGAAGCTTCCAGCCCGAAGCGGCCAGCGGCGAACCGCCGGTGACCGGCGTGGCCGCGAACGACCCGGCGGAGGGCGGCTGAACGGCCAGGACGCAGTGCAGACGAGGACCCTGGGGGCAGGGGGAAGAAAGGACCACACGATGTACCGCAAGAGAATCTTCGCGCTGCTCGCGCTCGTCGGTCTGCTCGCTGCCCCGGCGCAGGCCGCCTCCGTGGAGGTGCGGCTCAAGCTGCCCCAGAAGGCACGGCTCGACCTCACCGGCCGCGACAGCATCGCCATCGCCCCGTTCCTGGTCGTCAGCCAGGAAGGGGAGGACCGCCTGCGCAGCCGCAACATCGACGTGCAGGCCGAGTTCGAGCGCTACCTCGAGAAGGTGCTGCGCCGCGACACCGACCTGCGGGTGGTCGACGCGCCGCCCACCGACTACCCGACCTACGACCTGACCCAGCTCGCCCGCGAACGCGACTTCTGGAGCGCCCTCGGCGAGCGCACCCAGGCCGACCTGATCCTCGCCGGCGGCCTCGACTTCGACATCCAGGACCGCACCGGCTACCGCACCGAGGAGTACGTCTCACCGTACAACGGCCGCCGCTACTACCGGCAGGTGCTCGTCGAGCAGACCGGCTTCGAGTACGACATCCTGCTGCACGTCTACGACGGCCGCACCGGGGAGCTGCTGTACACCGACAACTTCAAGGACTTCCAGAACTTCGAGGCCCAGAGCGCCGACCCCCTGCGCGGGATGTTCGAGAACCTCTACTCGTTGGAAGACCGCATCGTCGGCGTGTTCGCCCAGCAGGAGATCGAGGCGACACGGGTGCTGTTCAACTGATCGCCCGCGCTTGCGCCCATCCCGGAAGAAGGCAAGGAGGCCCCTGGTGAGCCGTTCATCCGCCCCGTCCGTCCTGTTCGCGCTGCTCGCCGCCCTCCTGGCCGCCGTGCCGCCGGCGCCGGTGGCCGACGCGCAGCTCTATGCGCCGCTGCCCCAGTGGTACGGCCGCGGTTTCGGCAAGAACAAGGTCCAGTACCGTGATTTCGACTGGCGCATCTACCACGCGCCCCACTTCGACGTGTACTACTACGAGGCCGAGGAGCCCCTGCTGCAGAAGGTGGTGTCGTTCGCCGAGAGCGCCTACGACCGCCTGTCGCGCGAGTTCGACTACCAGATCGAGGAGCCGACGCCGCTCATCTTCTACGCCAACCACGCGTCCTTCGAGCAGAACAACGTCATCCTCAACTTCATCCCCGAGGGCGTCGGCGCCTTCGCCACCCCGGCCCGCTTCCGAATGGTGATGCCGGTGGACCTGTCGGACCCGGAGCTGATGGGCCTGATGCTCCACGAGCTGACCCACATCTTCCAGTACCACATCCTGCTCGGCGGCAACCTCGGCCGCGCCATCGCCAACCAGCCCCCCACCTGGGTGATGGAGGGCATGGCCAGCTACATGGCCAAGGACGAGTCGACCACCGACCGGATGGTGCTGCGCGACGCCGTGGTCAACGACAACATCCCGCCGATGACCCAGAGCAACCCGCAGGGGTTCTTCGCCTACCGCATCGGCCACGCCGCCTTCGACTACATCGAGGAGACCTACGGCGAGGACGGCTTCCGCGACTTCGTCTACGAGCTGCGCAACACCCTGGGGGCCCGGGTGGGCCCGGCCGTCGAGCGCGCTTTCAACGTCGATCCGGAGGACTTCGACGCCGACTTCCGCCGCTGGCTGCGCCGCAAGTACCTGCCCGAGCTGGTACGCACCGGCGAGCCGGGCGACTTCGGCCGCCCCTTCCGGGTGCGCACCGGCCTCGCCAGCCAGGAGATGTCGCCCACCGCCTCGCCCTCCGGCGACCTGGTGGCCGCCTTCTCCACGCAGCGCGGCGAGCTCGACATCTCGCTGTTCGACACCCGCGAGCGCGAGCTGATCCGCAACCTGACGCGCGGCCACACCAACGAGTTCCAGTACCTGGTGGGCCAGTTCATGACCATCGGTTTCCGCCAGGGCCGCGATATCGCGTTCTCCCCCGACGGCAACAGCATCGCCGCCTTCGCCAAGCGCGAGCGGGGCCGTAGCCTGGTGCTGATCGACGTGCTGGGCGGCGGCATCCAGCGGGTGATCGACATGCCCCAGGTCGACCAGCAGCTCTCTCCGGCCTGGCACCCCGACGGGCGGCGCATCGCCTTCCAGGCCAACAGCAACGGGCGCTTCGACATCTTCCTCTACGATCTCGAGACCGGCGAGCTGGTCAACGTCACCGACGACGAGGTCTACGACGCCGCGCCGACGTTCTCCCCGGACGGCCGGTCGCTGGTGCTGTCCTCGGTGGTGGGGGAGGGGTTCAGCAAGCTCTTCCGTATCGACCTCGACAACCCGCGGCAGCGCTTCCAGATCACCTTCGGCGATTCCAACGAGAAGGATCCCGTCTTCTCGCCCACTGGCCGGCGCCTCTACTTCACGTCGGACCGCGACGGCGCCGTGGACAACATCTTCGGCCTCGAGTTGGCCGATGGGCAGCTCCACCAGTACACCAACGCGGTGACCGGCTGCTTCCAGCCCACCGTGCTGCCGCTGCCCGAGGAGGGCAAGGAGCGGCTGGTCTACACCGGGCTGTGGAACGGGCGCTTCGACCTCTATCTGACCGACGTCGACGAGCCGGTCGAGCAGGTGCAGGCCGAGCTGCCCGCCGGCGAGCCGCTGCTGCCCCGGGATCTGCCGCGCTTCCAGCCCGACATCCAGGTAACGCTGTCCGAGGAGAACGACGAGGATTGCTGCGGCTGGAAGCTCTTCCTCGACCAGGCGGACAGCTTCATCGGCCTCGACGACAACCAGACGCTGATCGGCCAGGTGGTGCTCGGCTTCTCCGACTACCTCGGCGACCGCCGGTTGATCGGCGTCTTCAGCTCGGTCGACAGCCTGTCGAACTTCGACATCGTCTACGCCGACCTGTCGGAACGCCTGCAGTGGCAGGTGCACGTCTTCGACGATCGGCAGTTCTTCCTCTTCCGCCGCAACCAGAACGATCCCTTCGAGCCCGTCGATCGCCGCGAGCTGTACCGGATCCAGGGCATCGTGGGCTCGCTCGTCTACCCGCTGAGCTTCCACGTGCGCGGCGAGATCGGCGCCGGCTATGCCTTCCGGGAGATCAACCAGCCGGTGGTGGTCGACCCCACCATCGATCCCAACACCGGCCTGCCCGGACTCGAGTTCGTCGAGCTGAAGCAGGACTTCCCGCTGGTCACCGGCGCGCTGGTGGGCGACTCCGCGAGCTTCTCCTCCTTCGGCCCCTACGCCGGCCGGCGCTGGCGGCTGGACGTCAACTACGCGCCGGACCTCGACGAGGGCGGCACGCTGTCGGCCTCCGTCGACCTCGACGTGCGCCAGTACATCCCGCTGACCCGCCGCAGCCTGATCGCGCTGCGCGGCTTCGGCGCGGTCTCCGAGGGCAACGTGGCGAACCCCACCTACTTCGGTGGCCTCGACACGGTGCGCGGGTTCGACTTCCGGGAGCTGGCGGGCGACCGCGGCTTCTTCCTCAACGCCGAGCTGCGCTTCCCGCTGATCGACCTGCTGGCCACACCGGTGCTCGGCTTCCAGGGCATCCGCGGCATCCTGTTCCTCGACGTCGGCGGCGCCTGGTACGACGATTTCGAGGACTTCGACGTGTGGGATTCGGAGGAGAGCGCGCTGGCCGACGCGGTGGCGTCCTACGGCTACGGGGTGAGCGTGCGCTTCGGCTACTTCGATCTCAACTTCGACTTCGCCAAGCGCACCAACTTCCAGGACTCGGCCGAGGGCTTCGAGAGCTCGTTCTGGATCGGCACGCGGTTCTAGGCGCCGGCGCCGGCCCGGGTCCCGGAGAAGCCGCGGAGGGGGGCTCGGGCGGGGCTGCGCTACAATCTGCGGGCCAATGCATCTCGAAGTCCTCGGCGGCTACGGAGGAGAGAGCCTCGATTGCCGCATGACCTGCGTCCTGGTCAACGGCAGCGTGGCTCTCGACGCCGGGTCGCTCTCGCAGTCGCTGCCGGTGGAGAGGCAGGTGGGCGTGCGCTCGATCGTGCTCTCCCACTCCCACATCGACCACACCAGCTCGCTGCCGTTCTTCATCGAGAACGTCTATGGCAAGGCCGAGGGGCCCATCGACATCCACGCCTCCTCGGCCACCATCTACGCGATCCGCAAGTACCTATTCAACAACGCCACGTGGCCCGACTTCACCCGGCTGCCGAACCACCTGCTGCCGGCGATGCGCTTCCACGAGCTGGAGGCCGAGGTGCCGGTGACCGTCGGCGGGGTCACCTTCACGCCGATCCCGGTGAGCCACAGCATCCCCACCTTCGGATTCCTGCTCGAGCAGGACGGCCGCTCGGTGCTGTGGTCGAGCGACACCGGCCCGACCCACCGCCTGTGGGAGGTGGCCAACCGCACCCCGAACCTGCAGGCGGTGATGGTGGAGACGAGCTTCGACAACGCCCTGCAGCAGGTGGCCGACGTCTCCCTCCACCTGACCCCGGCCACCCTGGCGCGCGAGCTCGACAAGCTGGACAAGGACGTCCCGATCCTCCTCCACCACCTGAAGCCGCCCTCCGTCGCCCGCATCCGCCAGGAGGTCGCCGAGCTGGGGCGGCCGGGGATCGACTTCCTGGAGCAGGGGAAGACGTACCGGTTCTGAGGACGGCCACGGCCACGAGGCGCGGCTGCGCGGTCGGAGGGGCACGCGCAGCCGCGGGGTCACGCGGTAGGGCTCACGGACAGGGCGGGTTCTCGGCCCGCACGGTGGCGACCAGGTCGAGACCGGTGACGACGCCGCCGGAGTCGTCGACCTCGACGACCAGGCAGTTCTCGCCCTCTTGGAAGATCCCGTCCCCGAGCGCGCCGGTCACCCGGAGCTCCAGGCGCCCGGCGCTGGTGTAGCTGCCACCGGGTCCGGCTACCGGGGTGCCGTTGAGGACCACGGTGGCGCGGTCGTCCACGAACAGCGCCCCTTCCAGGGTCACCGGGGCGGCGCCGCCGCCGAGGCAGAAGCAGCTCCGCAGCGCGTAGACCGGCTGTCCCGGGTTCGACGCGCCGCCGGTCCCGTCGACCGAGATCCACGCGCTGTTCGCCAGGGGCGCCGCCCATCCGCCGTTCGGCGACCGGACCCGTCGCGCGGGGCCGGCAGGGCTCACCACCGTCCAGTCGTCGTCCGGCGCGCCAGGAGGCAGCAGGGCACCGGCGGCTTCGTCGAAGCCGGTGTTCAGCACGATGGCACCGGCGGCCGCGGCACATTCGTCCAGGCGGCCGTCGCGGTCGAGGTCGAGCGAGAGCCCGAGGTCGACGTCCACGTCGTCGGGGACGCCGTTGGCGTTGCAGTCGAAGTCGACGTCGATCGTCTCGATGAGCAGCGACTCGAGACCGCCTCCGGCGAGGATCACCTGCTCGAGCGGACCGACCACGCCCGTGCCGTTCTCCGGGAGCACCCGAACCTCGTCGGCGAGAGCCGCCGAGAAGGCGAACTGCCAGGGGGAGAGCCGCTCGAAGGTGTAGCCGGCGAAGAGGCAGAGCGGGTCGCCCGGCAGCCTCTCCTGGGGATCGCACGAGGTTCCCCCGGATTGGGTGACCGGCGTGGGCTGATGGCCTGGGGCGCCCAGGGAGGAGTAATGGGTGTCGGTGGTGAGGGAGGGGCCGAAGTCGATCGGCCGCAGTGGAACGTCGATGGGCACGTCCTCGAAACGATCCACCAGCATGCCGAAGCGGTACAGCTCGACGGTGTATCGCGTGGCACCGAGGGCGGGGAAGCTCGTGCGCAGCTCGATGCCTTCGGCAACGCGGAGGGTCTCCAGCACCGCCACCGGCTCCTCCGTCGACTCGTCGACCGGAGCGAGGAAGCTCTGTCGGAGGAAGGCACCCGGAGGCAGCCCGTCCGCTTCGATGGGCGCCCACTCGGCGTCGAACGTCGCGGCGCCGCCCGTGTCGATCACGATCCCGCCGCCATCGCCCGCGGGATCGGGAGCGGGGAAGTCCTCGACGAGGAACCCGAAGTCCGTTCCCTGGGTCGCCACGTCGCCGAAATCGTGGAGGTCGTCGAGCTCGATGGTGCAGTCGGGCAGCAGCACGCAACGCTCGAAGGAGCAGCATTCGTCGAATAGGCTGTCGTGGGGACTGACCAGGTAGCAGACCCGGTCGCCTGCCTTGCCGCCGGCGATCTGCACAGAGATCTGGGTGGACTCGCCGTGGTGGAGGGGATTGCTGCCGAGGTCGACGTGATTCGGGATCAGCGTCACGCCCTCCGGCGACACCGGCGTGAGCACCACGTGCTGCACCGGCTTCTCGAACAGGCTCTGGAGCACGAAGCGGTCCCGCCGCGGTTCGGCCGCAGTGAAGGGGAGGAAGCAGCTCGGCTTCGTCTCGCCCAGCACCTGGGCGCAGTCGCAGGTCGGTAGGGTGATCTCCACCGGGATGGAGCAGCACTGGGCCACGGTCTCGTCGTGGAGCGACAGGGTGAAGGAGATCGTCTGGCCCGGCGCCGCTCCCTGGATGCGGATCGGTCCCACGGTCCGGGCGTGACCGGGTCGCGCTGGGATGCCGAGGTCGACGTGATTCGGTGTCAGCGTCACGCCTCCCGGTGGTTGGAGCAGGTAGACGTGGCGTACGTCGTCGTCGGTGAGATTCTCGAAGGTGAAGGTGTAGAGGAAGTCACCCGAACCGTCCGTGGCGCAGAGGACCTGCTCGCGAAGCCGCCGCGCGCAGGTGCCGCCGCCGCAGGTCCTGATGCTCTCGAGAATCGCCGCTGCCGTTCCGCTCCCGTCGAGCGGGAGCTCACGAAAGACGCCGCCGGTGATGCTGGCGTAGTCCTCCATGATCGGCCGGGTCTCGGCAGGGAGCGAGCGCGGGATGTGAAGGGCTGTGATCAGGACGCTCCTCCCCCTGGCTTGCTCGGCCAACTGCCGTGCATGCAGCGCGTCTTCAGGGCCGAAGCCGCCGTCGATGCCGCCCGGAGGAGCATCGGTGACCAGGACCACGATCTTGGTGCTGAGGGGACGGAAGGGGAGGCCGAGCGCTGTGGCCAGGGCCAGGTCTGAGGCCTCTGGAATGCCGCCACCTCCGCCGGCCGCGACCTTGTCGAGTTTGCTCCGGAAGGCGTCGACGTCTCGGGTGAGGCCGAGCTCCAGGGTCTCGACGTCCTTGAAGGTGACGAGCGCCACCTGCAGGTCCGAGCCGGAGCTCCGCTCCAGCTCCATGACGATCCCCTCCACGTCCGTCTTGATGTTCTGGAGGGGGGCGGACATGCTTCCGGTGTCGTCCAGCACCAGGACGAAGTCGATGGGGCCGCAGCGGCCCTGGGCTCCCGCCGGCAATCCTCCGGCCAGTAGTGGAATGGAAAGCAATATGGCAATGATGATTCTTTGCCTCATGGCAATTCTCCTGGGGTCGAGCGCATTGATCGTTTCGCGGCGAGCGCAACCGCTCGCCATCGGCATGTTCGTCGCTCGGTCCACCTCGAGGGGATAGGATGCACCGCTGGAAATTCTCTGCGGTGTGGATGTCTGGTTAGGTCCGTTGGGTGGAAAAATGTTTCAGTAGCGGTTTCAGGGGCGCTGCGGCGAGGTGTGCTGCTGCGCGAGCCGTGATACCTTTTGCGCCAGCGGCCCCCGGGGCCGCGGAACCTTCTCTCATGCGCATCGTCGTCCTCGGATCCGGCAGCAGCGGCAACGCCGTCGTCGTGGAGCATCACGGGCGGCGGATCCTGCTCGACGGCGGGTTCTCGTGCCGCGAGCTCGAACGGCGCATGCAAGCCGTCGGCGTCGCGCCCGAGTCCATCGAGGCGATCGTGCTGACCCACGAGCACAGCGACCACCTGCGCGGGGTCGACCGGTTCGTGCGCCGCTTCGAGGTGCCGTTCTACGCCACCGCCGGCACGCTGGCCGAGAGCCGCTCGCTCGGCGAGAAGGCGCGACGCTGGGCGCGACCGCTGGCGTCCGGCAGGCTGGCCGAGATCGGCCCCTTCCAGGTGGAGCCCTTTTCCATTCCCCACGATGCCCGCGAGCCGGTGGGCCTCGTGGTGGAGGACGGCGACGGATGCCGCCTGGGCCTGGCCGGCGACATCGGCAGCCGCAGCCGCCTCGCCTGGGGACGCCTCGCCGAGGTCGACGTGCTGGTGCTCGAGACCAACCACGACCTCGAGATGCTGCGCAGCGGACCCTACCCATGGGTGCTCAAGCAGCGGGTTGCTGGCCGCCACGGCCACCTTTCCAATCGCGAGGCCGCCGAGGGGTTGCCGGAGCTGCTGTGCGACCGCCTGCGCGAGGTGGTGCTCTACCACCTGTCGCGGACCAACAACCTGCCGGCGCTGGCCGCCGCCGCCGTCGGCGAGGTGCTGGTGCGGGAGGGGTCGAAGGCCGCCGTCACCGTGACCGAGCAACACCGGCCCTCGGCCTGGGTGGAGGTGGAGCCGGCACCGGCCGTGGGCGGCCAGCTCCGCCTGCAGTGGGCCACCGCCTGAGCCGCCACGCACCGAATCGCCACCCCGAACCGCCGCCTCACCGACCCAGGAGACCGACAACCACCATGCGGGCGCGAGTCACCGTCTACCCCCGGCGCGAGATCCTCGACCCCCAGGGCAAGGCCATCCGCGGCATGCTCTCGGGCATCGGCTTCGACGAGGTCGAGGACGTGCGGGCCGGCAAGAGCTTCGAGATCACGCTCGCCACCGACGACCGCGAGGAGGCCGGCCGCCAGCTCGACAGGATGTGCCAGCGCCTGCTCGCCAACACGGTGGTGGAGGAGTACAGCGTCGAGCTGCTGGAGACGTCGGCGGCATGAGGTGCGGCGTCGTCGTCTTCCCCGGGTCCAACTGCGACCACGACGTCTACCACGTGCTCCGGCACGTGCTGCAGCAGGACGTCACCTACCTGTGGCACGGCGACGACGATCTGAAGGGCTGCGAGCTGGTGGTGCTGCCCGGGGGCTTCTCCTACGGCGACTACCTGCGCGCCGGGGCGCTCGCCGCTCAGTCGCCGGTGATGAACGCGGTGCGCCGCCACGCCGAGGCCGGCGGCTTGGTGCTCGGCATCTGCAACGGCTTCCAGATGCTCCTCGAGACCGGCCTGCTGCCCGGCGCCATGCGCCGTAACCGCCGCCTGCGCTTCGAGTGCCGCGACGTCCACCTTCGGGTCGAGCGCACCGACACGCCGTTCACCCGCGGCTACCGGCAGGGCCAGGTGATCCGCGTCCCCATCGCCCACGCCGAGGGCAACTACGAGGCCCCGGAGGAGACGCTGGCGGAGATCGAGCGCGACGGGCTGGTCGTCTTCCGCTATGTCGACGCCGCCGGCGAGGTGACCGACGAGGCCAACGTCAACGGCTCGGCCCACGCCATCGCCGGCCTGGTCGACCACGCCGGCAACGTGCTGGGCATGATGCCCCATCCGGAGCGCTGTGCCGAGGCGGTGCTCGGCGGCACCGATGGCTTGGCGCTGTTCGCCGGTCTGGTCGAGGCCTCGGCCCACGCGGTGGAGGCTTGAGCGCCATGGCGACCGCGGCCGCCGCCGAGCCCACCGTCGACCTCGCGCTCGCCGAGGAGCACGGCCTCTCCGCCGAAGAGCTCGAGCGCATCCGCGGCCTGCTCGGCCGCGATCCCAACTTCACCGAGCTCGGCATCGTCTCGGCCCTGTGGTCGGAGCACTGTTCCTACAAGTCGTCGAAGGTCTACCTGCGCACCTTCCCCACCACCGGGCCCCACGTGATCCACGGGCCCGGCGAGAACGCCGGCGTGGTGGACCTGGGCGAGGGTTGGGTGGCGGCCTTCAAGATGGAGAGCCACAACCACCCGAGTTACATCGAGCCGTACCAGGGCGCGGCCACCGGCGTCGGCGGCATCCTGCGCGACGTCTTCACCATGGGTGCCCGCCCGGTGGCGGTGATGGATTCGCTGCGCTTCGGCCGCATCGACGCACCCCGCATGCGCTACCTGATCGATGGTGTCGTGCGCGGCGTCGGCGACTACGGCAACTGCGTGGGCATCCCCAACGTCGGCGGCGAGACGGGCTTCCACCCCTCCTACGACGGCAACATCCTGGTCAACGCCTTCGCCCTGGGTGTCGCGCGGCGCGAGCGGATCTTTACGGCCGCTGCCTCCGGCGAGGGCAACCCGGTGCTCTACGCCGGCAGCCGCACCGGGCGCGACGGCATCCACGGCGCCACCATGGCCTCGGAGTCCTTCGACGCCGAGAGCGAGGCCAAGCGCCCCACCGTGCAGGTGGGCGACCCGTTCACGGAGAAGATCCTGCTCGAGGCCTGTCTCGAGGCGATGCGCACCGGGGCGATCCGCGCGATCCAGGACATGGGAGCGGCGGGGCTCACCAGCTCGGCCTTCGAGATGGCCGGGCGCGGCGGCGCCGGCATCCGCCTCGACCTCGACCGGGTGCCGCTGCGCGAGCCGGGGCTCACACCCTACGAGATCATGCTCTCGGAGTCGCAGGAGCGCATGCTGATCGTCGCCCGCCGCGGCCACGAGGAGGAGGTGGCCCGGGTGTTCCGCAAGTGGGGCCTCGAAGTGGCCACCATCGGCGAGGTCACCGGCACCGGCCGGGCGGTGCTCGCCGCCGGCGGCCGCGAGGTGGCCGACCTGCCGGTGGCGCCGCTCACCGAGGAGGCGCCGGTCTACGAGCGTCCCGCCGCAGCCCCCGCCGATCTCGCCGCGCGCCAGCGCGCACCCGAGGTGCCGGAGCCGGAGGACCCCGCGGCGGCGCTCACCGCGCTGCTCACCACGCCGGAGCTGGCGAGCAAGGAGTGGATCTGGCGTCAGTACGACCACACGGTGCGCACCGGCACGGTGGTCGGCCCGGGTGGCGACGCCGCGGTGCTGCGCCTCGCGGGCACCCGCGCCGGGCTGGCCCTGACCTGCGACGTGAACCCGGTGTACTGCTACCTCGACCCGCGCACCGGCGGCGCCCAGGCGGTGGCCGAGGCGGTGCGCAACCTGGCCACCGTCGGTGCCGAGCCCCTCGGTCTCACCGACTGCCTGAACTTCGGCAACCCGACGAACCCGGAGGTGGCCTGGCAGCTCGGCGAGTGCGTGCGCGGCATGGCCGAGGCGTGCCGGGCGCTGGGGGTGCCGGTGGTCTCCGGCAACGTGAGCCTCTACAACGAGACGGACGGCCGCTCGATCCACCCGACGCCGACGGTGGCGGTGGTCGGCAAGGTGGCGGACCTCGGGCGCGTGCCGCGCTCCGGCTTTCAGGCGGCGGGGGACCGCATCGTGCTGCTCGGGGCGGCCGACGCCGCGGCGGACGCCGGCGCCTTCGGCGGCTCGGCCTACCTGCGACTGCTCCACGGCATCGAGCAGGGTGCGCCGCCGGCGGTGGACCTCGAGGCCGAGGCTCGCCTGGCCGAGCTGCTGCGCGTCCTCGCCGTCACCGGTGCCGTGCGCACCGCCCACGATCTCGCCGAGGGCGGCCTGGCGGTGGCGCTGGCGGAATCCTGCTTCGAGCTCGGCCTGGGAGCTCGGGTGGAGGTGCCCCATGCGGCCGCGGCGCTGTTCGCCGAGACCCAGGCCCGGGCGCTGGTCGCCTGCCGTCCGGCGGACCTCGACGCCGTCCTGCGCCGCGCCGAGCAGGCCGGCGTGCCGGCCCGCGAGATCGGCGAGGTCGCCGGCAGCGAGCTGGCGATCGCCTTCGACGGCGGACGGCTCGGTCTCGACGTCGCCACCCTGCGCCAAGCCTGGGCCACCGCCCTGCCGCGGGCGCTGGGCGAGTAGCCCGCCCCCGCGGCAGGTTCGTTCCTCAGCCCTCCAGCTCGACCAGCACCGACGGCGCCTCCGTGCCGCGCGGCTCGCCTTCGCTCACCAGCGATTCGGCACGCCGCTCGAAGGCGGCGCCGTGACGCTGGAGGGTGGCGGTGGCGGCCTCGCGGGCGGCGGAGTCGGCGGCCGGGCCCCAATGTTCGAGGTACGGGACGTTGGCGATCCCCTCGCCGTAGGGACGGTCGTAGCCGCGATAGTCGATCAGCAGGTAGAGGCCCACCCGCAGCTCGTAGCGCCCGGCCCGCACCGGGTAGCCGCCGGTGGTGCCGGAGCCGGCCCGCAGCACCAGCGGCTGGCCGGCCACCAGCGGTTGGAGGTCGATGTAGTTGCTCGCTCCGCGCACCTGCAGGAAGGCGTACACCTCGGCGGCCGAGCCGCCGGGGCGGCGGGTGGTCACCGCCACCGGCTCGATGCGCGCCCGCCACTCCTGGACCGCGGTGACGACGTCGAGGGTGCGGCGGTAGGCGACCAGCAGGTCGCCCTGGACGTGGGGGGAGTTGGGCTGGCTCGGCTCGGCGCCGAGCTGGACCACGAGGTTGCCCTGCCAGTTGATCCGCACCGCGGTCCAGGTGCCGGCGTCGGTGGGAGTGCGCTGGCGTTGGAAGGCCGGGTACCAGGGCGGCGCGAGCTGCTGCACGTAGGGGTCGACCAGGCGTCCGGCGGTGGCGTTGGCGGGAACGGGTTCGGCGACGGCCATGGGGATTCTCCTTGCTCTCGAGTGCGGTTGGCGCCGCCCCCGCCGACGCGACGGGGGCGGCTGAGCAGTGGAATCCGGGTGAGAGAAAAAGGTTGAGCCGGTCGCGTCCGGTGCAGCGGGGAGGCTCTACCAGGGATCCTGGACGCAGCCGTAGGTCGCCACCGTGTAGTACGGTGTCTTGTATCCCCAGGTGCTCTTCAGGACCCGATTGCAGTCGTAGTACCAGAGGCCCACCTGATGGGTCTTGGCCGGGCTGTCGTAGTACTTGTAGTGGTGACCGTAGGCGGGCACGGCGTCGGCGGTGGGGGCGACCACGAGGGCCGCTCCAAAGGCGGTGGCGAACACCGCCAACAGCAGGACCAGCGCCGGTCCGTAGGCCGACTTGCGAAGGAAACGCATGACGAAGCTCCTTTCCGAGAACGGCCCGGAGCCGCTCGCCCGGCCTCCCCGGCTCCGGGCCCGCATGGCTCTGGAGGTCGAGCGCGAATGTAGAACATAGCACTTTCGCGAATTAGGTGAAAGGCGGCCAGGCTCCCGAGTCACCCCAGGGTGGTTGGCGGGCCGTCGGGCGGAGGCGGCGAGGACGGTGGCGAGCCTTCGCCCCTTTCCAAGGTGCCGAGGAGCCGCTCCAGCGCTCGTTCGAGATGGCGCCGGGCGGTGAATCCCCGGTCGATGACGAGCGGATCCTGCGGCGGCTCGCCGGCCCTCCACTCCGCGATCAGCAGGGCCAGCAGCTCTGCCCGCGCGTCCGCCAGGTCCGCGAAGTGCCGGCGCGGACCCGGGGGGAGCGTCTCCCAGAAGGCGAAGCCCGGCCCCGGCGGCGGGGATTCGGTGGGCCCGCCGACGGTGTCCGTGCTGGTGTCCCGCTGACCGACGTCCGGCTCGCGGTGCAGTTGCCGGGCGGCCCGCCAGGTGGCCTCGGCGGCGTCGAGCAGGAGGCGCAGCTCGCGCTCCCTCGGGCGGTCCCCGGCGAGCTGCCGGGCGCTCTGCAGCATCTCCAGGGTCCTGGTCTCCAGGGCGTGGGCCAGGGGCGTCGTGGGCCGGGTCATCGGGTCTCCTTGTTCGGTGGGTGTCGCAGCGGATCGGACCAGCCGTCCCCCTGGAGGAGGAGGCCGGCCCAGTGGACGGGGGCGCTCCAGCGGGCGTCCCCGGCGAGCTCGAGCTGGGCGTCGCGCAGGGCGGCGGCGGGGGGGCGGCCGCGCTCCAGCAGCGCACGGTAGAAGCGGTCCACGAGCTGCGCCGCCGAGCGGTCCTGGAGGTCCCACAGGCCGACTGCCAGCGACGAGGCCCCGGCGTCGAAGAAGGCGTGGGCGAGCCCTAGCAGGCCTTCGCCCCTCAGCTCCCGGCCGAGGGCCGTGCGGCAGCCGGAGAGCACCACGAGATCGGCCCGCAGGTCGAGGCGGCGGACTTCGGCCGAGCGCAGCCAGGCCGGGGCGCCGTGGGGGCCGGCGCCGACCACCACCCCGGAGCGGGCGGCGTCCAGCGGGTCGGCCACCGCGTGGCTGGCGAAGTGGAGGATGCGGTAGCGCCCGAGCTCGCCGCCGCGGGCCAGGCGCGCCGCCGGACCGGCG
>DATACC010000244.1:0-7916 GCA_036259255.1 Thermoanaerobaculia bacterium | reverse complement strand
GGTGGGTGGCACGCACCCATCATGCGCCGTCCGACCACGAAACCGGCCCCACCCGCCCGGGGGAGTTCCCCCCGGGCAGGTGAGAACCGCTCAGTAGCGGTAGTGGTCGCTCTTGTAGGGGCCTTCCACGGGCACGCCGATGTACTCGGCCTGCTCGGGGGTGAGCTCGGTGAGCTCGACGCCGAGCTGGGCCAGGTGCAGGCGCGCCACCTCCTCGTCGAGCTTCTTCGGCAGCACGTAGACCTCCTTGCCGTAGCGGTCGTTGTGGCGCCACAGCTCGATCTGGGCCAGCACCTGGTTGGTGAAGCTCGCCGACATCACGAAGCTGGGGTGGCCGGTGGCGCAGCCCAGGTTGAGCAGGCGGCCCTCGGCGAGCACCAGGATCGAGTGCCCGTCGGGGAACACCCACTCGTGGTACTGGGGCTTGATCTCGATCTTCTCGACCCCCGGCACCTTCTCGAGGTCTTCCATGGCGATCTCGTTGTCGAAGTGGCCGATGTTGCCGACGATCGCCTTGTCCTTCATGCGCGCCATGTGCTCGGCGGTGATCACGTCCATGTTGCCGGTGGTGGTGATGAAAATGTCGGCGCGCTCCAGCACGCTCTCCAGCGTACGCACCTCGTACCCCTCCATGGCCGCCTGCAGAGCGCAGATCGGATCGATCTCGGTGACGATCACCCGGCAGCCCTGGCCGCGCAGCGACTGGGCGCAGCCCTTGCCCACGTCGCCGAAGCCGCAGACCACGGCGGTCTTGCCGCCGAGCATCACGTCCGTGGCGCGGTTGAGGCCGTCGACCAGCGAGTGGCGGCAGCCGTAGATGTTGTCGAACTTCGACTTGGTCACCGAGTTGTTGACGTTGATCGCCGGGAACAGGAGCTTGCCTTCCTTCATCATCCGGTACAGGCGGTTGACCCCGGTGGTCGTCTCCTCGGAGACGCCGCGCAGGCGCTCCGCCGTGCGGTGCCAGCGCTGCGGGTCGCTGGCCAGCTCGCGGCGCAGCAGGTCGAGGATGACGCCCCACTCCCGCGGCTCCTTGGTGGGGTCGTGCTCCGGCACCCGCCCGGCGTTCTCGAACTCGACGCCCTTGTGCACCAGCAGGGTGGCGTCGCCGCCGTCGTCGACGATCAGGTCGGGGCCGCCGCCGTCGGGCCAGGCGAGGGCCTCGTTGGTGGCCCACCAGTACTCCTCGAGGGTCTCGCCCTTCCAGGCGTAGACCGGGATGCCCCGCGGGTCCTCCGGGGTGCCGCCGGTCTCCGGCCGGCCCACCACCACGGCGGCGGCTGCCGGGTCCTGGGTCGAGAAGATGTTGCAGGAGACCCAGCGCACGTCGGCGCCGAGGGCGTCCAGGGTCTCGATGAGGACGGCCGTCTGCACCGTCATGTGCAGGCTGCCCATGACGCGGGCGCCGGCGAGGGGCTTGTCGTCGCCGTACTGGGCGCGCAGGGCCATCAGGCCGGGCATCTCGTGCTCGGCCAGGCGGATCTCCTTGCGGCCCGACTCGGCCATCGCGAGGTCGCGCACCTTGAACGGCTCGCGGCCCGCGGCGCGGGCGGCTTCGAAGGGGTGGGTGGTCCGGTCCATCGTGGCGGTGGTCATGTCGATTCCTTTTCTCGGATTGGGTCTGGTCGTCACAGGGTGGAGCGCAAGGTCGGTCGGCCGGCGGCGCCGGCCAGCTCGGGAACGGGTTCGTCGCTCGGCCGCGCCGTGGCGCGGGGGCGCCCCGCCGCCGCCGCGAGCACGGCGGTGGCGGCGAACAGGTTGGGGCCGGCGGCCTGGGGGTCGGGCGGCAGCGCCACGGTGCGGGCGGCCTCGAAGCCGGCGGCGGCGAGCCACGCCTCCACCGTGGCCGGCTCGAAGCCGAGCCACTGGTGGCCCATGGCGCGGCGGTACTCGGCGCGGTCGTGGGCCAGCATGTCGACCACCAGCAGGCGGCCGCCCGGGGCGAGCGCCCGGGCCGCCTCGACGAGCACGGCGGCGGGCTCGGCGAGGTGGTGGAGCACCAGGCCGAGCACGGCGGCGTCGAGCTCGCCGTCGGCCACCGGCAGCGCCTCCAGCGTGCCGCGCCGCAGCACGACGTTGCGCAGGCCCGCTCTGCCGCTGCCTCCGGCGAGGCGGAGCTCGGCGGCGGCGAGCATCTCGGGCGATTCGTCCACCGCCACCACGCGGGCGACGAAGGGCGCCAGGGCCTCGGCGGAGCGGCCAGTGCCGCAGCCGAGGTCCCCCACCGTCCATGCCGGGTCCAGCAGGCCGAGCAGCGGCCCCAGCTCGGCGCCGGCGCCGAACAACTCGCGGCGCAGGCGGTCCCACTCGCCGGCCGTCGTGGCGAAGAACTCCCGCGAGCGGGTGCGCCGCTCGCGCAGCACGCTCGACAGGCGCCCCCGGTCCTGGCGAGCCGCCGGCAGCTCGACGGTCTCCTCGCGCAGCAGCTCCCACAGGCGCCGCGCCGGGCCGGCCAGCTCGCGCAGCCGGTAGAGGCGGCTGGTTCCCTCCCGCCACACGGTGAGCCAGCCGCCGTCGGTGAGCACCTTCAGGTGCCGGCTCACCGTCGACTGCGGCTGCTGCACCACGGCACAGAGCTCCGAGACCGACAGCGCCTGCGCCTCCAGCAGCAGGAGGAGCCGGGCGCGGGTGGCGTCGGCGAGGACGGAGAGGTGGTCGAAGAGGGGGCTGGGCTCGTTCATCGCTAGTTCATCCAACCATCCGGATGAAGTGTTGCATTCCCCTGGGAGGATGTCAAGGCGGGGATTGTCCGGCGCCACAAGGCAGTAACTGGTGCCTTTATCGCGCACGTTTCCGTCGGGGAACGCGGGATCTGGTGCCATGCGATCAGGAGAAGGCATGACATCGTTCGAGCCGGGTTTTCTGCAACGGCAGCCGCTGACCCACGGTTTATTGCGCAGTGTGGGTGCCATCCGCCAGTCCCACGGGCGCGAGGAGCTCTTCCGTCAGCAGGCTGCGTGAGCCGCGGCACGATTCGCAACGCCATGGTCGAGCTGCGCGACGAGGGGGCGATTCGATGCGTTCGCCCCGGTCCCAACGCCGAGTGGGAGAAGGTTCAGGGGGCCGCTGGCTCCGCGGCGGCACCTGCCTTGCTTCTTGCCCCGGCGGAGACCCGCCATCCATGTCCTACGTCCTCGCCCCCGACCAGCTCCGCCGCTACCGCGACATCGTCCGCCTCCTGGCGAAGTACGGCCGGTCCGATCTCGTGGACCGCAGCGACCTGGAGCCGATCCTCAGCGAGGAGCCGCTGTCCGCCGAGGCGGCGGCCGACGCCGACGAGCTGACCTCCGACCTCGAGGCCCTCGGGCCCACCTTCATCAAGCTCGGTCAGCTCCTCTCCACCCGCAGCGATCTGCTGCCGCCGGCCTATCTCGAGTCGCTGGCCCGCCTGCAGGACCACGTGGAGCCGTTCCCCTACGCCGAGGTGGAGGCGATCATCCACGAGGAGCTGGGGGTCCGGGTCTCCAAGGCCTTCGCGGAGCTCGACAGCACGCCGCTCGCCTCGGCGTCCCTGGGGCAGGTGCACCGGGCGCGGCTGCGGGACGGCCGGCTGGTGGCCGTCAAGGTGCAGCGGCCCGGCATCCGGCAGCGCATCGCCGGCGACCTCGAGGCGCTGGAGCGCATCGCCGACTTCCTCGACGGCCACACCGAGGCGGGGCGCCGCTTCGGCTTCGCCGACATCCTCGACCAGTTCCGCAAGAGCCTGGTGGCCGAGCTCGACTACCGCCGCGAGGCCCAGAACCTGCTCGCCGTGGGGGCCAGCCTGGAGTCGTTCGAGCTGTTGGTGGTGCCGCAGCCGGTGGCCGACTACACGACGTCGCGGGTGCTGACCATGGACTTCCTGGCCGGCGCCCGGCTCGACGAGCTGTCGCCGCTGGTGCGCATGGATTACGACGGGGCGGCGCTTGCCGAGCAGCTCTTCGCCGCCTATCTGCGCCAGATCCTGGTCGACGGCCTGTTCCACGCCGATCCCCACCCCGGCAACCTCCTGCTTACCCGCGACGGGCGCATCGCGCTGCTCGACCTCGGCATGGTGGGCCACGTGTCGCCGGGGCTCCAGGAGCAGCTCCTCAAGCTCCTGCTGGCGCTCTCGGAGGGGCGCGGTGAGGAGGTGGCCCACCTGGTGCTCACCCTCGGCTCGCGCACCTCCGAGGTCGGCGAGCCCGAGCGCTTCCGCCGCGACATCGCCGACCTGGTGATGCGCCACCGGGAGGCGGCGCTGGCGGAGATCGAGCTCGGCCGGGTGGTGCTGGAGCTGGTGCGGGTGTCCGGTGGCAACGGCGTGCGCGTGCCGGCGGAGCTGACGCTGCTCGGCAAGGCGCTGCTCAACCTCGACCACGTAGGCCGCGCCCTCGACCCGACGTTCAACCCCAATGCGGCGATCCGCCGCCACGCGGCGGAGCTGATGAGCCGCCGCCTGCGGGCGTCGCTGTCGCCGGGAAACGTGCTGAGCGGGCTGATCGAGGCCAAGGAGTTCGCCGAGGCGCTGCCGGGGCGGGTCAACGCCATCCTCACCCACTTGGCGGAAAACGATCTCCGCCTGAAGGTGGACGCCTTCGACGAGCGCGAGCTGATCCGTGCCTTCCAGAAGATCGCCAACCGCATCACCACCGGCCTGGTGCTGGCGGCGCTGGTGGTCGGCGCGGCCCTGATGATGCGCGTCGAGACGGCCTTCACCCTGTTCGGGTACCCGGGTTTCGCCATGCTCTGCTTCCTGGCGGCGGCGGCGGGGGCCGTGTTCGTGCTCTGGGACATCCTGATCCACGACCGGGGGGCGAAACCGCACCGTTAGCGCGTGGGCCCGGGGCGGCGGGGGCGTCGTCGTCGCTGGCGGTTTCGGGGCGGCCGGCCAGGAGCCGCGGGGCTGTCGGTGATGACGGGCAGGGGGAGCCCCGCTCGGCAGCGCCGGCGCGCCATCGGCGTCGGACTCCGCAGCTCGAGCGGCGCCGGCGCTGACGCCCCTGGCCGGCCGTCCCGAAACCGCCGGCCGCTCCAACGACGCCCACGCCGCCCCTCCGTGGGTGGAGGAGGAGAGGAACCCCGCAGGGCTTGCCGAGGGGTGGCAGCTCAGCTTCAGTCAACCGACGCGGAGCTTCTGTCGCAACGCCGCCAGGAAGCTCAGAGCGTGCTCCAGGCCGCCTCGGCGATTGCGCTCCAGCCACAGCCCTCGCCGCCGCTCCAGGAGATCGTCCAGCTCCCTCGCCAGGCGGCGTCGGTCCTCGGCCGGCAGGGCCTCGACCGGCCGGTCCCGGCCGGCCTCCAGCCTCGCCAATCCCAGGCGGCAAGCGTAGTCGGTGGCGTCGGCGGACCAGCGCAGCTCGGCCTCCAGTTGCCCGGCGTCGGAGCGGGCCATGCGGGCCTGCGTCAGGGGAGCCATCGCATCGGCGAGGTGGGCGCGGGCGGCTTCCAGGCCTTCCCGGGTCAGGGTCTTCGAGCGGTACTCGTCCATCCGCCGCTCCGGCTTGAGCAGCAGGAAGAACAGCGCCGTGGCGTTCTTGTTGTTGCCGCCCGCGGCGAGATAGGTGTCGCCCAGGTCGGCGGTGACGGCGCCGGCGGCGCCCGCCTCGTCGTGGAAGACGTGGCGGTCGAGCAGGGGGGGAAGCTCCGAGCGGCTGAGCGGGGCGGCGGCGTTCCAGGCGGCGGCGGCACCGGCCAGCAGGCCCGGATAGGAGACCGGCAGCGGCTGCAGGTGACCGTAGTCGCCCCAGTCGGTCACCAGGTAGCCGGCGGCGCCGTGGCTGCGCCCGGCGGCGGCCGCCTCGGCCAGGTTGGCGACGGCGTTGGTCGTGCGGCCGGTGAGGCTCGCCCAGGAGCTGGTGCCCGGGCACACGTGGTGCTCCAGGTCGGCGGCGGCGAAGTGGCGGCCGTGCTCCTCGAAGGGGTGCCCGGCCTCGTAGCCCCATTCGAGCGCGGTGGCGTCGCGCGGCAGCTCGGGGAGGATCGACGGCTCCTCGAGCACGATGTCGCCCCAGAACTGCATCCGGTGGCCCCGCTCGGTGACCAGCCGATGCACCGTCTGCAGGAACTCGAGATACACGCGGTGGCGGCCCCGTTCCTCGCAGGCGCCGGCCGAGCGGCAGCGGCCGAGGTCGAAGCTCTCGTCCAGGCCGACGTTGAAGCGGCGGCTCGTGAAGCAGGGCAGGAGCTGGTCGTAGAGGTCCGCCAGCAGCTCCGGCACCCGGGGGTCCACGGCGCACAGGCTGAAGGGCTCGACGTCCAGGCTGAACGGGTGTTCCAGCCCCTCGGGGCACTCGGCCAGCGGACGGTAGCGCTCGTGCACCAGCCAGCGGTGGAAATGGCCGAAGCTGTTCTGGTTCGGCACCAGCTCGATGCCGCGCTCGGCGCAGAAGGCATCGAGGGCGCGGATCTCCCCAGGGGTGAACGGGCTGGCGTCGCGCCACACCTCCTCGTGACCGCGGTAGGCGAAGGTGTGCTCCATGTAGAGCTGGAGCTGGTTGATCTTCCAGCCGGCGAGCCGGTCGATCAGGGCCTGGAGCGTGTCCATCCGCGGCACCTTGTCGCGGGCGACGTCGAGCATCACGCCGCGCTCGGCGAAATCGGGATGGTCCTCCACCGCGAGGCCCGGAACTTCCAGGGAGGCGCCGCCCCGGCGGCCGGCGACGGCGATCCACTGCAACAGGGTAGAGACCCCGTGGGCGAGACCCCGCTCGTCGGACGCGTCGACGGCGACCCCGTCCGCGCCCACGGAGAGGCGGTAGCCCTCCGCCGGCAGGCCGGCGACCCCCGCCGACAGCCGCACGCCGCCCGGCTCGTCGGTGCTCCCCCCCAGGGCGACGCCATGCTCCGCCAGCCCCTCGCGCAGGCGCAGCGTGGCGTGCCGGGCCACGGCGCCGTCTGCCTGCAGGTGCACCGGCAGGCCGGCGCGGGGTAGCCAGGGGGAGCCGTCGGCGCGGGCGTCCTGCGGACGCGGAACGAGGAGCGAGACGGCTTCCTGGGGGAGGGGCATGGCGAAGGCTACCGTGCAGGACCCAGGCCATTGGCGATGTTTCTTTTCAGGTCGTCCTCACCGACTGGGACCTCCGGAACGCCTCGGGCGCCGTGCCCCGCACGCCGGAGCGCCCGAGCTAGCCCTCCCCGAGAACCTTGAACTTCTTTTCGTAGCCCAGGTACCCGAAGTTGGAGGAGATGATGAGGCTGACGATGTTCATGCTGCCGTAGGTGGTCGTGTCGTAGGAGCTGAAGGGGTAGTCGAACAGAGTCCAGCCGAAGTTCTCGAGGCGGTCCGCTGCCTCGTCCTTTCCGAAATAGCTCAGCAGGTCTCCCTGGATGTAGACGCCGAAGACGCCGTACCACGTTGCGCTGGCAAAGTTCCAGACCACGGCGCTGCTCGGCTTGTGATCGAAGGCGGCGATCACCAGGCGGAGCTTCTCGGCGTCGGCACCGACGGTCGGCAAGTCCTTGTACCTGTCCTGGACGTACACAGGATACCCGCGGTTCGAGGACGCTTTCGCGTAGCTGCCGGTAGTGTTGTCGGACCAGGAGATCGGCGTGCCGAGGGCGAGGTCGTCGTTGATGCGGTTGAAGAGGAAGATGTGACCGCGGGTCGTGCCGAGAGTCGGCAGGCTGGCAGCCGTCTTGACCGGATACTCGTTCAGCAGGTCCTGGAGGGCCGCCAGAGCCTCTTGTCGGCTCTTCGTGTTGCTCCAGTCGTCGACCTTGAGCGACAACAGCACGACCTCGGAGGGGTTCCTGCCGAGAAAGTCCCGGCACTCACCGAGGAGCGAGGGAAGCGACTGGTACAGGTTGATGCCGTGGTCCGAGCCGATGTCGCCATGGCAGGTCGTGAAGGTGTATCTCGAGCCGTCCTGGGCGACCTGGATCCGCACGTCGAGCAGCCGGATACCGAAATCCAGCTGATGCCTGATCGACTGGTTCTGGGTCGCGTAGGGTGTGTG
>DATACC010000243.1:0-18131 GCA_036259255.1 Thermoanaerobaculia bacterium | reverse complement strand
CTTGCCAGAGCACCCGCGACCCCGGCGGCACGTTTCTTCGCGTCCCATGCCGCCCTCAGGCGTTTCCGGCCGCGGAGGTCTTCCTGGAAAGGAGTCATCCCATGCGACTCGAACCGTTCGCACCCCGCCGCCTCGGCGGGTTCATCGCACCCGCTTTGACCGTTCTCCTGCTCGGCGCCTGCGCCACCGCTCCGGGCGAGCGCCAGCCGCGCACCACCCAGCGCGACCGCACCGTGACCGGCGCCGCCGTGGGCGCCGCCGTGGGCGCCGCCGCCACCGCCGTGATCCTCGGCAAGCGCGAGGCCGACGAGATCCTCGCCGGTGCCGCCGTCGGCGCCGTCACCGGCGGCAGCGTCGGCTGGTACATGGACCGCCAGGAGGAGAGGCTGGCCCGCATCCCCGGCACCACCGTGGAGCGGGTGAGCGAGGACACGCTGATGGTCCACTTCGACTCCGACATCCTGTTCGACGTCGACTCGGCGGTGCTCGACGGGGGTTCCCGCGGCACCCTCGACCAGGTGGCGAGCGTGATCGCCGAGTACCCGAAGACGGCCGTGGTGGTGCAGGGGCACACCGACTCCACGGGTTCCGAGACCCACAACCAGCAGCTCTCGGAGCGGCGCGCCCAGTCGGTGCACAATTACCTGGTGGGCCGCGGCATCAGCACCGGCCGCATGACGGCCCTCGGCTACGGCGAGAGCATGCCGGTGGCCGCCAACGACACCGACTACGGCCGGCAGCAGAACCGCCGCGTCGACATCCTGCTCAAGGCCAAGGCCCGCTGAGCGGCGCGCCCTGGTCTCGCTCTCGCATGAAGATGCCCGCGGGAGCGAGATCATGGCGAGCAACGGACATCCACCCACCGAAACCTTCCTTCCCGAGCACCTGTCGCTGGCCGCCTTGCGGCGCGCCGTCGACGGGTGCCGGGGCTGCGATCTCTACGAGAACGCCACCCAGGGCGTGATCGGCGAGGGGCCGGCCAAGGCGCTGGCCCTGTTCGTGGGCGAGCAGCCGGGCGACCAGGAGGACCTCGCCGGCCGTCCCTTCGTCGGCCCCGCCGGCGGCATGCTGGACCGCGGCCTGGAGGCGGCCGGCATCCCCCGCGACGAGGTGTTCGTCACCAACGCGGTGAAGCACTTCAAGTGGGTCGCCCGGGGGAAGCGCCGCCTGCACCAGAAGCCCACCCTGGGCGAGGTCACGGCCTGCCGGCCGTGGCTCGCGGCGGAGGTGGCGGTGGTCGCACCACGGATGATCGTCTGTCTCGGGGCCACGGCCGCCCAGGCCCTTCTCGGCCGCGACTTCCGCGTTACCCGCCAGCGCGGCGAGATCTTCGAGGGCGGCCCGGACGACGGGGCGCTTGCCCCCTGGATGATGGCCACCATCCACCCCTCGGCCCTGCTCCGCATCCCCGGCAGCGAAGACCGCCAAGCCGCCTTCGCCGAGTTCGTCGGCGACCTGGAGGTGGTGGCTCGGCAGCTCGAGGTGGAGCGCGAGCGCGCTTGACGATCCGGCGGCGGTGGCCGAGGCAGAGACACCCGCGCAGGTGAGCACCACCGATCGCCTGAACCTGAGGGCCTGTCCGAGCACCTCGGGGTGTGCGGTTCTTCGAACGCTTCCCGAGGACACGGTGCTCGCGGTTCGGCAGGCCGACGGCGGGTGGTACGAGATCGAGGTCCTGGGGACGGGTGAACTGGGGTGGGTCCACTCCGGCTACACCCGTGCACTGGTCGTCGACACTCCCTCGCCCGTGCCGCCCTGGTTCTCTCGGCTCCGCGGTGCCCGCTGGCTCCGAGGGTTGATCTACCTGGTCGGTGCCGTGGCGCTTCTCGGCTTCTTGAGCTCGGGGATTCGGCCGCGCATCGGGCGACGAAGGTTCGTCGAGCTACTGGTCGGCAGTCTCGTCGTGGGAGTGTTCTTCGTTCTCAACACGGTCGGTGAGGCGCTGGCCGATTCCCTCGGCCGGTTCGTCGAGATCGAGATCCTCAGCCCCATCTGGGAGATCAATGCCCTGCTCTCGCCGCGCATCGGCCTACCGTTTCTCATCGCCTGTCTCCTGGGCTTCACCACGACCTTCCTGCTTCTGTCGTGGCAGCGGGTCGAACTGCGGCTTTCGTTCCTGCAGGGACTGGGCAGCGGGTTCCTGGCGCTCCCGGTCACCGTCCTCGCCATCGCCCTGCTCCTCCTCGTCGGCTGGGTGTTGCTCCAGGTCCTCAAGCTCGTCGGCTTCCTTCTCGGAATCGTCGCGATTCCCATCGCTTGGCTGTGGGAGCACGTCGTCCTCCCGCTGCTCCGGCTGCTCGGCACTCCGTTCGTGTGGCTCTGGGAGCACTGGCTGCAGGAGCTGTTGGCGCCGATTCTCGCAGGGCTGCGTTGGATCGGTGAGCACCTCATTGCTCCCATCTACCAGTTCGTCCTGGCCATGCTGCAGCCGGTGCTGAGGTTCTTGGTGGCCGTCCTGGTGGCTTGTGGCGGACTTGCACCGTTCTCGGTGATCGGTCTGGCACTGATCTATGGATTCCGGACCGCCCTGCGGGCACGGCTCGACAACGCCGGGTACTTCGCACAGGGAGTGACTCTCGGTCTTCTGCTCCTGGATGCGGGCTTGTCGTGGGGCCTCGATGCGGCAGGACTCCTCACGTGGGGAAGTCCGTCCTGGGGCCTGCTCGTGGTCTCGGGGATTCCCCTGCTCGCCCTGCTCCGAGTCCTGACTCCGTCGTTGGAGCGGCCGCTCGGCCAGAAGGTTGCCTACGGCACCCTGGTCGGAGGCTATCTGAAGGAGTCGAACGTCGAGTTGCTGGCCGAGTGCCTCGTGAAGCCCGCTTTCGTGCTCGGCCGGATCGCTCTGCCAGACTTCGAGACCTGAGATCGAGCGGACGAGAGGCAGCTAGGACCAGCTCACGGCACGAGGGACAGGAGCCGCTCCAGCAGCTCCGGAACCTCGCCGGTCGAGTCCAGCCGCCAGGTGGCGGCGGTTTGGGCGGGTTCGTCGGCGACGCGGATGCCGACTCCGCCGCCGGGGCGCTCGGCCAGGGCGCGGAAGGCGTCCTCGTCGGTGACGTCGTCGCCGACGTAGAGGGGGAGCACGCCGGGGCCGGCGAGATCGAGGGCGTCGAGCAGGTAGAGGAGCGCCTTGCCCTTGTCCCAGTCGAGGCGCGGACGCACCTCCCACACCTTCTTGCCGCCCGCGCGGCGCAGCTCCGGATGGGCCGCCACCACGCTGTCGACCGCCGCCTCCACCGCCGCCTCGTCGCCCGGCGCCACCCGCCGGTAGTGGACCGCCACCGTGTAGCGCTTCGGCTCCACCTGGGCGCCGGGCACCGCCGCCAGCTCGTCTTCCAGGCGCTCGGTCGCGCGGGCGATCAGCGGCGGCAGCTCGGGACCCACCTCGTGGCGCACGCCGGGGCCGGCGATGTCGAAGCCGTGGCTGCCGGCGTAGACGAGGCCCGGCAGGCCGACCCGCGCCGCCACGTCCTCGCGGCCGCGGCCGGAGACCACAACCACGGGCACCCGGCGGGCCAGCCGTTCGACGGCGGCGCGGCTCGCCGGCAGGATCGCCGCGTCCTCGGGGTTCTCGACGATCGGCGACAGGGTGCCGTCGAAGTCGAGGAACACCACCAGCCGCCGGCCGCCGATCTGGCGCGCCAGCTCCGGCCAGTCGGCGAGGGCCGAGGGGGCTCTAGACATCCACCCAGGAGTCGCCGGTCTCGATCTCCGGGGTGTAGTCGGGCGGCGGCGTGAGGTCCGCCAACCGGGTGTCGAGGGCCACCGAGAGGAAGCGGTCGACCCACCAGAAGATGTCCTGCTCGAAGATCACCTGGCGCATCGCCTCCATGCGCCGGCGGCGCTCGTCCTCGCCCAGCTCCACCGCTCGGTGGAGCGCGTCGGCCATGCCCTCGATGTCGTGGGGGTTGACCAGCAGGGCACCGCTCTCGAGCTGCGCCGCCGCCCCCGCGAACTCCGAGAGCACCAGCGCGCCGGTGCAATCCACCTGGCAGGCGCAGTACTCCTTGGAGACCAGGTTCATGCCGTCCTTGATCGAGGTCACGAAGCCCACCCGGCTCATGCGGTAGAGGCACACCAGGTCGCGGCGCGGCAGCGACCGGTAGTGGTAGTGGATCGGCATCCAGCCGGCGGTGGAGAAGCGGCCGTTGATCTCGCCCACCATGCCGTCGAGGCGCGCCTTCAGGGCCTGGTACTCGGGCACGTTCTCGCGGCTCGGCACCACCTGCTGGAGCAGGATCACCCGCTCGCGCAGATCGGGATAGCGCTCCAGCGCGTCGGCGAAGGCGAGGAAGCGCTCCGGCAGCCCCTTGGTGTAGTCCAGCCGGTCGACCCCGAGCACCACCTCCCAGGGTCCGATCTTGCCCCGCAGGTCCTCCAGGCGCCGGTCGGTCTCCGGCTCCTGGGCGAAGTCGGAGAAGTCCTTGGCGTCGATGCCGATGGGGAAGGCGCCGGCCTGCACCTCGCGATCGCCGACCCGAAGCTTGACCAGACCGGGCTGCTCCTCGATGCGCTCGATGTCCGGCAGGAGCTGGGACAGGCACGACAGGAAGTTGCGCAGGTCCCGCGGCGTCTGGAAGCCGATCAGGTCGTAGGCGAGAAGGGCCGCCAGGATCTGCCCGCGCCAGGGCATCTTCAGGAAGATGTCCAGCGGCGGGAAGGGGATGTGGAGGAAGAAACCGAGGCGCCGGTCTTCGCGCTGCTCGCGCACCGCCTCGGCGACGTTGATGAGCTGGTAGTCCTGGATCCAGATGAAGTCGTCGGGCCGCGTGTGCTCGACGACCTGCTGGCCGAACTTGCGGTTGACCTGCAGGTAGGAGTACCAGAAGGCCGGGTCGAAGTCGCACGAGCTCGCCATGTCGTGGAACAGCGGCCACAGCACGGAGTTCGAGAACCCGTAGTAGAAGCCCTGCACCTCGTCGTCGGTGAGCACCACCGGCACCAGATCGTAGCCGCGCTCGCGGAAACCCTCCTCGAGCACCTTCTCCCACGGCCCTCCGGGCTCGACCGCCAGTCCCGGCCAGCCGATCCACAGGCCTCCGCGGTGCGACAGCACGGGCGCCAGGGCGCTGACGAGACCGCCGGAGCCGGGCTTGAGCTTCCACTCCCCCTCGGGCAGCTTCTGCAAGACCACCGGCAGGCGGTTCGAGACGACGATCAATCGGCGGGGCTTGACCACGGGCGGCTCCTTGGCTCAGGCGGACAGGGTCGGCTCGCGCAAGCAGTGTACGGCACGGAGAGGCAGTGCAAGGCACGCGAGACGGACACGGTTCGCTGCTCGTGGGGAGCAGGAACCGTGCCCGCCGCGCGGGAGGCGGCACCGCGGGTGGCGCCGCCTAGGAGGTTTCGCCCGGCCGATTGCCGGTCGATTCGAGCTTCAGCGCGTCGAGCTCCCGGGAGGCCTCGTCCAGCTCCTGCTCGAGGTCCCGGCGGCGCTGATCGTCGCGGCACCGCAGCCAGCCGAACAGCCAGCCCGCGAACAGCAGGTTGACGAGCGCCAGCAGCAGGTTGAACTTGCGCAGGCACTCCTCGGCCAGGGCCGCCCCGGCGTGGAGCACGCCCATGCCGAGCGCGAAGAACGCGGCCGTGCGCAGCGTCGGCTCGCCGTCGTCGACCGGCGGATCGGTGCGCTGGGGAACCGGCGGCATCAGCCGTTCTCCGCCCCCGCCAGCGTCAGGTCGGAGGAAACGGTACCGGACTTCTCGACCGTTCCGGGCTTCGGTGGAGTCATGCAGGGCTCGCCGTCGTCGACGGAGATCTCGCTCTCTTTTTCGGTCGGTGGCATCTCATCTCTCCCAGGGTTGTTGTGAGGGTGTCGTCTCGTGTTGGCGCTTCCGGTCGCGCCGCCGTTACAGGATTTCCGCCGGGCGACCGTCAATCCGGCCGGCCGACGAGGATGAACGGCGCCCAGTGGTAGGACGCCGGCCAGTTGTTGGCCAACAGGTGGAGCTTGGCCGCCTGCAGGGCCGCGCTCTTCGTCATCCCGGCCTCCAACCGGCGATAGAGCTCTTCCATCAAGCGGGCGGTGGATCGGTCGTCCACCTTCCAGAGGCTGGCGACGACACTCGGGACGCCGGCGGCGAAGAAGGCGCGGCCGAAACCGACCAGCCCCTCCACGCGCGTCTGCTCGCCGCGGGCCGTCTCACAGGCCGAGAGCACCACCAGGTCGGAGTCGAGCTCGAGCTGGAAGATCTCGTCGAGACGCAGCAGGCCGTCCTCGGCGGGGCTGGCGCCGTGGCCTTCGGGCTCGGGCAGCACCAGCCCGAGCAACTCGGCCCGGGTGGCGGTCAGGCCGTGGGTGGCGAAGTGCAGGCGCCGGGCGTGGTGCACCACCGGGTCGCTCTTCACCCGGCTCTCGCTCGCCTGCTCGTCGAGGTACAGCTTGCTGGTGTCGGAGTAGAGGGTGTGAGCGATGGTCTCCACCTCCTCGCGGGCGTTGAGCAGCGGCGCGAAGGAATCGCCGCCGCGCTCGCTGGACGCCTTGCGGTCGGCGGCGAAGCTCGGCGCGAAGGCCACGAAGTCCAGTCCCGGCGCGGTTCCCGCCGGCTCGGAGCCGGCGAGGCTCCGCAGCACGGTGGCCGACGGCCCGTACGCCACCTCCCAACGAGACACCAGGTAGCCGTCGGGGCCGCGGGCGGTTCCCGGCAGGCGCAGCAGCTCGAAGGGCAGCAGGAGCAGGTCGCGGTGGGGCACCACCAGCAGGCGTCGCGCGGAGGAGATCAGGGATTCCGCCGGAGCCACCAACACCCGGTACAGGGCGGCCGCCGCCTCGCCGTCGCCGGGCTCGAATTCGCCCTTCGGCAGGCTGGCGGCCACCAGGGCCGCGATCTCGCCGGCGGAGGCACCCAGCCGCACGGCGGCGAAGGCATCGCGGGTGAGCACGAAGAGCACCGAGCGACGGTCGCCCAGCGTGTACTCGAGCAGCGCGTCGCCGGGCCCGAGGCCCCTCTGCAGGTCGGCGAGGCTCGACGACGGCGGAGCCAGCAGGTCGGCGAGCTTCGGGCTGGCGGCGACGATCTCGTCCCGCACCGCCTGCAGCTCGGCGCGGTGCCGCCGCAGCTCCGCGCGATCGAGCTCGATGGCGGCCGCTTCGCTGGGAGCGCGCGACGCGAGGCTCATGGAGACGGCGCTGATCTCGGCGAAGGCCTGGTGGTAGCGCGTGGCGAGGCCTTCGTCGACGCGGGCGAGGACGTCGATCTCCGCCTCGCGCAGGAGCTCCACCAGGCTGCGGGCACGGGACCGCTCGCTGACCTCGAAGGCCAGGGCGTCGTAGCCGGCGCCGGGCGCGCGGTCGTGGAGCTCCATCAGCAGGTCGACGTACTCCTCGTAGATGGAGCCCCAGCGTTCGACGAAGGAGGTGCGCAGCTCTCCCTCGGTGACGGCGGAACGCTGCTCCTCGCGCAGCCGCAGCGCTTCGCCGTAGGCCTGGTGGGCGCCGTCGAGATCGCCCTGTCGTTGCCGGAGCTGGGCCTGGAGCACCAAGCTGGTGGCGTGGCGCTCCGGGTCCTGCAACGCCTCGCTCGCCGCCAGCGCCTGATCGATGAAGCTGGCCGCGGGGCCCCAGTCCCCGGCATCCAGGTACAGCTTGCCGAGCTCCTGCAGAGCGCTGATGATGCCGGCCTGGGTGCCGCGCTCGCGATGGAGCGTCAAGGCTTCCCGGAGCAGGTCGCGCGCATCCTCCACGCGCCCCTGGTCGCGGGCCAGGCGGCCGAGGCCGTGCAGCGCGTAGGCCCGGGTGGACGGCCTGACCGCGTCGCCGGCGAGCACGGTGCGGAACTCCGCCTCCGCCTCGTCGCTCCTCTCCAGCTTGTGGAGGATCCATCCCTTGAGGGTTCGCGACCAGGCGCCGCCCCCCCGCTCCAGCGCGCGCTCGTGCTTCTCGAGGGCTGCCTCGAGTTGCCCCAGGTCACTCAAGGACAGGGCGATGTTGTCGTAGGTCGAGCGCAGGATCCGGGTGAATCGGTCGCACCGGCGGCCTCCCGGGCACTCCCGCTGGATCGCGGCTTCCAGCTCCGCCTCGAGGGGGCGCAGCCGGTCGAGGGCCCGCTGCGGAGTGCCGCGGTAGCGATCGATCACCGCACGGTTGAGCCGGGTGTTCTCGAGCAACGTCGGGCAGGGCGTGCTCCGCAGCACCTCGAAGGCGCGATCGTAGTGCTCCTCGGCGGTGTCCAACCTGCCCAGTGGGCGCTCGACGCTGCCGAGCGCCAGCAGGGCTCCGACCTCGCCGCAACGGTTCCCGACCGCCTGCCGCAGGCGCAGGGCCCGTTCCAGGTGCTGCCTGGCGTCGTGGCGCGAGCCCTCGTCCTCGAGCCATTCGCCCCAATGGTAGTAGGCGTAACCCAGCACCTCGGGATCGTCGCCGGTGAGCAGGTCGACGGCTCGCCGGTAGCTCCTCTCGACGTCCTCGGTCTCGCCCTGGTCGGAGAGGTCGCCGGCCAGGGTCATCTCGGTGAACCCCTCGCACAGGCGGTCGCCGGCGGCGGCGGCCAGGGACCTGGCCTCGCGCAGCGCCTGGCGCGCCGCCTCGCGACCACCGTCTCGGAGTCCGAGGAGACCCCGCTGCAGGGCGACGGCGGCGAGGCCGCGGGTCGAGCCGGCGCGGCGGAAGAGCTCCTCGCTGGCGTTCAGCGAGGCCAGGGCCTCCTCGTCGCTACCTGCCGCGGCCCGGACGAACCGGGCTTCCGCCTGCAGCAGGTCGTCGTCGGACGGCGAGAGCGGACGAACCTCCGTCACGGTGATGGCGTAGCGGCCGGGATCGGCATTCCCCGCATCGGTGGCCAGGATCTCGAGCTCGTAGCGGCCGCTCCGCCCCGTGGCGAAGGAGCGGCCGTGGCAGGGCCAGTAGACGAGGGATGCAGCAGGCAGCACCGTCTGGCCGCGGGGACCCCGGACCGTGGCCGTCAGGTCTTCCCGCCAGCCCGGCTCGGCGTAGAGGCGAACGTGGCTGCCGGCGGGCAGCACCATGGCATGGCGGTGGCTCTGTCCACCGGCCAGGAAGGCCACCTTCCGGATCCCCGGGTCCAGCCGGGCCGCGGCCTCCGCCGAGCTGGCGCGCGGCACCCCACCGCCACCGGAAGCGCAGCCGCCGCCCCCGAACCCGATGGCGAGGGCGAGGCAGAGGGTCGGAATCGGGTGCAGGTACCGTGTTCTCGCGGACGGGGAGGCCGGGCCTCGCGGCAGGCGGGGGGTACGGTTCTGCAAGGGCGGTGCGGCGGGCACTGGTTTCACGGCGTAAGTGACGGCAGCTTATCACTCTTGGACCCTCGTCCCGGTTTGACTTCCCTCCGCCGTTGGGCCACGATCCCAACGCCGCCATGCCCGCAACGAGCGATGCCTTGAGGGACGATCAACTGATCGAACGCTACCTGCGGGGGGACTCCGAAGCCGTGGCGGTGGTGGACGAGTGGCTGCGCCGCGCCGCCTCGAGCTACCGGCGCCGCCTGCGCGAGCACTGGGACGACGTGCTCCAGGACGTGCGCCTGGAGGTCACGCGGCTGCTGCGGCAGGGCAAGTTCCGCGGCGAATCGAGCCTGAAGACCTACCTGTGGCGGGTCACCGGCCACACCTGCCTCGACCGCCTGCGCGCCCGTCAGCGCTCGCGGGTGGTGGAGCTCGACTCGGACCTCACCGAGGGCGACCACGCCGAGGAGATGGCGGCCCCGCCCCGGGGCTGGAACGCCGAGCGCGACCTGCTGCTGCGCGTGCTCGCCCGCATGGACGAGGACTGCCGTCGCCTGTGGGGCATGCTGATCGAGGGCCGCAGCTACCGCGAGATGAGCGCCGAGACCGGCGTGTCGGAGGGTGCCCTGCGGGTGCGCGTGCTGCGCTGCCGCAAGCGCGCCACCGAGGTGCGCGACGACCTGCTGGCCGGCGAGACCACCAGTGGTTGAACGATTCGGTAACGAAACCGCTGCCGTCGCGCCCGTGAGCACGAGATGAACGAATCGACCTGCCAACGCACGCGCGAGCTCCTGCCCTGGTACCTCAACCGCAGCCTGGACGAGGCCGAGCGGCAGGAGGTGGAGAGGCACCTCGAGGCCTGCGCCGGGTGCCGGGCGGAGCTCGAGGCGGTGCGCTGGTCCTACCGCCTGTACGCCCAGCACCTGCCGGCCGCCGCCGTGCTGGCCTACGTCGCCGGCGACGACCCCCGCCTCGACCTCGGCGGCGGCGCCCGCCTCGACCGCGCCACGGCGGACGAGCACCTGGCCTTCTGCGACCCGTGCCGCGAGGAGGTGGCGATGGCGCGGGAGAGCCTCGAGGCGCTGGAGAGAGAGTCCGCCGCCGCGGCCGATCTCGCCTCGGCGGACCGCACCAACGTCGTGCCCTTCGCGCCGCCGCGCGAGCGCAGCGCCGCCCTGCCGTGGGGCCGGCGCCTCGCCGTGGCCGCCTCGATCCTGTTCGCCGTGGTCGCCACCGGCGGCTGGCTGACCGCCTCCCAGCGGGCCAGCGAGCATGCCGACACCGTGGCCGAGCTGGAGCGTCGCCTGGAAGCCGCCGAGGCCGCTGCCCGTGCCGACGAGGCGGCCAGCCAGCCCGGGAAGGAACCGGGGGCCGACGTCGCGGCCGAGCTCGAGACCCTCGCCGCCGAGCTCGAGCGACTGCGACGGGAGGCGGACCAGGGGGAGCGCAAGCTCGCCCTCCTCGAGCAGCGTTTTCAGCAGCCGAGCGTCTCGACGGCGGTCGTACCCCCGGGGGTGACGCGCAGCGGCGACGCTCCCGACGCGGCGCTCGTGGTCCCCCTCGGCGCCGACGGCGCCACGGTGGCGATCAGCCTGCGCGGTGTCACCGCGCCCCAGCCGGTGCGCCTGGTCCGGGAGGGCCGCACGGTCCACGACTTCGGCACGGTGGAGGTCCCGGTCGAGGACGGCCTGCCGCTGCTCACCCTCCGGCTCCCGCCGGGATCCCAGCTCGGCCACTACGTCCTGGAGCTTCCCGAAGCCGACTTGCGCCAGCCCTTCCAGCTCGTGGCCGGCGACTGACCGGCGCCCGCGGCGCCCCCTCCACCTCTTCCCGAAATCGAGTCGGCCCGAGCCGATCCGGCGGCCGGTGCATGGTCTAAGATGGCGCCATGGCGAGGCGAAAGCAAGGCGGAAGAGGGGCCGCCCTCGAGGCTGCGCCGGGGACTCTGCGAGCTGCGGCGGCGGTGCCCGCCCGCTTCGGCGATGCCGCCCCGGCCGCGCCGGGATCCGCCCTCGATCCCCTCGTCGCCGTCCTGCGCGAGGACGCCCGCCTCGGCCCGGAGATCGTCCACGCCCTGCGCCTGCCGCCGGTGCCGGCCCGCGGCGGCACCCTCGATCCGCCGCTGCCGCCCGCCCTCGCCGAGGCGCTGGCGGCGCGCGGCGTCTCCGGCTTGTGGTCGCACCAGACGGAGGCGCTCCGTGCCGCCCGCGCGGGCCGCGACGTGCTGGTCACCACGCCCACCGCCTCCGGCAAGTCCCTCGTCTTCCAGCTCCCGGTGCTCGAGGAGGCGCTGGCCGGCCGGCCCGGACGGGCGCTGTGGCTCTTCCCCCTCAAGGCGCTGGGGCAGGACCAGCTCGGCAAGCTCGTCGAGCTCGCCGCCTCCCTCGGCCTGGACGTTCCCGCCGCCGGAGACGAGGCTGCCGGGGACGAGGCCGCCGCGCCCCTGGCCGCCATCTACGACGGCGACACGCCGCGGGCCGAGCGCGCCCGGCTGCGCGCGGCGCCGCCCCGGGTGCTGATCACCAACCCCGACATGCTGCACCTCGGCGTGCTCGCCCACTGGGTGGCCTGGGAGCCGTTCCTGCGCGAGCTGCGCTGGATCGTCATCGACGAGCTGCACACCTACCGGGGCCTGTTCGGTAGCCACTTCCACCACGTGCTCCACCGGCTGCTGCGGCTGGCCGGCCGGCTCGGCGCCCGCCCCGCCCTGGTCGCCGCCTCGGCCACCGCCGGCAACGCCGGGGAGTTCGCGCGCACCCTCGCCGGGCGCGACTTCGCCTGGGTGGAGGAGTCGGGAGCGCCGCGGGAGGGGCGCCACCTGCTGCTGATGCGCCCGGCGTCGAGCCCGTACAGCACCACCCTCGATCTGTTCGTCCGCCTGCTGCGCGCCGGCCTCAAGACCATCGTCTTCACCAAGGCGCGGCGCATCACCGAGCTCCTGTTCTCCTGGCTGCGCAGCCGCGAGCCGGAGCTCGCCCGGCGGGTGCGCAGCTACCGCTCCGGGTTCCTGCCCGAGGAGCGCCGGGAGATCGAGGCGGACCTGTTCGCCGGCCGCATCGACGGGGTGATCTCCACCTCGGCGCTCGAGATGGGGATCGACGTCGGCGGCCTCGACGCCTGCATCCTGGTCGGGTATCCCGGCAGTGTGATGGCCACCTGGCAGCGCTCCGGGCGCGTGGGGCGCTCCGGGCGCGAGTCGCTCACCGCGCTGGTGGCGTTGCCCGACGCCCTCGACCAGTGGTTCCTCGACCATCCGCAGCAGCTGGTGCGCCGCCCGTGCGAGCGGCTGATCGCCAACCCGGGCAGCCCGGCGGTGGCCCGGGCCCACCTGCTGTGCGCCGCGGCGGAGTCGCCCCTCGTCGAGCCGGAGGACGCCGGCTACCTGGAGCGCCATCGCGAGCGGGTCGACGAGCTGCTGGCCAGCGGAAGGCTGCTCGAATCGGCCGACGGCGAGGCGCTGTACTCCCTCTCCCACCGCCCCCACCGCGACGTCGCGCTGCGCGGCACCGGTGCCACCTTCCGCATCGTCCACGGCCGCCGCACGGTGGGCACCATCGATTCGGTGCGGGTGCTCCACGAGTGCCATCCGGGCGCCGTGTACCTGCACGGCGGGCGACAGTACCTGGTCGCAGAGCTCGACCTCGAGCGTCACCAGGTGGTGGTCGAGCGGGTGGACCTCGACTACTTCACCCAGCCGCTGACCGAGAAGCAGACGGAGATCCTGGAGGTGCTCGAGGAGCGCCGCCCCGCCTCCGCGCCCGGCGCGCCGCCGCTCCAGGCCTGGCTGGGCCGGGTACGAGTGACCGAGCGGGTGGTGGGCTACGAGAGGCGGCGGCTCCAGGGCCGCGACGCGCTCTCCCGCCACGAGCTCGACCTGCCGCCGGTGCGCTACGAAACCGAGGCCCTGTGGTGGGCGGCGCCCCGGGCGGCGGAGGAGACGCTGCGCCGGCGCGGCGCCCATTTCATGGGCGCGCTCCACGCCGCGGAGCACGCGGCGATCTCGCTGTTCCCGCTGCTCGCGCTGTGCGACCGCGGCGACCTCGGCGGCATCTCCTTCCCCTTCCACCCCCAGGTCGGCTGCGGCGCGGTGTTCGTCTACGACGGCCACGAGGGCGGCGCCGGCATCGCCGCGGCCGGCTTCGCCGACCTCGAGGCGCTGCTCGGCCGGGTGGCCGAGCTGGTGGCCGGCTGCCCCTGCGGCGACGGCTGTCCCTCCTGCATCCAGAGCCCGAAGTGCGGCAACGGCAATCGTCCCCTGGACAAGGACGGCGCCGTCGCGGTGCTGCGCCTGCTGCTCGGTCGCGACGCGCCGGAGGTGCCGTGGGGCGAGGCGGTGGAGCTGTGCCTGGAGCTGCCGGGCGGCGACGACGGCGAGCAGGACGGCGCCGAGGCCGCAGGGGCGAGCGCGGACGCGGCGGGGGGCTGCGGCGTCGCCGCGGAATCGTCCCGCGCCGCGCGCGCCAGCGGCAACGGCCACGGCGGCGGCAACGGCCACGCGGCGGCGATCCTGGGGGCCGCCGGCGACACGGTGCTGTTCGACCTCGAGACCCTGCGCTCGGCGGCGGAGGTGGGGGGCTGGGGCAACGCCCACCGCATGGGGGTGGCGGTCGCGGTCGTCTGCCGGCTGGAGGAGGGCTGCTTCGAGGTCTACACCGAGCGGCGGGTGGGGGAGCTTGCGGCGGCGCTCTCGGCGGCCCGGCTGGTGGTCGGGTTCAACGTCAAGCGCTTCGACTACCGCGTGCTCGCCGGCTACACCGGCGTCGACTACGCCCGCAAGCTCCCCACCCTCGACCTGCTCGAGGAGCTCCACGGCGCCCTCGGCTTCCGCCTCGGCCTGGGCCACCTGGCGCTGGAGACGCTGGGGATCGGCAAGTCGGCCGACGGCCTGCAGTCCCTGGCCTGGGTGAGGGAGGGCCGCCTCGACCTGGTGGAGGACTACTGCCGCCGCGACGTCGAAGTGCTGCGCGACCTTTACCTCCACGGCCGCCGCGAGGGCTGCGTCTTCTACCGCGACCGCAAGCGGGACGCCCGCCTGCGGGTGCGGGTGGCCTGGTAGCTCAGTAGCTCAGTCGATGTAGCCGAGTGCCTTGAGCTTCTCGACGTCCTCGCCGCTGAGGTCCACCCCCGGCGCGTCGTCCTCGTTCTCGAGAGCCGTGAGGACGCTCGACAGCCAGGCGGAGAGATCGTCGGATGGCTGGTAGGCGGTGCCGTTGAGATTGCGCAGCTCGCGGGGGTCGCGGCGCAGGTCGAACAGGTAATGCTCGCGCCGGTTCACCTGCACGATCTCCTTGGTGTTCCCCTGCACCCGGGCGAGCTCCAGCAGGCCGTCGCGGCGGGCGCTGCGCGCCTCCTGGGGGTTGAGCACCGCGCCCTTGTGGGCCTGGAACCAGGTGGTGCGGTCCTTCGGCGGGCTGGCCCGGCCGAGCAGGACGCCGCTCCAGTCGTAGCCGCGGAACTCCTGGGGCGGCTCGACCCCGAGCAGCCCGAGGATCGTCGGCCCGAGATCGAGGTTCGAGGCCGGCGTGGAGATCTGCCGGGGCGCGATCCTGCCGGGCCAGTAGAACACCATCGGGATGTGCAGCCCCGGCTCGTAGAGATGGCGGCCGTGGCCCCAGTAGTCGTGCTCGCCGAGGCTCTCGCCGTGGTCCGAGGTGAAGACGATCAGCGTGTTGCGGGCGAGCGCCGGGTTCTTCTCCACGTACTCGACCAGCTTGCCGACGTGGAGGTCGGCGTAGGCCACCTCGCTGTCATAGCGGTCGGACTTGTCCACGTCGCCGCCGAGGCCGAGGCGGTCCGCGACGTCGTCCTGCAGCCGGTACGGCGCGTGGGGCTCGACGTAGTGGACCCAGGCGGCGAACGGCCGCCGCCGTCCGGCGTGGTCGTCGAGCCAGTCGAAGACCACTTCGTTGACGTCCTCGGCCCGGGCTTCCTCGGCGAACAGGCCCCACCAGCGCTTGCGGGTCAGCACCTCGTCGTAGTGGTCGAAGTGCTCGCCGAGTCCGGAGATGCGGTCCTTCAGCGTCCAGTTGGCGACGAAGGCGGCGGTCATGTAGCCGCGCCGGTCGAGCTGCTTGGTGAACGACCCGAGCCGTGGCCGCATGCGCAGCCCGTTGCGGGTGGCGCCGTGCTCGTGGGGATAGAGCGAAGTCACCATCGAGCTGAACGCGGGGTTGGTGAGCGGCTCGACGGTGCGCGCCTGGTCGAACCTGGCGCCCCGCGCCATCAGCCGGTCCGCCGCCGGGGTGGTGGGCCGGCCGTAGCCGTAGCCGGACATGCGGTCGGCGCGCAGCGTGTCGACGCTGATCACCAGCACGTTGGGGGCGCCGGTGCGCACGGCCCGCGGCTGGGTCGCCGCCAACGCCAGGGCGCCCCCGAGGAGCAGAACGACGATCGCTGCGATGCGTAGAAGCAGGTGGGTTCGGCGGGAACGGAGGAGCATGCGGGTCCGGCGTTCGAGCGATCCGTGGAAGGTCCGTGAAGGGCCCCATCTCGGGCCGAGGCGGACTATAGCAGAGGCCGTTCCCGGCTCGGGACCGTCGCGCAAGAGGGTCACCTGCTTCTTGTCACGCTTTCGTGACCCGGAGGCACTTCACCATCGAGGTTGAGGAATGGCATCCCTCCTCATTTAATTCGTTTGATCGTACGCTGAAGCATGGTCGTAACCGGCGGGCGCCCCGCCGGCTCGCGGGTTTGCAGGCGATCTCCTGTCGGATTCCTCTCGGAGGACTACCAACGTAGCGCTAGCCCGACGCGGAAGCGCCCGCGTCGTAGGTGACTATTCAGGTCACAAATGGTCGCGGCAGGAGTGGAGACGGAGACGAGGTGAACGTGAAGTCCTTCCTAGACATCGTGGCGCAGCGGGCCCAGCGGCAGCCGGAGACGGCGCTCTACACCTGGCTCGACGACCAGGGCGAGGAGGCCGGGCGGCTCAGCGCCGGTGGGCTCGACCTGCGGGCCCGGGCGCTGGGCGCCTGGCTGCGGGCGGCGATGCCCGCGGGAGGCGGACAGGACGCGCCGGCCTTGCTGCTGTTTCCGCCGGGCCTCGAGTTCGTCACCGCCTTCTGCGGCTGCCTCTATGCCGGTGCGGTGGCCGTGCCGGCCTACCCGCCGCGAGGGGCCCGCAGCTTGCCGCGGCTCACCGCCATCGCCGCCGACGCCCGGCCGCGGGCGGTGCTGACCACCGCGGCCCTGCTGCCCCGGGTGCGCGCCTGGATGGCGGGCGAGCCGGCGCTGGCCGGCGTGGCGGTGGCGGCCGTGGACGAGATCGACGACGCGGCGGCCACCGGCTGGCGCCACCCCGGCGTGGGCCCCGACGCCCTCGCCTTCCTGCAGTACACCTCCGGCTCCTCCGCCGAGCCCAAGGGCGTGATGGTGCGCCACGGCAACCTCCTGCACAACGAGGAGATGATCCGCCGGGCCTTCGGCCAGGACGAGGAGTCGGTGGTGGTGAGTTGGCTGCCGCTCTACCACGACATGGGGTTGATCGGCGGCGTGCTGCAGCCGCTCTACAGCGGCGGCCGTTGCGTGCTCACCGCGCCGGGCGCCTTCCTGAAGCGTCCCGCGCTGTGGCTCGAGGCGATCGACCGCTACCGCGCGACGACCAGCGGCGGACCGAACTTCGCCTACGAGCTGTGCACCCGCAAGGTCGGCGCCGAGGAGCGCCAGGGCTTCGACCTGTCCTGCTGGCGGGTCGCCTTCAACGGTTCCGAGCCGGTGCGGCCGGACACGCTCGAGCGCTTCGCCGCCGCCTTCGCGCCGTGCGGCTTCCGGCCCGAGGCGCTCTATCCCTGCTATGGGCTCGCGGAGGCGACGCTCTTCGTCGCCGGCGGTGCGCCCCACTCCGGTGCGGCGACCCGGTCCTTCGCGGTCGCGGATCTCGAGGCGCACCGGGCCGTGCCCGCGGACGGCGACGGAGCCCGGGCCCTCACCGCCTGCGGCCGGCCGTGGATGGGACAGCGCCTCGTCGTGGTCGACCCGGACAGCCGCCGTCCGCTCGCCGCCGGCGAGGTGGGGGAGATCTGGATCGCCGGCCCGAGCGTCGCCGCCGGCTACTGGGGCCGGCCAGAGGCCACGGCGCGTGACTTCGCGGCGCAACTCGCCGGCGGCGAGGCGGGCGAGGAGGCCGGCGAGGAAACCGCCGACGGGGGCTCCGGGCGCTGGCTGCGCACCGGCGACCTCGGCTTTCTCCACGGTGCGGCCGGCAGCGAGGAGCTGTTCGTCACCGGGCGGTTGAAGGACCTCATCATCCTGCGCGGCCGCAACGTCTATCCGCAGGACGTGGAGGGCACCGCCGAGGCGGCCCATGCCGCGTTGCGCGCCGGCTGCTCGGCCGCCTTCGCCGCCGAGGCCGACGGCGAGGAGCGCCTGGTGCTCGCCTGCGAGGTGGATCGCCATGCCGCCGCCGAGCCCGGCGCCCTGGCCGAGATCGCCGAGGCGGTGCGCTGGGCGGTGTTCGAGGCCCACGAGGCGCCGGTCCACGAGGTGGTGCTGCTGCGCACGGGCACCCTGCCCAAGACCTCCAGCGGCAAGGTGCGTCGCAGCGCCTGCCGTGCCGCGTGGGAGGCGGGCAGCCTGGCCGGCCGGCTGGACCGGTCGGCGCCGGACGCGCCGCCCGAACCCGCCGCCGCCGGCCCGGGAGCCGGCGCCGGGCCGGAGCCGTCCCGGGAGCTGCTGGAGCGCCTGCGGGAGTGGGCGGCCCCACTGCTGCGCACCGCGCCGGAGGGCCTGGCGGTGGACCGCCCGCTGATCGCCCTCGGCCTCGACTCCCTCGCCGCCGCCGAGCTGCAGCAGGTCGTGGAGGCAGAGCTCGGCCTGACCCTCGATCTCGGCGACCTGCTGGAGGGTGCCAGCCTGGAGGAGATCGCCGAGCGCGTCGCCGCCGGCCGTGCCGCGACGGACGGGGAGGCGGAGGCCGCCGCCGGTGCCGGTGGCCACCGGCCGCCCGCCGAGCC
>DATACC010000242.1:0-1569 GCA_036259255.1 Thermoanaerobaculia bacterium | reverse complement strand
CTCGAAGCGCCGCTCCATCTCCGGCTCCAGGCCGAGCGCCTTGACCGTCATCGCCTGGGTGACGGTCTCGCTCATGCAGGAGGACTTGGCGGCCGCCGCCTTGAAGCTCGCCTCGACCAGCTCCTTCTGCCGCCGGTGCATCAGCAGCGAGAGGCCGACGAACACCGGGATCGCCCCGAGCGTGATCAGGCCGAGGCGGGCGTCGAGGAAGAACAGCACGCCGAGGAACAGGCCGACGAAGGCGAGGTCGACCAGAAGCAGCGGCATCTGGCTGGTGAAGAACTGGCGCAGCGCGTCGAGCTGCCGCAGCCGCTCCAGGATCTGCCCGGTGGGCATGGCCTCGAAGGTGCGGAACGGCTGGTGGACGAGGTGGTGCACGACCTCGCTGCCGACGGCGGCGTCCAGCCGGGCGCCGGTGTGGCTGGCGATGTAGCCGCGCAGGCTCCGGAGCAGCCACTCGAAGCCGAGCAGCGTGACCATGCCGAGCGCCAGCACGTCGAGGGTCTTCAGCGCGCCGTGGTTGATGACCTTGTTGTACACCGTCATCAGGAAGATCGGCGTCGCCAGAGCCAACAGGTTGATCACCACCGAGGCGACCCCCAGCTCCCACAGCACCGGGCGCAGGCGGCCGCGGATCGATTCCCGCCACAACCCCTGGTATTCCGCCTCCGGCAGGGGCTTCATCAGCACCGCGGTGGCCCCCAGGCGCGCCACCACGGACGGCGGGTGCGCGCTGGCTTGGCCGGTCAGCGGGTCCACGAGCACCAGGTGATCGCCGGCGCGGCCGCGCGCGAGCCGGACCTCGCCCGGGTTCCGGCCGACGAGCAGGAACGGCGTCGGCATCGCGTCGAGGTTGCGCCGGCGCAGCCGCTCGTGGTGCACCTTGAAGCCGAGGCGCTTGGCCACGACCAGGAGGGAGCGGAGGTCCATGCCGCCGTCCGGCAGCGGCGCGGCGGCGCGGATCTCCGCCTCGGCGTAGGGCCGGCCGAGCTGCTGGCAGAGGCGGTGGAACCCCTTCAGGAGCCCGTCGCCGCCGACGGCAACGGGGCGGCGCTCCTTGGTGAGGGTGGCAGCGGTCATGGTGTCGCTCCCGGCGGACGGTGGCGAGCGGTCCCATGCGGGGGACGTATCTTAACCTTAGATGAGGACAAGGACGTCCCGCAACTACTTTCAATTGAAAGCTTGGCGGCCGCGGCCGGGCGCGCTTTACGGTTGAGCGAGCTGCGCTTAGCTCGGGGCTTGGAGGGGCAGCATTAAACGGATCGGCGGCGGCCCGGCTTCGGCCGAATCGCTCGCCCTGATCGGGGGACGCCCGCGGTCGTTCGTCCTCCCGCTCGTCCCGCGACGGCCCTCAGTCCAGGGCGTAGACCAGGCACTTCAGGTAGGCCGACTCGGGCAGCGCCGGGTGAGTCGGGTGGTCGGGCGCGGCGCCGGCCTCGCGAAGCAGCCGCGCCGGCCGCGCGGCGTCGCGCAGGCCCCTGCGCACCTCGTCGGCGAAGGCATCCGCCGGCACGTTGTGCGAGCAGCAGGCGATCGCAAGAAATCCCTCCTCGCCCACCACGGCGCCGC
>DATACC010000241.1:0-10997 GCA_036259255.1 Thermoanaerobaculia bacterium | reverse complement strand
CAAGGCGATGGCCGGCGTCGACATTGTCCATGTGCCTTTCAAGGGCTCGGCGCCGGCGGTTGCCGCTGTGCTCGGCGGCGAGCCGAAGATCATGGTCGACAACATCCAGACCGCGCTGCCGCACATCAAGGCCGGGGCGCTGAAGCCGCTGGGCCTTGCCGGCGACAAGCGCTCGCCGCAGCTGCCCGACCTGCCGACGCTGGCGGAGCAGGGGTTCCCTGGCCTTAGCGTCTATTCCTGGACCGCATTCTTTGTCCCGACCGGGACGCCGCAGCCGGTCATTGCGCGGCTCAACGCGGAGTCGCTGAAGGCGCTGAAGGATCCGCTTGTGCAGAAGCGCCTCGAGGAGCTCAGCACTGAAGCGATCGGATCGACCCCGGAGGAGCTCGACCGCTTCGTCCGCAAGGAGTACGAGACCTGGGGCGAGCTGGTGCGTGCGCTCAACCTGAAGATGGACTGACCCATGCCGCTCGACCTCGTCGACCGGCCCGCCTCGCCGCCTCCGGTGGTGTCCCGACCCCCTGGGCCCGCCGCCGCTGGCGCCGCCACGCCCGGCGGCACTGGCTGGCCGAGGCGCCGCTGCCGAGCCACCACCTGAGCGGCGCGGTGCTCGCCGTGGCGCGTGGCGCGTGGGGGCGGGTGGGTCCCTTCGATCCCGGCTACTTCCTCTACTTCGAGGAGACCGACTGGCTGCTGCGCCTGCGCCGGGCCGGCCTGTCCGCCGTCTACGAGCCGCGCGCGGTGGCCCGCCACCGCTACGCCGGCAGCGCCGCCCGGGAGCCGCGGGCGGGGCGGTGGTTCGCCGAGTCCGAAGAGCGCTTCGTTCGCCGCTGGTACGGCGACGCCTGGTGGCGGCTGGTCACGCGGCTCGGCGGGCGGGCGGTCCGCCGCCCCGCCGGTTGGCCGCCGCCGCTGCCCCCCGGCTCCCCGTCGGGTGACCGTCCGCATCCGGTGGGGCCGGCCATGGAACGCACCGCCCTCGACCCGCCGGTGCTCGCACCTCCCGGGATCGAGCTGGCCCGATGGCGTGGCGCTCCGCTGTGGATCGAGGTCTCCCCCCTGGCCCGCGGCTTCCCGGCCGCCGCCGAGCGCTTGCCGCCCGGTGCCGAGAGCTGGCAGCTGCCAGCCGAGATCTGGCAGGGCTTGGCCCCCGGGCCGCTGCGGCTGGCGGTGGTCGACGAGCGAGGTCGCGAGCTGGCGGCGTGGCGCGCGGAGAGGGTCGAACCGTGACTGGCCGCGAGCCCCGCGAGGCCTGCCGCGACGAGCTGAGCGCGAGGGGTACGGACGTTGCCGCGGACATGCGCGGCCAACCCTCCGCCGTCGCCGGCGAGGACGGTTTCGCTAAAACGCGCCGCGGGCGTTCCGCCGTCGCCGGCACGGACGCCTCCGCCGCTGGCGCTTCCCCTTCCGGCGGCGCTCTCGCCACCACCCTGGCCCGTCCTGGTGCCGCGCCGCTGGTGATCCTCGTGGTGATCGCCGCGCTGTATGCGCCGCTGTTCGGCCGTTGGTTCACCAGCGAGGACTTCCTGCTGCTGCGCTTCCTGCGCCAGGAGCCGCCGTGGGCGGACTGGGCGACGTGGTGGACCGGGCCGTGGCTCGGCATCGAGGTGGTGCGGTTCTACCGGCCCGTCTCCACGCTGCTGCTGGCCGTGGAGGCCAATCTCTTCGCCGGCGCCGCCTGGGCCTACAACCTGGTGCACCTGCTGGTCCACGCCGCCAACGCGGTGATGCTCTGGGCCCTGGCGCGAGACCTCGGCCGGGACCGTGGGTTGGGGGGGGCCGGGATCGGCCACGCCGCCATCCCGCGGAGCGGCGCCCTGGCGTGGCCGCCCGTGGCCGGCGCCGACCGTTCCGAGCTGCAGGCCCTCGCCGCCGCCGTGCTCTTCGCGATCCACCCGTTGCACCCCAACGCGGTGTCCTGGATCGCCAGCTTTGCCACCCCCTTCGCCACCGCCTTCCTGCTCGCCGCCTTCCTCGCCCACCGGCGATTCCGCCGCCACGCCTCCCGCGCCTGGCAGGCCGGGTCGCTCGTCCTCTTCGCGCTGGCCCTCGGCTCCTACGAGGCGGCCATCGTCCTGCCGGTGCTCGTGGCGCTGGCGGAGCACCTGCTGCCGCGCGCCGGCATGGCCGACGAGAAGGAGACCTTCGGCCGGCGCCAGGTGCACCGCCTCCTCGCCTGGCTGCCGCTGGCGGCGCTGGCGGCGGTCTACCTGCTCCTGCGCCGCGCGATCTTCGGCCAGGTGGTCGGTGGGTACCAGGACTTCGCCGCCCGCTTCGACGCCGCCGAGGCCGCCCGCCTGCTGGGCGATCTCGGCGAGGCCCTCGTCCACCTGCTGGTACCGGTCTATGCGGCGCCGGTGCCGGCCTGGGCGCCGGCCGCGCTGGCCGCCGTCCTCCTGCTGGTGCCGCTCGTGGTGTTGGCGCCGCGCCGGCGGGAGGTGGCGGGCTGGGTGTTCGGCTGGGCGTGGGCGGTCGTGGCGCTGGCGCCGTTCGCCTTCGCGCCCTACGTGCCGGGCAACGGCCGCTACGCCTATCTTTCGGCCCTCGGTGCCACCTTCGCCCTCGGCCGCCTGATCGCCCCGCCGGCCACGGCTGCCCGCCGGGCGGCGGCGCGCTCCCGCGGCAGTTCCGGTTCCGGAGCCGCCGCCGGGTTCGGGGGCGGGGCGCGCGGGGTCCTGCGCCACGCCGTGGTCGGGGGTGTGCTGCTGCTGGCGCTGGGCTGGGGCTGGTTGCTGGTCGCCAATGGGCGCATCTATCGGGAGGCGGGGGAGACGGCCCGGCGGGTGTCGGCGGCCCTCGCCGCCACGCCGGAGGCGGCCCGCGGCGGCACCGTGTTCGTGGCCGGCTACCCGGTGTTCCTGGAGAACGCCCTCGGGGTGCCGCTGGCCCAGGTGTTCCACTATGGCTTGGCGGACTCGGTGCTGCCGCCCTTCCGCGACACGGCGCTCGTCGTCTACCCGCTGCCGCGCCGGAACGAAGGCCGCAACGGCGCCGACTGGTGGCCGATCGCCGCCGCCCATCCGGACGCCGGCCTCTACGCCTGGGACGCCACCGCCGAGCGCCTGCGGCGCATCGCGCCGCCCGCCGCCGTGCCCGAGCCGCTCGACGCCCGCCTAATGCCCGGTGGCGAGGTCCTCTACCGCCCGTTCGCCTCCGCCGGGCCGGTGCACCACCGCCTCCTGCTCACCGCGCGCGGCAATCCCACCGCCCTCGACCTGCCGCCCGCCCCGCCCGGCGCCGCCGCCCGTTACCCGCTGCCCGCCGCCTTCCTCGCCACCATGGTCCGCCTCTACGGAATCGAAATCTGGTGGTGGCTCGAGGCTCGCGACTCCGCTGGCCGTTTGGTTGCTGCAACGCCACTACGCCGCGCGCGAAAGGTGAGGTCGGATTTACACAAGGATTAGACGTTCGCGAAGAGAGGTGGTTGTGGATAGGATCCTAGGTGGCTGCACTATAGCTGCTTCCGACTGGGCCGCTTGGGTCCAAGCTATCGGATCCATTATAGCGATCTTAGTGGCTATTGCGGTTCCGGTCTATATCGATTGGCTCTCCAAGCGGCGACGTGATCAGGAGGGAGAACAACGGGCGCGGGCACTCGTCCTCTCCCTGCTGCCGGATCTGTATCAACTCAGAGCGTCGACAGTTCATTTCATCGAAGAAGTCGATGACTCGGATGGGGATATCAGAGAGATTGACGAATTCGGTGGCGATTAGTTTACACACGCGGAGACGTTTCGGCAGATGCAAACGCTAACGCCTGATTTGGGGGCGTACGGTGTTAAATTATCCAGCTTGACCTATTTGCTTTTTCGAGCAGCAGAGCTGAGTAAGACGGTCACTCGACTGCAGGCGGGTGGCTACCATGCCGCATATATTAATAATCTTGAAGAGTTTTTGGGCTACGCGGCGCAGATCGGTGGTGCGGTCGGAGAGCTGATCTCGATTATCGAGCGGGCCTACGGCGAGGAATAGCTTCAAGTCCTACAGCAGGTCGCTGTCGCCCTTCATCGTGTAGAGGTGGCGAGCGAAGGCCTCGCCGGGGTCGACGCGGAAGGGGACGTAGACGGCGGCGAGGTCCTCCGGCTCCGGGCGGTGCTCGAAGCCGAGGTCCTCGACCCTCTCGTCCCACCAGGCCGGCCGGGGGGTGAGCCAGCCCTCGAGGGTGGCGGCGCCGGCGAGCGGGGGGGCGGCGAGGGCGCGGTCGAGCAGGAGGGGGACGGCCTGCGGATGGCGGGGATCGAAGAGCGCGTCGCCCCAGACGATCCGCTCGTCGCTGAGGCGGCGGAAGACGCTCCAGCCGACCAGCGTGCGGCGGCGGTAGACGGCGTAGGCCGGCAGCGCGTCCGGACAGGCGCCGTAGCGCCAGGCCAGGTAGCGGGCGTCGCGCTCGACGAGCAGCCCGTAGCCGCCGCGGGCGCGCCGCCAGAGATCGTCGAAGGGCGCGTCCCAGCGCTCCACCGGCTCCACCCGCCAGCCGCCCACGGCCAGCGCCAGGCGGCCCGGAACCGGGAGGGGACGCCCGAGGGCGCGTACCCGGAACGGCACCGGCTCGAGCAGCCGGGCGTTGGCGAAGCGGCGGCTGAAGCGCTGGATCTTCCCGGTGTTGGTGCCGTAGTTGAAGTCGATGCGCCCGTCGCAGAAGGTGCTGTAGAAGTGAGCCAGGGTGCGGGCCAGCGCACTGGTGGCGCGGCGGCCGATGCCCCGGGCCTCGGGGGCGGTCATGGTGTCGCCCACCTGGTGGGCCAGCCAGGTGCGGGGCGGGCCGCCGGCGTCGGTCCAGAAGCGCACCGGGTAGCCGGCGTAGTGGGCCGCCAGGCGCCCGTCGGCATCGAAGGCGAGGCTGATGCGCAGGTTGCCGTAGGGGTTGTCGCGGTACTCCCAGCGCCAGCGCGCGAGCGAGCGCCGGTGGTGGAAGGCGCGCTCGAACAGGTCGAGGATCGCCTGCTCGTCGCCCTCACGGTACGGGCGGACGGTGAGGGCATCGGGAGCGGCGGGCACCAGGAACCTATAATAGCGGCCTTCCATGGATCTCTCCGTCGTCATCCCCGCCTACAACGAAGCGCAGCGGCTCGGCAGCACCCTCGAGCACCTGCTCGCCTACCTCGAGGGGCGCGGCGCCAGCTTCGAGGTGCTGGTGGTGGACGACGGCAGCGGCGACGCCACCGCCGAGGTGGCCGCCGCCTTCGTGCCCCGGGGCGTGCGGGTGCTGCGCCTGGAGCCCAACCGCGGCAAGGGCGCCGCCCTGAAGGCCGGGGTGCTGGCCAGCCGCGGCGCCCGCGTGCTGCTCACCGACGCCGATCTGTCGACCCCGATCGAAGACCTGCCGCGTCTCGAGAGCCGCCTGCCGGAGGCCGCCGTGGTGCTCGGCAGCCGGGCGCTGGCGACCTCCAGGATCACCCGCCGTCAACCGCTCTACCGCGAGTTGATGGGCAAGGGCTTCAACCTCCTGGTGCGCCTGGCCGGGGTCGGCGGCGTGCGCGACACCCAGTGCGGTTTCAAGCTGCTCGACGGCGACGCCGCCCGGGCCCTGTTTCCGGAGCTCACGGTGGAGCGCTTCGCCTACGACGTGGAGCTGGTGTGGCTCGCCCGCCGGCGCGGCCACCGGGTGGTGGAGGAGGGGGTGCGCTGGGCCGACAGCCCGGACTCCCGGGTCTCGCCGCTGACCGATTCGCTGCGCATGCTGTGGGACCTCGTGCGCCTGCGCCTGCGGCGCGGCGGGAGGCCGGCATCGTGAGGCCCGGCACCGCGAGGTCCAGGCTCCCGGCCCCGGAGCGCCTCGCCGCGGCGGCGCTCGTCGCCGCCGTGGCGCTGCTGCTCGCCGCCTGCCCGCGCGATCCCACCGGCGGCTTCCTGATGCCGTTCACCCCGGTCGGCGAGCAGGTGTTCGAGGACGAGTTCGAAGCCCTCGGCATCCGCTTCTCCCACGCCCCGGTGGTCGAGTCGGTGGCGATCGGCGGCGAGGTGCGCCCGGCGGTGCTCTCCTCGCCCGCCGGCTGGACCTGGCGCGGCCAGGTGCCGGCCGCCGGCTGGCTGCAGGTGGGCGTGCAGCTCACCCCGGAGGCATGGCAGGAGGCACGCGCCGTCGAGGCCCGGGTGGCGCTGCGCCACCAGGGCGAGCGCCAGGTGCTCGAGTCGGTGCGCGCCGAGCGCTCCCGCCGCCCCGAGTGGCTCGGCTTCGGCGTCGACCTGTCGCCGTGGGCCGGCGAGGCGGTCACCCTGGAGTTCTCGGCCTCGGTGGCGGGCCCCGCCGGGCTCGGCGAGGAGCGCCCGGTGGCCTGGGGACCGGTGGCCCTCTACGGCCGCGAGGCGGCGGCACGGCGCGGCGGTTCGCCGGGCATCGTGCTGGTGGTCGTCGGCGGCCTGCGCGCCGACCGCCTCGGCGCCAGCGGGGAGGAGGGGGCGGTGACTCCTGGCATCGACCGCGTCCTGCTGTCGCGCGGCGCCTCCTTCGACGACGCCTACGCCCAGGCACCGTGGACCGTGCCGTCGGTGGTCTCACTGCTCTCCGGCCGCCATCCCGGGGAGGTGCTGCGCGGACAGAGCCGGCCGCCGGTGCTGCCGGCGGAGGTGCCCACCCTGGCCGAGCGCCTGCGCCAGGCCGGGTACCACACGGCGGCTTACGTGGGCGATCGCGAGCTGGCCGGGCTGGAGGGTCTGTCGCGGGGGTTCGACACCTGGCTCGGCCCCTCCGAGGACTTCCCCGGCGGCGGCCCGAGCGCCTCGGTGCTCGCCCAGCGGGCCCTCGACTTCCTGCAGGCCCACGCGGCCCGCCCGTTCTTCCTCTACCTCCACCTCCCCGACATCGAGACTCCCGGTCCGGTGCGGCTGGCCGGTGGCGAGGCGTCGGAGGCGGCGGAGGAGGAGAGCCCGGCGGAGGCGGGCGCGGAGGACCCCGACCCGGTGGGCGAGCACGAGCGCTTCACCGCCTACGACGCCGAGCTCCGGCGGGCGGACCGTGCCGTGGCCGAGCTGCTCGACGTGCTCGACCCGCGCCTGCTCGGCCGCCACCTCGTGGTGCTGACCGCGGACCACGCGGTGCCGGTGCCGCCGGCGCTGCCGGTCAAGGGCGACGGCGGCGATGCCGGAGCCCAGGAGGTGGACGCGGCGCCCCCCTCGGATCTCGCCAACCAGCGCATCCACGTGCCGCTGGTATTCCGCTGGGACGGCCGGGTGCGCGAGCGCCTGCGGGTGGCCGGCAGTGTGCGCCTGCTCGACGTCGCTCCCACGGTGCTGTCGGCCGCCGACCTCGAGCTGGTGCCGGAGCTCGACGGCATCGACCTGCTGCCGACGCTGGTGGGCATCGAGACCCTGCCGCGCAGCGCCGCCCTGGCGGAGGCACTGGGACGCGGACCGCTGTCGATGGCCTCGATCCTCGACGAGTGGAAGCTGATCCTGTCGAACCCCGGCGTCCCAGAGCCGCCGGTGCAGCTCTTCGACCTCGGCCGCGATCGCGAGGAGCGCCAGGATCTCGCCGCCGCCGAGCCGGAGCGGGTGGAGCAGCTCGCCGCCCTGATCCACGCCCAGCTCGACAACGAGCTGGCCGGCCTGCGGGTGGTGCTCGACGACGTCGCTCCCGGCCGGCGGGTCACCGGCGAGCTGGTGTTCGCGTCGGCACCGGGCGGCTGGGCACCGTACTTCCTGGCGGCCGACGACGAGGTGACGCAGGAGGGCAACCGGGTGCGTTTCGATCTCGTCGCCGGGCTGCCGCAGAAGGGCTTCCTGGTGCTCGGCGATCCCGGTGCCGTCGAGCGCCTGACCGTGCGCGTCGGCGCCGGGCGGGTGTCGGCGCGCCGCGTTCTCGTCGGCCGCGGCGATCCGTACCGGGGCGGCCGCATCACCCCGGCGCAGCTCCGCTCCAGCGAGTGGCCGTTCCGCGCCGGGGTGCCGGTGTCGGCGGTGCTGCGGATCTGGCGGCCGGCGAGCCCGCCCGGAGTCGCCTCCGGCGCCTCCGCCGCCGCCGCCGCCGGAACCCCGGATGGCTCGCCATGAGCCGCTTCGAGGCCGCCGGTGCCCGCACCCTGGGCGGCAGCCAGCTCCCGCCGGACCGCACCGAGCGGGTGAGCGCCGGCAGCGTGCTGGTGCTGGCGCCGCACCCCGACGACGAGGTGCTCGGCTGCGGCGGCCTGCTGGTACAGCTCGCCCGCGACGGTGCCGCGGTGCGCGTGCTCTTCCTCACCGACGGTGCCGGCGGCCGCGACGTGGTGGACGACCGCCCGGCCTACGCCGCGCGCCGCCGCCGCGAGGCCGCCGCCGTGGCCGAGCGACTCGGCTTCGCCGGGGTCGAGCACCTGGCGCTGCCGGACGGTGCCCTGGCCGCCCACCTCGACGCCGCCGCCGCCGCCGTGCGCCGCGCTCTGCTCAGCCAGCGGCCGGACCTGCTGCTGGTGCCCTCGCCGCTGGAGGCGAGCGCCGACCACCGCGCCGCCTTCGCCGCGCTGCACCGCCTGCTCGCCCCGCTGCGGCCGGCGGCCGGCGGCGCCGGCCGCGAGCTGCCGGACGATTCGCCAGCCGCCACGTCGGCCGAGCCCCGCACCGATCCCGGCAGCGATCCCGGCACCGAGCCGCTGGCCGAGGCGGTGGCGGGTCTCGCGGTGCTCGCCTACGAGATCAACCGTCCCGCCTACCCGGACCTGCTGGTGGACGTCGGCGCCGAGCTGCCGGAGCTCGAGGCGGCGATGGCGCTCTACGTCAGCCAGGGGGAGCGCCGCGGCTACTGGCGCGCCGCCTCCGGCCTGAAGCGCTACCGCACTCTGACCCTCGGCAGCGACGCCGACGGGTCGCAGGCCGCGGAGGGCTACCGCCGCCTCGCCCCGGCCGACTTCGCCACCCGCAGCCCGGCCCAGCTCGTCGCCTGGCTCGGCGGCGTGCCGGAGCTCCACGTCGTCACGGAGGGGCCGCTGGTCTCCGTGGTGGTGCGCACGAAGGACCGCCCGGAGCTGCTGCGCCAGGCGCTGGCGAGCCTCGCCGCCGGCACCTGGCGGCGCACGGAGATCGTGCTGGTCAACGACGGCGGCGCGCCACCCGAGCTGCCGGGGGATCTCGGCCTGCCGGTGGTGCGGGTGGACCTGCCGGACAACCGCGGTCGGGCGGCGGCGGCCGAGGCCGGGGTGGCGGCGGCCCACGGCGAGTACGTGGCGTTCCTCGACGACGACGACCTCGCCGCCCCGGAGCACCTGGAGACGCTGGTCGGCCTGGTCGGCGCCCCGGGCGTGCGGGTGGCCTATACGGACGCGGCGGTGGCGGTCTACGAGCTGGCGGCGCCGGGCGACGACGGGGCCGAGACTCCCGGCGGCTGGAGCTGCCGCGAGCGGCGCCTGCCCTACAGCCGCGATTTCGACCCCGACCTGCTGCTGGTCGACAACTACATCCCGTTCCACACGCTGCTCGTCGAGCGCTCCCTGTTCGCCGAGGTCGGCCCCTTCGACCGTGCGCTGCCGTTCTTCGAGGACTGGGACTTCCTGATCCGGCTCGCCGCCGTCACCCCCTTCCACCACCTGCCGCGGGTCACCTGCGAGTACCGCCACTTCCGCGGCGCCGGCCACCACGTGCTCGGCGAGTCGCCGCGCCGCCGCGCCGACTTCCTGGCGATGAAGGCGCGGGTGCTCGCCAAGCACGCCGGCCGCCTGGAGCCCGAGCGGCTGGCGGCGGCGGTGGACACCCTGCGCGCCGAGCTGGTGGCGGCCATCGAGGCCGCCGCCGCCGCCACCCGCGAGGCGCGCCGGGCCCGCGGCGAGGCCCGCGAGATCGACCGCGAGCGCCACCGCTGGGAGCAGGCCCACCACCGCGTCCACGGCGAGGTGGTGGGGCTGCGCGAGGAGCGCGAGGCCCTGCGCCGCGAGCTGCAGCGCCTCTACGACGACGAGAGCGCCCTGCGCCGCACCGTCGACGAGCAGACGGAGCACCTGGGCCGCACCTACGCCGAGATCGCCCGCCTCGAGGGCCGCATCCGCGCCATGGAGGCGACCCGTGCCTGGCGCCTGCACCAGCGGCTGGAGGGGCTCCGGGGCGCGGGGGAACCCGGCGGGTCGTGACTCGCATCGCCCTCGTTTCCAGCGAGCCGGTGCGCGAGCGCATGGCCGGCATCGGCATCCGCTACCTCGAGCTCGCCCGGCGCCTGCCGGCGGCAGCCGGCGTCGCCGTGCGCCTGGTCTCGCCGGCCACGCCGCGGGAGATGACCGAAGCCCTCGGAGAGCTGCCGGCGGCGGCCGAGGTCGAGGTGCGCTCCTTCGAGCGCGGACGCCTGGCCGAGGGGCTGGCCGGCTGCGACGGCGCGGTGGCCCAGGGGCAGCTCGCCAACGACGTGCTGCTCGAGCTGCCGGAGCTGCCCGTGGCGGTGGACCTCTACGACCCCTGGCTGGTGGAGAACCTCCACTACCGCGACACCCTCGGCCTGGACCCGTACCGCAACGACCACGCCACCTGGGTGCTGCAGATGGCGCGCGGCGACTTCTTCCTCTGCTCCTCGGAGGAGCAGCGCCTGTTCTATCTCGGTTTCCTCGCCGCGCTGGGCCGGGTGAACCCGCACCGGGTGGCGGCGGACCCGGACCTGGCGGGACTCGTGGCGCCGGTGCCCTTCGGATTGCCGGCGAGCCTGCCGCCCCACCAGCCGCTGCTCGACGCCCGGCGCCCCGGCGAGCGCCGGGTGCTGTTCGGCGGCCTTTACGACTGGTATGACCCGTGGACCTTGCTCGCGGCGCTCGAGCACCTGGAAGGGATCGACTGGACGCTGCTGCTGGTCGCCAACCCGAACCCCGGCTCGACGCCCCAGCGCCTGCTCGGGGAGGTGGAGGCCCATTGCCGCCGGCGCGGTCTTTGGGGCTCCCGCGTGCGCTGCTTCGATTGGGTGGCGAGCGACCGGCGCTACGACCTGCTGCGCGACGTCGACGTGCTGGCGGCGCCGCACCGGCCGAGTCTGGAGACCCGCCTGTCGCTGCGCACCCGTTTCCTCGACGCCGCTGCCGCCGGCTGCCCGGTGGTGGTCACCGCCGGCGGCACGC
>DATACC010000240.1:0-2634 GCA_036259255.1 Thermoanaerobaculia bacterium | reverse complement strand
GACGGCGACGCGACCGCCCCGGCCGCCGCCGAGCCGGTGCGCGGCGGCCAGGTGGTGGTCGGCATCACCTCCGACGTCGGCGGCGTCAACCCGCTGATCGTGCCGCCCTCGACCATCACCACGGAGATCTCCCGACGGCTCTTCCTGCCGCTGGTCGGCGAACGGCCCGACTACTCCGTGGCCCCCCGGCTCGCCGAGTCGTGGGAGTTCTCCGACGACCGGCTCGCCCTCACCCTGCACCTGCGCGACGACGTGGTGTGGAGCGACGGCACGCCGGTGACCTCCGCCGACGTCGTCTTCACCTACCAGGCCTGGACCGACCCGGACGTCGCCTGGGAGGGCGCTTCGAGCCTGGAGGCGGTGGCCGGCGTCGATGCCCTCGACGCGCACACGGTGCGCTTCCGCTTCCACCACGTCTACTCGGCCCAGCTCCTCGACGTCGCCTCCGGCGGCGTGATCCTGCCGGCCCACGCCTGGAGCAGGCTGCCGTTCGCCGAGTGGCGCGGCAACGCCGACTGGTTCCGCCAGAACCTGGTGGTCGACGGCCCCTTCACCCTCGCCTCCTGGCGGCCGCAGCAGGAGCTCGTGCTGGAGCGCAACCCGCGCTACTACGAGCCGGGCCTGCCGCGCCTCGACCGGGTAGTGTTCCGCGTCATCCCCGACCAGTCGAGCCAGCTCACCCAGCTCCTCGGCGGCGACGTCGACTTCGCCATCCAGCTCGGCCCGGAGCAGGCCGCCACCGTCGAGGAGCACCCCGACACCCGCGTCATCTCCTACTGGAGCCGCGGCTACATCGGCATCGGCTGGAACGTCCGCCGGGAGCCCTTCGCCGAGAGCGACGTGCGCCGGGCCCTGACCCTCGGCATCGACCGCCAGACCCTGGTCGACAGCATCTGGGGCCCGCACGCCCGCGTCGTCTCGTCCCTGGTCCTGCCGGACACGCCGGGCCACGACCCCGACGACCAGCCCCTGCCCTACGACCCGGACCAGGCGCGCCGGCTGCTCGAGCAGCACGGCTGGGTGGACCGCGACGGCGACGGGATCCGCGAGAAGGCCGGCCAGCGACTCGTCCTGCGGCTGATCACCAACGCCGGCAACCGGCAGCGCGAGGACGCCCTGGTGCTGATCCAGGAGCAACTCCGGCGCGTCGGCGTGGCGGTGGAATCCGAGGTCCCCGAGTTCAACGCCTTCCTCGAGCAGGTCTACGGCGGCGACTTCGACGGCGTGCTCGGCGGTTGGGTGGTGCCCACCACCTTCGACTTCCGCTACGCCCTGCACAGCTCCGAGATCGGCGGCAACAACGTCATCGGCTTCGCCGACCCGCGGGTCGACCGGCTGCTCGAGCAGGTGCGCAGCCAGCCGACGCTGGAGGCGGCCCGCCCGCTGCTGGTGGAGCTGCAGGCGGTCCTGCGGCGCGAGCAGCCGTACACCTTCCTGTGGCAGTCGCAGCGGCTGCACGGGGTGAGCGAGCGCCTCCACGGCCTCGAGCCGAGCCATCTCTTCACCTTCGACGACCTGCGCCACTGGTGGGTCGAGCCGGAGGCGGGCCGGGCCGCCCCCGCCGGAGGTTGAGGACGGTGGGGGCGACGCCCCCGCGCGCGCCATGACCGGCTACCTGCTGCGGCGCCTCGCCGTCTCGCTGCTGCTGTTCGCCCTGGTCCTCAGCTTCACCTTCGTGCTGGTCCACGCCGCGCCCGGCAGCGCCGCCGACGCGCTGGCGGGCGAGGGGCCGGGCCGGGCGCTGCGGGTCGAGCGCCTCGAACGCACCCTCGGCCTCGACCGTCCCCTGCCGCAGCAGTACGCCGCCTGGCTGGGGCGCGCGGCGCGCGGCGACCTCGGCACCTCCTTCGTGCAGAACCGGCCGGTGGCGAGCATCCTCGCCGACGCCCTGCCAGCCACCCTGCTGCTCGGCCTCGCCGCCACCTTCGTCGAGTGGCTGGTGGCGCTGCCGCTGGGCATCTGGGCGGCGCGGCGCCACGGCGGCACGGCGGACCACCTGCTGCGCGGCGCCTCGCTCCTGCTGGTCTCGGTGCCGAGCTTCTGGCTCGCCATCATGGCCGTGCTCGCCTTCGCCTACCTGTGGCCGGTGCTGCCGGCGGGCCACATGCTCTCGGCCGGCGCCGAACACCTGGGCACCGTCGAGCGCTGGGCCGACCTCGGCCGGCACCTGCTGCTGCCGGCGGTGGTGCTCGGCCTCGCCTCGGCCGGCAGCACCCTGCGCCTGGTGCGCAACAGCGTCCTCGACGTGCTCGGCGAGGACTACGTGCGCACCGCCCGCGCCAAGGGGCTCTCGGAGCGCCGGGTGCTGTGGCGCCACGGACTGCCCAATGCCATGGCGCCGCTCGCCCAGGTGCTCGGCCTCGGCCTGCCGGTGGTGCTCAACGGGGTGCTGGTGGTCGAGGTGGTGTTCGCCTGGCCGGGGCTCGGACGGGTCGCCTGGAACGCCATCCTCACCCGCGACCTGCCGCTGGTGCTCGGCACCACGGCGCTGTCGGCCGTCCTGGTGATCGCCGGCAACCTGCTGGCCGACCTGCTCCACGCCGCCGCCGATCCGCGGGTGCGCCGTGCCTGACGCCGTCCTGCCCGAGGCCGGCCCGCCCGACGCCGGCCCGGCCCGCGCCGCCCTGCCGCGCC
>DATACC010000239.1:0-2768 GCA_036259255.1 Thermoanaerobaculia bacterium | reverse complement strand
GGCCAGCAGGCCACAGAGGCCGAGCACCTCGGCGACCTCGGCGCGCTCCCGGCGGCAGCGCGGGCAATCCGCCAGGTGATCCTCCCAGCGCCGGCGCTCGCCGGCGCCGAGCTCGTCGGAGAGCAACAGGAAGACGTCGTGCTCGAAGCGGGCGCACGGGGTGCTCGGGGTGTTCAGCTCCGGCATCGGTACTCCTCCAGGGCCGCCCGCAGCCGGCAGACGGCGGTATGCATCTGGCCCAGAACGGTGCTCAGCGGATCGCCGGTGAGCGCGGCGATCTCACGGAACTTGAGATCGGTGGTGTGGCGCAGGTGGAAGACCCGGGCCTGCTTGGGCGGCAGCTCGCCGATGGCCCGCCGCAGCACGGCGGCGAGCTCCTGGCCCAGCAACACGTCCTCCGGGCCGGCGGTCCCCGGCACGACGGCGGCGGCCGGCAGGCCCTCGGGGTGGCGCACCCGGGCTCGCCGACGCGCGTCGACGCCGGCGTTGTGGGCGATGCCGAACAGCCACGAGGCGAACCGGTTGCGGTGGTCGTAGCGCGCCAGACCCCGCCAGGCCCGCAGCGCGGTCTCCTGGAAGAGGTCCTCCGCCGCCGCGCCGTCGGTGCAGTAGCGCTCGAGATAGCCGAGCAGGCGCGGCCGGTAGTCCAGCAGCAGGCGACGGAAGGCCTCCTCGTCGCCGCGCTGCGAGGAGCGGATCAGCCACGCCTCGCCATCTGCTCCCAGCTCGATCATCTCCCTCGTCAACGCACCTCCGGGCCCATTATCCGCCGGGCTGCGAGAACGCGTCTCGCTTTCGTCTCCAGGGCGCACTAGAGACACGAAGGACACAAACAATCGTGATGCTGGAAGTACCTTATTTTCAGTCACTAAGCGACTGATGCGGGAGGAAGCATTGCAGGTCCGTGACGTGCTGGCGTGTTGTGAACCGGGTGGGGAAAGCGGGGTGGGGGGCGGGGGAGCCGAGCGCCGGTGACCGTCCATCTCGGCGCCACCACCGGCTCCGGATCGCTGGCGGAGCTGCTGCGGACGCGCGCGGAGCAACGACCGGACCCGACCGTCTACACCTTCCTGGCCGACGGGGAGGTGGAGGCGTCGCGGCTGTCCAACGCCGAGCTCGACGCGCGGGCGCGACAAGTCGCGGTTCGCCTGGCGTCCGCGGGGGCGGCCCGCGGTGACCGCGCCCTGCTGCTGTTCACCCCGGGGCTCGATTTCATCGTCGCCTTCTTCGGCTGCCTCTACGCCGGGGTGGTGGCGGTGCCGGCCTATCCGCCCCGGCCCGGGCGGGGGGAGCGCGTCGCGCGCCGCAATGCCCGGCTGACCGCCATCGCCCGCGACGCCGCGCCGCGGGTGGTGCTCACCGAGCCGGCCATCGCCGAGCGCGCCGAGGAGCTCTCTGCCGCCATCCCCGAGCTCGCCGCCGCCGTCTGGATCGAGGCGGTGGGCGACCCCGGAGCCGAGGAGGCCTGGGAGCCGCCCTCCGTGGCCGGCGACGACGTCGCCTTCCTGCAATACACCTCCGGCTCCACCGCCGCGCCCCGGGGCGTCGAGGTGAGCCACGCGAACCTCCTTCACAACGAGGAGATGATCCGCCGGGCCTTCGCCCAGGACGAGGACTCGGTGGTGGTGAGCTGGCTGCCGCTCTACCACGACATGGGGCTGATCGGCGGCGTCCTGCAGCCGCTGTTCACCGGCGGCCGCTGCGTGCTCATGTCGCCCCAGTCCTTCCTGCAGCAGCCGCTGCGCTGGGTCCGCGCCATCTCCCGCTACCGGGCGACCACCAGCGGCGGCCCCAACTTCGGCTACGAGCTGGCCGCCAGCCGGGCGACGCCGGAGTCCTGCGCCGAGCTCGATCTGTCCTGCTGGCAGGTGGCCTTCAACGGCGCCGAGCCGGTGCGCGCCGCTACGCTGGAGCGCTTCGCCGCCGCCTTCGCCCCGGCGGGCTTCGACCGCCGTGCCTTCTTCCCCTGCTATGGCCTCGCGGAGGCGACGCTGTTCGTCACCGGCGGCGCCCCCGGCCGGGGCGCCCGCACCCGGCAGTTCGACACCCGCGCGCTGGAGCACGAGGGCCGGGCCGAGACGGCGGCGGGCGGCGAGGGAGCACCGCGGGAGCTGGTCGCCTGTGGCGCTCCGTGGATGGGCCAGCGCGTCGAGGTCGTCGCGCCGGAGAGCCGCCGACCGCTGCCGCCCGGGGTGGTGGGCGAGGTGTGGGTCGCCGGACCCAGCGTCGCCCGCGGCTACCGTGGACGACCGGCGGAGACCGCCGAGACCTTCGGCGCCCGCCTCGCCGGTGAGCCCGAGGCCGGCCCCTTCCTGCGCACCGGCGACCTCGGCTTCCTCGACGGCGGCGAGCTGTTCGTCACCGGCCGACTCAAGGACCTGATCATCCTGCGTGGCCGCAACCTCTACCCGCAGGACGTGGAGGAGAGCGCGGAGCGCGCCCACGCCGCCCTGCGCCTGGGGGCCGGTGCCGCCTTCCCGGTGGAGGTCGACGGCGAGGAGCGGCTGGTCGTCGCCTGGGAGGTGGAGCCGCGCTCGGCGGCGGCGCGCTCGGGCGAGGCCGTCGAGGAGGTGGCGGCGGCGGTGCGCGAAGCGGTGGCAGAGAGCCACGAGGTGCGCCCCTACGAGGTGGTGCTGCTGCGCCCCGGTGCCCTGCCCCGCACCTCCAGCGGCAAGGTGCGCCGCGGCGCCTGCCGCCAAGCCTGGCTCGCCGGCGCGCTGGCCGCCGTGGGGCGCAGCGCCGAGGCGCCGGTCGCCGGAGCCGCGGCC
>DATACC010000238.1:0-12549 GCA_036259255.1 Thermoanaerobaculia bacterium | reverse complement strand
GCCGCCCGCGCCGCCGCCCGCGCGGCAGCCCCGGCTGGCGGCACCGCCGCCTGGGACCGCCTCGCCCGCAAGCACGTGCGCGACGGGGGAGTGGACTACGCCGCCGTCGCCCGCGACCGCGCCGACCTCGACGCCTTCCTCGCCCACGTCCGCCGCACCGACCCGGCGAAGCTCCCCACCAACGACCGCCTCGCCTTCCTCACCAATGCCTACAACGCCGTGGTGGTGCACCACGTGCTGGCGCTCTATCCCGGGGTGAAGTCGGTGAAGGACGTGGACGGGTTCTTCGACGAGAAGACCTTTCCCGTGGGCGGCAAGCCGATGACCCTCGATGCCCTCGAGACGGCGGCGCGGGAGATCGACCCGCGGGTGCACTTCGCCGTCGTCTGCGCGTCGACCTCGTGCCCGGACCTGCGGGGCGAGGCCTACACCGGCGCGCGCATCGACCGCCAACTCCGCGAGCAGACCCACCGCTTCCTCGCCGATCCCAACAAGGGGCTGCGCTACGACGAGAAGGCCAACGAGCTGCACCTGTCGTCGATCTTCAAATGGTACGCCCAGGACTTCACCGACTCGAGCCGCGTCGTCGCCTTCTTCGCCCGCGGCGGCGTGCGCGACTGGGTGGTGGAGCACCTCGGCGACCGCCGCCTCGCCGAGCGCATCCGCCAGCGTGAGCCCGGCGTGAGGTACATGGATTACGACTGGAGCCTCAACGACCGGTAGCGGGACATCTCGCAGTTCGAAGTGCTTCAGCGGAAGTGCACGGCCTTCGAACCCTCCCGCGGTCGTCGACTGCTTCCGCTGCGCTCGGCGATGACCGGTCCTTCCCGCCGGAACGTGGCGCAGGGTCGGGGCCCGTGTCGCCGGCACGTTTCAGCTGAAACGTCGCCGAGCCTCCGGGGCGAGTCGCCGGTGGGTTTCAGCGGAACCGTCCAGCAAGACCTTCGAGGCTCTTCGGGAGCGGAAGACCTCCGGGAAGCGGCCGGCCCCCTCCAGGAGGCGGCCGGGGAAAGCTCCGCGAGGGCCTATCCCGCAGACCGAGCGGAGCTTTGCCCGGCCGCCCTGCGCCTCCTAGCGTGCGCCGTCGTCCACGCTAGCAACCACGCCCCGATCCCAGCCCCCGCGGCACGCCCGCCCGGCTGTCTCCACGCGACCCCCCCGCCCCCCGCGGGTGATACCATGCGCCGCCGGGCGGCCCGCCGCCGCCGCGCTCCGATCTCCCGCCGACACCGACCGCATGTACCCAGAGCTCTTCCGCATCGGCCCCGTTGTCATCACCTCGTTCGGGGCGATGATGGTGCTGGCCTTCCTCGCCGGCTACTTCCAGACGGTGTGGGGCTTCAAGCGGCTCGGCATCGGCGACGAGGACGATGCCGGGGCCGTGCTGTTCGCCGCCGGAGTGGGCGGCATCCTGGGGAGCAAGATCTACTACGCCGCCCTCTACGGCGACTGGCGCCTGCTGCTCGACCGCGCCGGGCTCGTCTGGTACGGCGGCGCGATCCTCGGCAGCGCAGCCGTGCTGTGGACCATCCGCCGGCGCCGGCTGCCCCTGCTCGCCGTGGCCGACGTCATCCTCGTCGGCACCGCCATCGGCTACGCCATCGGACGCATCGGCTGCTTCCTGGTGGGCGACGACTACGGGAAGCCCACCGACGTGCCATGGGGTGTGCGTTTCCCCGAAGCCGTGCCCCCCGCCACCGCCGGCGCCCTGCGCCAGGACTTCCCGTCCCTCGTGCCGCCGGATCTGCCGCCCGACGCCATCGTCCCGGTCCACCCGACCCAGCTCTACGAGACCGCCATGGCACTGGCCATCTGGGCCCTCGGCCTGTGGCTGTTCCGGCGCGGCGTGCGCCCCGGCGGCATCGCCCTGGCCCTGGCGGCGCTGCTCTCCGTCGAGCGCTTCGTGGTCGAGATCTTCCGCGCCAAGGACGACCGCTTCTTCGGACCCTTCACCCTCGCCCAGGTGATCAGCGTCGCCATCCTGGGAATCGTCGCCCTGCTGTGGGCGCGGTGGCGGCGCACCGCCGCGCCGGGTGCCAGCGCAGGCGCCGGACGCGCCGCGACGAACCCGTGACCGCCAGGGGGCCCCACCCCGTGCGCGAGCCCCGGCACCCCGCCTCGCGCGACGCCGCACCGCGGCCGGCCCAGGCTCCGCCGCGCCTGCTCACCATCGCCGGCTCCGACTCCGGCGGCGGCGCCGGCATCCAGGCCGATCTCAAGACCTTCGCCGCCCACGGCGCCTACGGGATGAGCGCCATCACCGCCATCACCGCCCAGAACACCCGGGCGGTGACCGCCGTCCACCCGGTTCCAGCCGAGATCGTGGCGGCGCAGATCGACGCCATCTTCGACGATCTCGGCGTCGACGCGGTGAAGATCGGCATGCTGGCCGACGCCGCCATCGTGCGCGCCGTCGCCGGCGCCCTGGCGCGCCACGGCGCCGGCCGGCCCGGCGGAGCCCCGGTGGTGCTCGATCCGGTCATGGTCGCCAAGTCCGGCGACGCCCTGCTCGCCGACGACGCCGTGGAGGCGCTGGTCGGGGAGCTGCTGCCGCTCGCCACCCTCGTCACCCCGAACCTGCCGGAGGCGGGACGCATGACCGGCGTTGCCGCGGCCACGTCCGCCGCCGGCCAAGCCGCCGGGGGCGAGGAGATGGCCCGCCGCCTGGTCGCCGCCGGCGCCGCCGCGGCGCTGGTCAAGGGCGGCCACGGCGCGGGGGACGAGCTGGTGGACCTGCTCTACGACGGCGCGCGCATCCGGCGCTTCACCGGCCGGCGCCTCGCGACCCGCGCGACCCACGGCACCGGCTGCACCCTGTCCTCGGCCATCGCCGCCCGCCTCGGCGCCGGCGAGGATCTCGGCACCGCCGTCGAGGGCGCCATCGCCTACCTCCGCCGCGCCATGGCGGCTGCCTACCCGGTGGGCGGCGGCCACGGGCCGGTGAACCACCTGGTCGACCTGGAGCCCCGCCGTGCCTGAACCGACCGTGCCTGAACCGACCGTGCCCGATCCCATCGAGCCCCGCCCGGAGATCCTCGACCTGCTGGTGGTCGGTGCCGGGCCCACCGGCATCGCTCTCGGCGCCGAGGCGCGGCGCCGCGGCCTGTCGGTGCTGCTGGTCGACCAGGGGCCGCTGTGCGCCGCCATCCAGGCCTATCCCGTCGACCTGCGCTTCTTCACCACCCGGGACCTGCTCGAGATCGCCGACGTGCCGTTCACCATCGCCGAGGACAAGCCGAGCCGCCGCCAGACCCTGGTCTACTACCGCTCGGTGGTCGAGCGCTACCAGGTGCCGCTGGCGCTCCACGAGAGGGTGCTGGCCGTGCACCCGCCGCGCGGGGAGGGCGAGGACGTGTTCGTGGTCGACAGCGAGCACCGCGGCGAGCGGCGGCAGCACCGCGCCCGGGCGGTGGCCGTCGCCACCGGCTACTTCTTCAACCCGGACCGCCTGGGCGTCCCCGGCGAGGGCCTGCCCTGGGTCGGCTGGCGCTACCTCGACCCGTACCGCCACTTCGGCGAGCACGTGGTGATCGTCGGCGCCGGCAACACTGCCGCCGAGGCGGCCCTCGACCTGTGGCGCAACGGCGTGCGGGTGACCCTGGTGCACCGGGGCACCGAGGTGCGCCGCTCGATCAAGTACTGGCTCAAGCCGGACATCGAGAACCGCATCGCCGCCGGCTCCATCGCCGCCCGCTTCGGCACCGTGGTCACCGCCTTCGGCGAGGAGGGCGACGAGCGCTGGGTCGAGGTGCGGCCGGCGGGGGAGGAGCTCGACCCGGGCGGGGCGGAGCGCATCCCCTGCGACGCCGCCTATGTCTTCATCGGCTACGAGCCGGACGTGACGCTCCAGGTCGCGGCCGGCGTCGAGGTCGACCCGGAGACCCTGATCCCGGCCCACGACCCGGAGACCTGCGAGTCCAACGTCCCCGGCCTCTACCTCGCCGGCACCCTGCTGGCCGGCGAGGCCACCGACAAGATCTTCATCGAGAACTCCCGGGAGCACGCCCCCAAGATCATCGGCCACCTGGTGGCCCGCCTCGGGCGCTGAACATCGCCGCGCCGCCGCCGCGTGCGCCAGCGATCCACTGCCGGCGGGGAACCGACGACGCCCGCATCGACGAATCGGACCTGGTGCGGCAGGACGCCCCGTCCTCCCCAGCGGACGGCAGGCCCAGGAAGAGGCGCGGCCGATTCCCGGTTCTCGCTGTCGTGATGGGCGTTCGCGCGCCTGGAATCGCTGTTGCTGTTGCCTGCCTGTGGAGGTGTTCCCCGATGAGAGTCCTTTCCCTCGCGTCCGTCCTGCTGCTGCTCCCGTTCACCGCCCTCGCCCAGGGGCAGGCCGCGGCCCCGCCGCCGGAGGCCGGGCCGCCCCCCGACCCGTTCGGGGAGGTGATCGACGTGCGGGTGGTCAACGTGGAGGCCGTGGTCACCGACCGCGACGGCAACCGCGTCACCGGCCTCGCCCCCGACGACTTCCGGCTCTTCGTCGACGGCGAGGAGGTGGCGATCCAGTACTTCACCGAGATCGTCGGCGGGGAGGTGGTGGAGCGCGAGGGCGTGGCGCTGCCCGGCATTCCGGCCGCCGCCCCCGGCGAGGAGGTGGGCACCAGCTACCTGGTGTTCGTCGACGACTACTTCTCGCAGGCCCGGGACCGCGACGCGGTGCTCGCGTCGCTGGCCGACCAGCTCGACTTCCTCGGCCGCAACGACCGCATGGCGGTGGTCGCCTTCGACGGCAAGCGGGTGGAGATGCTGACCAGCTGGACGGCGTCCGAGCGCGAGCTGCGCCGTGCCCTGGGCGACGCCCGGGCGCGGCCCGCCCTGGGCCTGCACCGCCTGGCCGAGCGCCGGGCCCACGACAGCGCGCTGTCCGGCCGCCCGACGCCGCGGAGCGGCGACGCCATCCAGTGGCTGCACCCGGAGGACCGCGTGTTCGGCCGCCAGGTGGAGCAGCAGGTGGAGCGCTCCGTGGCCGCCGCCACCGCCGCCCTGCGCGGCTTCGCCCGGCCGCCCGGCCGCAAGGTGATGCTGCTGCTCTCCGGCGGCTGGCCCTACTCGCCGGCGGTCTACGCCTCCGGCGCCCGCGGGGTGATCGACAGCGGCGAGCTGGACCAGGGGCGCGACCTCTACGCACCGCTGACCACCACCGCGAACCTGCTCGGCTACACCCTCTACCCCGTGGATGTGCCGGGGCTCGAGCCGGTCTCCGGTGCCGACGCCGACCAGGGCGGGCGCACCCTCGAACCGGGCTTCCGGCGCGATCCGGAGGGCCGCTTCGCCGCCGGCAGCTTCGGCCCCGGCATCGCCCGCGAGAGGAGCGGCCACGACACCCTCTACCACCTGGCGGAGCGCACCGGCGGCCGCGCCCTGGTCAACGCTGGGCGCCTCGAAGCGCTCGCCGCGGTGGCCGAGGACACCCGCTCCTACTACTGGCTCGGCTTCTCGCCGGAGCGCCGCGAGGACGATCGCCGGCACGAGATCCGCGTCGAGGTGGTGCGCCCCGCCCTGGTGGTGCGCACCCGCGACGACTTCCTCGATCTGTCCCGCGACGCCGAGCGCACCATGGCCGTCGAGAGCGCGCTGCTGTTCGGCGAGCCGGCCGCCGAGGGGGCGCTGCCGGTGGAGGTGGCGGACATCCGCCCCGCCGGCCGCAGAGAGATGCGGGCAACGCTGAAGGTCCGCATCCCCCTCGACGACGTCACCTTCGTGCCCCAGGGGGAGGAATGGATCGCCCGGGTCGAGCTGCGCGCGGCCGCCCTCGACGCCCAGAACCGCGAGTCCGACGTGCCGTCGGTGCCGGTCGAGATGCGCCTGCCCGGCGAGCCGCCGCCCGGCGCCTTCTACACCCTCGACGTGCCGCTGGAGCTGCGCCGGGTGCGCCAGACCGTGGTGGTCACCGTCACCGACACCATCGGGGGCCACAGCCTGACCAGCCGGGTGGAGGTGGAGCCTTGAGGCGCCGGCACGCCAGCGAGCGTCGGGTACAATCGCCGCTCGCCATGAAGACCATCACTCCGCTCGTCCCGCTCCTCCTCGCCGCGCTGCTGATCCTGCCGGCGGTGCCGGGCGTGGTCGGCTCCTCGGCCGCCCAGGAACCGCCGGCCGGCGTCGAGGCCGCCCAGGCGCGGCTCGCCGCGGTCCGCGCCGAAGACGCCGAGGCCGACGAGGACCCGCCCGCCGAGGATCCCGCCTTCGCCGGCCCGGCCGCCCAGCCCGGCGACCTGGAGGTGTTCGTCGATACCGTCGACGTGCGGGTCGTCAACGTCGACGTCTACGTGACCGACAAGAAGGGCAACCCGGTCACTGGCCTCACCATCGACGATTTCGAGGTGCGCGAGGACCGGCGGCCGGTGGAGGTGACCAACTTCTACGCCGTCGAGGGCGGCCGCCGGGTCGACGAGCCCGAGCCGGTCGCGGTGCCGGCGCCGGTGGGCGCGCCCACTCCGCCGCCCGGCGCGCCGCCGCCGGTGCCGGCCGACCAGCGCCTCCACCTGGTGGTCTACATCGACAACTTCAACATCGAGCCGCTGAACCGCAACCGGGTGATGAACGAGCTCGGCTTCTTCCTCACCCGCCGCCTGAGCCCCGGCGACCGGGTGATGGTGCTGACCTACGACCGCTCCCTCAACGTGCGCCAGCCGTTCACCACGGACCACGAGCTGCTGGTGCGCAGCCTCGACGAGATCAAGCGGATCAGCGGCCACGCCGTATCGCGCAGCCAGGAGCGGCGCGAGGCCCTGGAGCGGATCTCCGAGTCGGAGGGGCCGACCCGCGCCGCACAGCACGCGCGGATGTACGCCCAGTCGGTGGAGAACGACCTGCGCTTCACGGTGGGCGCCTTGAAGGAGACGGTGCAGAACCTGGCTGGCCTTCCGGGGCGCAAGGCGGTGCTCTACGTGAGCGACGGGGTGCCGATGGTGCCGGGGCAGGACGCCTTCCACGCCGTGGAGGCGAAGTTCGGACCCGGCCACAGCGTGATGACCGAGTCGTTCACCTTCGACCACTCGCGCAGCTTCCGCGAGCTGGCGAACCTGGCCAACGCCAACCGGGTGACCTTCTACACCCTGGATGCCGCCGGCTTGCGCGTCAACAGCGCGTTCTCGGCCGAGCACTCGGCGGGGATGACCGGGGTGCTGGTGGAGTCGTCGTTCAACACCAACCTGCAGGCGCCGCTGCGCTACATCGCCGACACCACCGGCGGCGTCGCCATCGTCAACACCAACAGCGTGCTGCCGGCGCTCGAGAGGGTGGGGGCGGACTTCAACAGCTACTACTCCCTCGGCTTCCGTCCGGCCACCGGCGGCATGGGCCGTTACCATCGCATCGAGGTCGTGGTGAAGGGGCGGCGCGACCTGGTGGTGCGCCACCGCGAGGGCTATCGCGACAAGACGACCGAGGCCCAGATGACCGAGGGCACGGTCGCCGCCATGCAGTTCGGCTTCGAGGACAACCCCCTGGCCGTGCGAGTGAGCTTCGGCGACGTGTCGCGGCGCGACGATCGCTTCTTCACCGTGCCGGTGAGCGTCGAGGTGCCCCTCGACTCGGTAGTGCTGGTGCCGCGGGCCGGCACCCACGAGGCGCGGCTGCGGCTCTACATCTCGGCGCTGGACGACCGCGGCGACTCCTCGCCGGTGCAGCAGGTGGCGGTGCCCATCAGCATCCCCTCCGACGAGATCGAGGCGGCCCGCGGGCAGACCTACCGCTACACGGTGCCGCTGCTGATGCGCTCGGGACGCCACCGCGTGGCGGTGGGCGTGCGCGACGAGCTGGGCGCCGAGGAGGCGTTCGTGACCAGCGAGATCATGGTGGGCCGCGGCTAGCGAGGCGGCCGGCAGGGCGACGCAAGGGAAAGCGAGGCACGGGTGGCGTTCGGAAAGAGGATGCTCGATACCTGGCTCGGGCTGTTCCGCAGCCTCGGCACGGCGTATCTCGACCTGCTGCGGGCCGAGTGGGCCGAGGTGCGCCGCGAGATCGCGGTCTCGGCCAAGCGCCTGGCGGTCGGCGTGGCCCTGCTCGGGGCGGCGGCGGCGGTGGGGTTCTGGTTCGTGGCGGTGGCGATCTACCTGGTGATCGTGGTCCTCGCCCTGTGGCTGCCGCAGTGGGCGGCGGTGCTCGTCGTCACCGTGCTGCTGCTGGCGGTGATCGCGGTGCTGGCGCTCGTCGGCATGAAGCGCCTGCAGAAGGTGGAGAGCCCGACGACGGTCTTCGCTCGCCGCTACGACGACCACCTCGACTGGTGGCACGACCGGCTGCTGGCCCAGGGGGAGCGCGAGCCGCTGGCCCCCGAGACGCCGCGCGAGCTGCTGTGAGCGATGCTGGGAGAACGGGGAGGAAGCCTGCGATGAAGGACCACGACGAGAACCTGGCCGAGATTCGCCAGCGCCGCCGGGAGGTGGAGGCGAGCCTGGAGACGCTGCGCACGGCCATGGCCCGGGAGACGGGGCTGGCGCCGCGCCGACGCGGTTGGCTGACGCTGCTGGTGGCGGGCGCGGCGGGCCTGACGGGGGCGATGCGTCGCCGCGGCCGCGGCGACGCGCTGGAGCCGTAGCGGACCGTCTACTGCTCGTCCGCTGCGCTCGGGCGCTTGAAGACCATCGCGATGTTGTCGGTGGCCCCGGTCTTGAAGTTGACCGATGTGATCGAGACGAGCTCCCAGCCCTCCTGGCCCAGGCGGGTCAGCTCGGTGGCGCAGTTCGGATCGAGCCGATAGTTCTCGCTGCGGATGTTGATCACCTTGTACTCCCAGCGGGTCATCGCGTCCCCCTTCCAGTGGCATCCCTTGACGACGGCCGCTCCCGCCCTGCACGAGGCGCGCCCGGCGGAACCTCTTGCATTTCCCGTACCTTGCCGCTGCCGCGCTTGGCCGGCGGCGTGGCGCAGGTGGTCTGACCCGGTGGCTAACGCAATCGCCGCGCGGTGACGGGTGCGCCGCGCCCGGCGCCCCACCGCCGCGCCAGGCTGTCGCCATCCAGGGCCAGCTCCAGGGTGCCGAGGGAGCCGGGCAGCACGGCGGCCTCGCCGGAGGGGATCTCCCGGTAGTGGGTGGCGCGGTGGCTCGTCCCGTGCCGCTCGCCGCCGGCGGGTGTGAGCTCCACCACCCACTCGCCCTCCTCCAGCCAGGGGGTCGGCAGGTCGGTCACCAGGTTGCCGAAACGGTCGACGTGGACCACCCGGCCGTCGAGCCGGTCGCCGCGGGTGCTGCGTCGGGGTGGGGCGATGGCCAGGCGCACCGGGTCGTCGATCTCCGGCCCCAGCGCCGCGAGGTCCCCGCCCGCCAGCAGCCACGCCGCCACGGGGGCGAAGCGATCGCGGCCGTGGAACGTGGCGCCCGGGTAATCGAGCCAGAGGTCGGCGCGCTCGACGGCCCGGACCTCGGCCGCCTCCTCGCCGTCCGTCCCGAGCACCGCCGTCAGCAGACCGTTGTCCGGCGCCACGAACCAGCCGCCGCGGGCGCCCCCCGCGAGGATCCGCCGCTCGCTCCCCACCCCCGGATCGACCACCGCCAGGTGCACCGTGCCGGCGGGGAAGAACCGGCTCGCCGCTCCCACCTGGAAGGCGGCGCCCTCGACGTCGCCGGGCGGCAGGGTGTGGGTGACGTCGACCAGGGTGGTGCCGGGGGCGCGGGCGAGGATCACGGCCTTGACCGCGGCGACGTACCAGTCGTCGAGCCCGAAGTCGGTGGTGAGGGTGAGGATCGTCATCGGCGAAGCGTAGCGTGGGAGCGGGGAGCCCGGGCCGGCAGGGCCGTCGCCGGGACGCGGGGCGGCGGGAGCTCGCGTCCGGGGGACGCGGGGCTGTCGGTGAACCTGGAGGGGGGAGCCCCGCTCGGCATCGCCGGCGCGCCATCGTCTTCGGACTCCCGCCCGACCTCGAGCGGCGCCGGCGCTGACGCCCCCGGCCACGAGCCCCCGCCGCCCCGCTCCGGCAACGGCCGCGCCGGCCCTCCGGCGGTGGTGGGGGAGGCGAAAACGGTTGACGGGCATGCGTGGTTCCTGTGGTGCTGGGCGTCGTGCTGGGCGCCCAGTGGCCGTCGGATCGCGCCGGTACGGTCTCCCTCCCACGCTCGAGGGGAGCGCGAACCTCCCTCTTGCTGGGCCTTCGCCGTGGGTGGCGAGGCCCAAGAGGGGGGACGGATCCTGCGCGGTATGCTCCCTTCGTGCCCTCCCCCCGTATCCTCCTCCTGTTCACCAAGCCGGCTCGGCCGGGGAAGGTGAAGACCCGGCTGGTGGGCAACGGACCCGAGGCGCTCTCTGCGGAGCAGGCGGCGCTGCTGCACCAGGCTTTCCTCGACGATCTCTCGGAGCGGCTCGCGCCCGCCGTGGCGGCGGGGGAGCTCGCCCTGCGGCTCGCCTGGGTGCTCGAGGAGGGGGACGAGGTGCCGGCCGTGCCGTCGCCGCTCGCGGGGCTCGCGGGGGTCCACGGTGTGCGGCAGGAGGGCGAGGATCTCGGAGGACGGCTGTTCGGGGCCCTGGCCGACGCGGCGGCCTCGGGAGCCAGCGTGGCGGTGGTGGGGAGCGATCACCCGACGCTGCCGGTCGAGTGGGTGCGGGAGGCGTTCCGGCGGCTCGAGGCGGGGGCCGACGTGGCGCTGGGGCCGGCCGAGGACGGCGGCTACTACCTGATGGCGCTGGCGCCTCGGGCGGTGCACCGCCGGCTCTTCGAGGATGTCGCGTGGAGCACCGGAACCGTGTTCGCCGAGACCCTCGCGCGCTGCCGGGAGCTCGGCCTCGAGGTGGCGCTGCTGCCCCGCGGCATGGACGTCGACGAGCCGGCCGACCTGGCGCGCCTCGCCGGTCGGCTGGCGGCGGGCGACGGGCCGGAGTGCCCGCGCACCCGGGCGCTGCTCGCCGCCTGGGGCCGCCTGCCGGAGCCGGTGGCAGACCAGGAGCCGGCCGCTCCGGACGCGGACGTCGTCGCCGAACCGGTGGCGGCGGGGGAGGCGCGGTGAGGGGCCACGTCGCCGCCGCGCCCCGGCGGACGGCAGGAGCGCGATGAGGATCCTCTCCGCAGCCGCCATGCGCGAGGTGGACCGCCGCGCCATCGAGGAGCTGGGCATCCCCGGCATGGTGCTGATGGAGAACGCCGCCATCGGGCTCGCCGACGCCCTCGGCGAGCTGTTCCCGGAGGCCGAGTCGGTGGCCATTCTGTGCGGCCCCGGCAACAACGGTGGCGACGGCATGGCCCTCGGGCGCCACCTCGCCGTGCGCGGCTACGAGGTGGCGCTGGTGCTCGCCACCGGTGGCCGCGAGCCGCAGGGCGACGCCGGCCGCCAGCTCGCCATCTGCCGCGCCATGGGCCTGGCCGTGGAGGTCCTGGCGGCGGAGGACGATGCCGAGGAGGCGCTGACCCTGGCCGCCGCCGCCGACCTCGCCGTCGATGCCCTGTTCGGCACCGGCCTCGCCCGTCCCCTCGCGGGGCAGCTCGCCGCCCTCGCCGAGGGGATCGCCGAGCTGCCGGTCCCGGTGCTCGCCGTCGATCTGCCGAGCGGCCTCGACGCCGACAGCGGCCAGCCCCTCGGACCCCACGCGGTGGCCGACGCCACCGTCACCTTCGCCGCCGCCAAGCGCGCCCACGTCTTCGCGCCCGCCGCCGAGGCGGTGGGCGAGCTGGTGGTCACCGATCTCGGCATCCCCGGCTGGCTGGTCGACGAGGTCGAGGAGCCCGAGGGTGCCCTGCACCTGATGCTCGCCGAGGAGGTGGCCGAGGCGCTGCCGGAGCGCCCCGCCGAGAGCCACAAGGGCGACTACGGGCACGTGCTGGTCGTGGCCGGCTCACCGGGCAAGGCCGGCGCCGCGGTGTTGGCCGCCCGCGCCGCGGTGCGCGGCGGCGCCGGCCTGGTGACCGCCGCCGTGCCCGCCCCGGTGCTGCAGGTCGTCGACGCCGGGTCCGTCGAGTCGATGAGCCTGCCGCTGCCGGCCACCGCCGCCGGCCAGCTCGCCGCCGCCGCCGTCGCCCCGGTGCTCGCCGCCGCCGCCGGCAAGGACGTGCTCGCCCTCGGCCCCGGCCTCGGCGGCGACGAGGAGACCTTCGCCGCCGTCCGCCGCATCGCCACCGGGTGTCCGCTGCCGCTGGTGCTCGACGCCGACGGCCTCAACGCCTTCGCCGGCCGGCTCGGCGAGCTCGCCGGCCGCGACGCCTTCACCGTGCTCACCCCCCACCCGGGCGAGCTCGGGCGCCTGCTCGGCGTCGAGGCGGCCGAGGTTCAGGCCGACCGCCTGGGCGCCGCCCGCCGCGCCGCCCGCGAGTCCGGCGCCGTGGTGGTGCTCAAGGGGCACCAGACCCTGGTCGCCGTGCCGGGGCGGGAGGGGGAGCCGGCCTCGCCGCCCGCCGTCCACCTCTCGCCCACCGGCAACCCGGGCATGGCCACCGGCGGCGTGGGCGACGTGCTCACCGGGCTGCTCGCCGCCCTGGTCGGCCAGGCCTGCGCCGCTGGCGGCGGGCGCGGGGAGGCGGCCGCGGCGGTGAGGCTGGCGGTGTTCGTGCACGGGCTGGCCGGCGATCTGGCGGCCGGCGCGGTGGGCGAGTACGCCCTTGCCGCCGGCGACCTGA
>DATACC010000237.1:0-29467 GCA_036259255.1 Thermoanaerobaculia bacterium | reverse complement strand
CAGCAGCCCCGCGGCGGCGAAGGCGGCATCCAGGCCGCCGGCCCGGGACCGGGTCTCGACCCGCAGCACCCGGCGGCCGGTGACCGCGACCAGCAGGTGGCTCTCGAGATCCGGCCAGGCCAGCACCAGGCGCCAGCAGCTCGCGCCCGCGGACTCGCCGCAGGGCTCCGGCCCCTCGAGCGCGGCGGCCCGCGGCGCCGGCACCGCACCGGCACCGGCGGCGAGCAGCGACGGCACCAGCAGCGACTCCGTGCCGCCGCCGCCGGACAGCGCCGCCAGCTCGGTCAGCGGCGACGCGACCGGCCACCACGCGCCGACCGCCTCGTCGAGCCGGAACCACCCGTCGTCGCCACGCCAGAGCACCTGCCGCGCCTCGCCCTCCCAGGCGATCTCGAAGCGGAAGGCGCCGGCGGCGTCGCGGGCGGTGGTGAACCGGGCGGTGCGGCCGCTCGCCGTCTCGATCCGGCCGCTGTCGTGGTAGGCGCCTGGGCCGGCGTGCACCTGCTGGATTTCGCGCAGCAGCTCGAAGGCGCCGGGTGGCGCGAGGCGGGCCGGTGCCGCGGACGTCGCCGGCCCGGCGAGGAGGGCGGCACAGAGGGCGCCGGCGATCCGCGCTCGGCGCCGCACCGGGAACGACGGGAACATTGCCGACGAGTGTAGAACATGCCTAGACTCGACCGATGAAGCGAATCCACGAGTTGCCGGCCGCCCTGGTCCCTCTCCTCCTGCTGTTGACCTCCGCCACCCTGGCGGGCGAGCAGCCGGAGCACCTCGGCATCGACGTCTCCCACTACAGCGGCGCGGTGGACTGGTCCCAGGTCGCCGCCGCCGGCTACTCCTTCGCGTTCGTCAAGGCCACCGAGGGAGAGGACGCCGCCGACCCGCGGTTCGCCGGCCACTGGGCCGAGCTGGCGGGCACCGGTCTGGCCCGGGGCGCCTACCACTTCTACGTCGCCCACGACGACCCCGAGGTGCAGGCCCGCTTCTTCCTCGCCACGGTGCCGTTCCACCAGAGCGACCTGCTTCCGGTGGTCGACGTGGAGAGCCCCGCCGGGGCACCGCCGCCGGCGGAGTTCGCCAGGCAGCTTCGGCGCTTCCTCGACCTCGTGGAGCGGGAGACCGGCGCCCGGCCGATCCTCTACACCGGTCCGCGATTCTGGCAGACCCACCTCGCCGGCGACTTCTCCGACTACCCCCTGTGGATCGCCGAGTACCAGGTGGACACGGCCGTGGTGCCGGACGGTTTCGAAGGGTGGACACTGTGGCAGTGGGAGGGCGATGTCGCCGTGCCGGGGGTCGAGAAGAAGGCGGACGTCAGCCGCCTCGCCCCCGGGCTCTCCCTCGACGTCCTGCGCATGCCGGCGGCGGTGCCGTAGCGCCGTCGTTCGCTGCCGCGCTGCCGTAAGATGCCGCTTCGGATGAGAATCTACGGCATCGACTTCACCTGTGCCCCGGGCCCGCGCAAGCCGATCACCGTGGCGGCCTGCGAGCTCGACGGCGACCGCCTGGTGCTCGCCGACCTGCTGCGCCTGCGAACCCTCGACCACTTCGAGCGTGCCCTGGCGGAACCCGGCCCGTGGGTGGCCGCCATGGATTTCCCCTTCGGGCTGCCGCGCAGCGTGGTGCGGGGCCTCGGCTGGCCGCCGGCCTGGAGCGACTACGTCGAGCACGCGGCGTCCCTCGGCAAGGCCGGCTACGAGCAGGCGCTGACGGAGCACCGACGCTCCCAGCCTGCCGGCCGGCGGCACCCGCTGCGGGTCACCGACCGGCTCGCCCGCGGTCAGTCGCCGGTGATGCTCCACGGCGTGCCGCTGGCGAAGATGTTCTTCGCCGGCGCGCCGCGCCTGCTGCGCTCGCCGCTGTCGATCCTCCCCTGTCGCCCCACGACCGACCCCCGGGTGGTGCTCGAGGCTTACCCCGGCTGCGCCGCCCGCAAGCTCCTGTTGGCGCGGCGCGGCTACAAGGGGGAGGGGCGCACGCGGCAGACCCCGGCCCAGCGCCAGGGCCGCGCCGAGCTGCTGGAGGCTCTCACCGGCCGCCGGGTGCGCGGGGTCTACGAGCTCGGAGTCGAAATCAACCGCTTCCGGCGCGACCAGCTCCTCGACGACGCCCAGGGCGATCTGGTGGACGCTCTCCTCGCCGCCGTCCAGGCCGCCTGGGCCTGCCGCCGGCGCGAATGCAACTGGGGCCTGCCCGTCGCCTGCGACCCCGCCGAGGGCTGGATCGCCGACCCCGCCTGCCTGCGCGCCTGAATCCCTACACCGCCGGCGCCGGCAACTTCCCCGCCACCAGGAACTGCTCCCGCGGAAAGCGGAAGCTGGCGTGGCGCCGCAGCAGGTCGCGGACACTGAATTCCACGCTGTCGCGCGTCGCCACGCAGTACCAGGTCTCGGGCGCCGTGGGGCGCGGCCGGGCGAAGGCGCGGGGAGTGAACAGGCCGAAGCAGGCGCCGGCCTCGGCGTCGCGGGCCGAGCGGTAGCGGAACAGCTCCACGCCCGCGGCGCGCAGGTCGCCCCCCAGCCGCTGGGAGGCCTCGTAGGAGACGGGCGAGGAGATCTCGCCGACGAACGGCGCGAACCTGCCGGCGGCGAGGTCCACCGCCGCCGCCGAGCCGACGCGGGCCGTGAAGGCGGAGACGTCCACCATCACCGGGTCGAGATCGGCCTCGGTGCCCTCCAGGAACAGCAGGCGGTAGTAGGCGGACTCGGCGAACGCCGTGCGCCGGCTCTCGGCGCCGTACCAGATGCCGCGCTCGGCGCGGGTGCCGAAGCGCGAGCCGTAGGGGAGGGGCGGATAGCGGAAGGGCGTGGCGAGGAGGTAGTGCAGGCCGGCGAACTCCTCCTCCGGCGGCAGCGGCGGCTTGGCGCCGTCGATCAGCTCCTCGAGGACCTGCTGCTCGGCGTCGGTGTCGACCAGCTTGCGGGTGGAGACGACGTGCTGCCCCTCGACCACCCTCCAGGCAGTGGCCGCCAGGGGCCGCAGCTCAGCTCTTGCCCCGCAGCGCGTCCAGATACTCGCCGACACGGACCAGCCCCGGCACGGTCTGGAGGAGATCCGCGGGAACCCCGGCCAGGTGGTGGTTGTAGGCGCGCAGCCAGCGCCGGCAGTTGGCGCTGTCGCCGCCGAGCAGGGCATCGAGGCTGCGGAAGACGCGCAGGAAGGCGAGGGCCAGCTCGCCCTCCTTGGACTCCGGATCGATCTCGCGCCGCCGGGCGGCGAGCCGCGACAGGGAAGATTCGCTGACGCCGAGCACCCGCGCCAGCTCGCGCCGCGGCACGGCCAGGAACTCGGCCGCCCGATCGACCGCCTTGGAGAGGACGGCAGAGCTGGAGGGCGCGAGGCGAAGAGGTTGCACGCTCATGTCAGGTGCAATTCTATGCCTCTTCGGCGTCAATTGCAAACGCCGGAGGCCCGACCCGTGGGCGCTCCGGCGCGTGGTGGCTCGCGACCTCCTTACGGGCAGGTGGCGAAGGCGGTGGTGTCCTGGATCGGCCGGAACGGCTGACCCTGCGGGTTGTAGTAGAGCTTCACCTCGTTGGCCAGGGTATCGGTGACACGGATCATGGTCAGCACGTTGGTCAGGCCGCCGGCGAACATCCAGTAGTGGTTGTTGACGGGGCAACCGTCGAGCACCTTGACCACGGCCTCCACGTTGGAGTCACGGAAGAACCACAGGTAGCCGGTGTCGGGGGTCATCCTCTCGGTACGGGCGTCGTCGCTGTTGCCGTCGCGCGTCTCCCAGAAGGCTTCGACGCGGAACCGGTCGTCGTTGAGGCACATCTCGGTCGCCGTCTCGGTGCACGGGCCGAAGTCCGGCGCCGTCGCGCCGACGAAGCAGTCGACCGCCAGAGTGTAGTTGCCGCGCTCCCCCTCGGTCAGGGTGTTGACCGCCACCCGCCAGATGCCGGTCTGGGGAATCTGGAAGCCGAGGGCGGCGTGGACGTCGCTCTGCGCGGGCGTCAGCTCGATGGGGTTGGTGGCCCCGGGCGCATAGAGCGCCACCACCGGCTGGAAGTCGGTGGAATCCACGCTGATGCCGATGATGTCCCCCTCGTCGGCGGAGAACTCGTAGAGGTCGAAGCGGGTGCCATCCTCCTCGAACACGCAGTCGTCGTTGCTGAGCACACCGCCCACCTCGGCGCCGCACTGGAGGTTGGTGGGATCGTCGAGGAAGCAGGCGGAGCCGGTGACGAGCTCCTTCTGGGCCGCGGCCAGGGGCGCGACGAGGAGCAGGGCGAGGGCGGCGATCGACAGGATCGGCAGGGAGCGGGTGCGGTTTGGTGCTGGTGTCATGTGGAGCCTCCAGGTTCGTCGTTCGGCGGCTCTGTGATCGTTTTCTGGTGGACGTTTCCAAGTAGTTGCAGATCAAGGACTTCGCGGGGTTTTGCAGAGCCGCCCGCGACGAAGGTCAAGGCAAGAGCCGTGCCAGTGGCGGCACGCCGAAGCCCCACGGCGGGCGGCGTCTACTCCCAGGGAGCGCGGTCGGCGAAGGGATCGGGGGTGACGGCCACCGTCAGGCGCAGCCCCTCGCTGGCGGCGTACTGCTCGGCGGCCTGGAAGAAGGGTTGCTCCCGGGGCCCCGGCGCCTCGGGGCAGCGCAGCTCGATGCGCACGCGCAGGCCGGCGTACTGGGGGTACTGGCGGCCGAGGTGGCCGTCGAGGACGTAGCCAAAGTAGCTGTTGAGCTTCTCCTCGTGCTCCTCGAGCTGCGGACGACCGCCGTTCCAGGGACGGCGCTCGAGGATGGCGAGCACCACCTCGCGGGCGTCGGCGTCGTAGGTGACGAGGTCGACGATGCGCGGGTTCTCCACCCCGCGCGCCTCGTAGACCTCCGCGCCGTCCTCGGCCACCTCAGGCGCCCCGGCGGTGATCGGCGACCAGCGCCTCTACGACGCCGGGGTCGGCCAGCGTGCTGACGTCGCCGAGCTGGTCGTACTCGCCGGCGGCGATCTTGCGCAGGATGCGGCGCATGATCTTGCCGGAGCGGGTCTTCGGCATGCCGTGGCCGATCTGGATGCGGTCGGGCCGGGCGATGGGGCCGATGACGTGGCGCACGTGCTCCTTCAACGCCCCCACCAGCTCCTCCGGGTCCTGGTCGCGCCACTCCGGAACGAGGTCGACGAAGGCGTAGATGCCGGTGCCCTTGAGATCGTGGGGAAAGCCCACCACGGCGGCCTCGGCGACGGCCTCGTGGGAGACCAGGGCGCTCTCGATCTCGGCGGTGCCGAGGCGGTGGCCGGAGACGTTGAGCACGTCGTCGACGCGGCCGGTGATCCAGTAGTAGCCGTCCTCGTCGCGGCGGCAGCCGTCGCCGGTGAAGTAGTAGCCGGGGAACTGGCTGAAGTAGGTCTCGCGGAAGCGGCCGTGATCGCCGTAGATGGTGCGCGCCTGCCCGGGCCACGGCCGGGCGAGGCACAGGTTCCCGGCCACGCCGTCGCCCGTCAGCGGCTGGCCCTCGTCGTCCACCAGCACCGGCTCGATGCCGGGCAGCGGCAGGGTGGCGGAGCCCGGCTTGGCCGGGGTGGCCCCGGGCAGCGGCGAGATCAGGATGCCGCCGGTCTCCGTCTGCCACCAGGTGTCGACCACAGCGCAGCGTCCCTGCCCCACCACGTCGTGGTACCAGCGCCACACCTCGGGGTTGATCGGCTCGCCGACGGTGCCGAGCACCCGCAGGCTGGAGCGGTCGTGGCGTTGCACCGGCGCGTCGCCCTCGCGGGCGATGGCGCGGATGGCGGTGGGGGCGGTGTAGAAGATGGTGACGCCGAGATCCTCGACGATGCGCCAGTAGCGGCTTGCATCCGGGTAGGTCGGGGTCGACTCGAACATCACGGTGGTGGCGCCGTTGGCCAGAGGGCCGTAGACGATGTAGCTGTGGCCGGTGATCCAGCCCACGTCGGCGGCGCAGAAGTAGACGTCGTCGGGCCGGAGATCGAACACCAGCTCGTGGGTCATGGCGGTGTAGAGCAGGTAGCCGGCCGTGGTGTGCAGCACGCCCTTGGGCCTGCCGGTGGAGCCGGACGTGTAGAGCACGAACAGCGGCGCCTCGGCGGCCATCCACTCGTTGGGGCAGGTGGAGCGTTGGCGCTCGGCCTCCTCGTCGAGCCACAGGTCCCGCCCCGGCCGCATCGCCACCTGCGCGCCGGTGCGCCGCACCACCAGCACGCGCTCGACTCCGGAAAGGCCCTCCACGGCCTCGTCGGCGGTGGCCTTGAGCGGGATGCGCCGGCCGCCGCGCAGCCCCTCGTCGGCGGTGACCAGCACCTTGGCGCCGGCATCGAGGATGCGGTCGCGCAGGGCGTTGGCCGAGAAGCCGGCGAAGACCACCGAATGGACGGCACCGATGCGGGCGCACGCGAGCATCGTGTAGGCGAGCTCCGGGACCATCGGCAGGTAGAGGGCCACCCGGTCGCCGCGCCGCACGCCGTGGTGCAGCAGGACGTTGGCGATGCGCGCCACGTGGTGCTTGAGCTGGCGATAGGAGATGCGCTGGTACTCGCCGGGCTCGTCGGCGGCCCACACGATGGCGGTCTTGTCGGGTTGGGTGGCGAGGTGGCGGTCGACGCAGTTGAAGCAGGCGTTGAGCCGTCCGCCGGCGAACCACGAAAAGTCCACCGCCTCCAGGTCGTCGTCGAAAACGGTGTGGAACGGGTGATACCACGACAGCCGGGCGGCCTCGTCGCGCCAGAACCCCTCCGGGTCCGCCAGCGACCGGCGGTACAGCGCCTCGTACTCCTCCATCGAGCCCACCCGGGCTCCCCGCGCGATGTGCTCCTTGACCGGGATCATGGGGTGATCCTAACGGATGGCGGTCGGCCCGGCGGGCGGCAGGTCCTCCTGTTTCGGCTCGTCGTAGGTGATCACCACCAGCTCGTCGCCGACCTCCAAGGTGTGGGCCGGGGTGCCGGGGCGGGGATTGCAGAACATCACCTCCCGCCCCTGGCACCGACGCCGCACCCCCACCGGAATCATCGGCTGCGTCCCCTGCCGCGCGATCATCCGCGCCGCATAGTCGGTGAAGCTCGTGCCGGCCACCGCCGGGGGGATCGGCAGCACGTAGAGCTCGTTGGATTCGTCTCCGATCTCCAGCAGGTCCTTGAAGAAGTCGATGATGCCCGAACGCAGCGCCGCCTGGGCGAGGAGCCGGCCGCGGACGTGGCCGCTGCTGACCGTCTCGAGCAGGCCGGGAAAGTCGGCGGCCAGGTCGTCGAACAGCGACTGGCTGTCGCGGTCCAGCAGCTCGGCCACCACGTGCAGGTCTCGGCGCCCGGCCTCCTCCGCCAGGCGACGCAGCGTGCGAATCGTGCGCAGCGTCTGCAGGTCGACGCCGTCGCCGTGCCCCGTGGGCGCCAGCACGACGACCGTGGCAGCGTGCTGAGCTCGGACGCGGCGCAGGCATCGGGCGTCCGAGGGATCGCCGAGCTCGGGGTAGACCCGTCGGAAGCGCCCGTCGTCGCTGGTGACCTTGTGCTCGAGGTCCTCTAGGGTGGGGCGGTCGCCGGTCAGGATCACCACCGTGGCGTTGCGGAACCGCGCCGCCACGTCAGGGTGGTGCAGATCCGTGAGGATCTCGCTGCCCCGCTCGTTCCAGTTCAGCACCAGGTAGTGCTTCGACAGGCGGAAGGGACGTTTCGGCGGCCAGACCAGCAGGCTGGTGAACAACGCCCCCGAGAAGCTGCCGCCCACCACCCCGACCAGCAGGCCCAGGAAGGTGAGGATCCGGCCTTCGGGGGTCAGCGGCGGCCGGTTCTCGAGCCCGCTCGTCACGTACACCAGGATCGACCAGAAGGCTTCCTCGAAGCTCGTGAAGTGCTCGTTGTAGCGCCGCTCCACCGCGAAGGTTCCGGCGGTGATGACGAGAGCGCAGACGATCAGCAGCAGGCAGCCACCGGTCGCGATGCGCCCGCGCTGCCAGGGCCGCACGCGGCGGCTGCGGAACAGCAGCCCGCAGATCAGCACCAGCAACCCCAACCCGGCGCTCACCGCCCAGGGCACGGCCTCCTGCCACCACGGCGCGCTCTCCCAGGCCCCATCCCTCCTGCCGCCGTCCGCGGCAGCACCACCCGTTGCCGATCCCGGAGGGGGGAACGCGCGCGCCGCTCGCACGAGCTGGGTGTGCAGCACGTCGAGCCGCTCCGCCGCGAGCTGTCGGCGGGCGACCAGCAGCACCGGAACGGCGACCGTCGCGCCCCCCGGGAGCTCGGCATGCCGGAATCCCGCCAGCGGAGCGCGCCCCCTGAGCCGGCGCAGCGTGACCGGCCGCAGCGGCTCCCACCGAGCGAGCCGCGCTGGTCCCTCGATCAGCCGCCGCAGCTCGGGATCGCCCGCCCTCCGGAAGACCAGAGCGAGATCCGCCTGGTCCCGTTCGAAGCAGCGCGCGAGATCTCCGCACGAGGGTTCGCGCAGCCTGGTGGGATCCACGCCGCACCTGCCGAGGATCGCGCAAACTGCCTGATCGGAGTCCCTTCCGGGCGTGTCGCGCCAGATCGTCAGCCCGTCGAGGTCGTGCAGGCCTTCGAGCTCGACGCCGGGCCGCACCAAGACGTGGAGGTAACGCAGGTAGAGGACGCCGTGGTCCTGGAGGGTCTCGGCCACGGCTCCGTGAACCCGCTGCCACGCGGCCCAGCGATCCGCCTGGATCAGTGCCGCGTCGGCATGGCCTCGGGCCAGCCGGGCGAGGGAGTCGTCGGACCCCAGGGTCACCAGCGGCTCGTCGGCTTCCCCCGCCAGCCGCAGCGCATGACCGGCGAGCAGCGCCGTGTCGCTGTCACCAGGGCCGGCGGCCAGGCGCAGCGGAGCGGCCGACACCGCGGTGGTCATGATCGGCAGCAGCCCGGCCAGCACCATCCCATGCCACGCCATGGAGGATTGCATACGGACGAGGACCCCACGGAGACGAGAAGGTTGATCCGGACAGGAAGGATCACGATGTTTGCATCCGTCGACAAATCTTCGATTCTCGACGTTCCGGAGACTCCAACGTCGCGTCGCGAAGCGACAGGCGTTACCTTGTCCTTCCCCGTAGACGCCGGTGGACTAAACCTGCCGGCGCGGAATGCATCTCTAGGTGCGTGAGAATCCCTGTCCTGTTCCTGTGGTGGGCACTGCTCGCCGCTCTCCTGCCGACGCTGATCCCGCGAGCGGCGGCCGCCGCCGAGGTGCGCTCGGCCAGCGCCCGCGGCGCCCAGTTCGTCCTGGTGATCGACGACTCGGGCAGCATGAAGGGGGACGACGGTCCGGCGGCCGACCCGGACCGCTTGTCGGTGTTCGCTGCCCGCTCGCTGCTCAGCATGCTGGACCCCACCGACGAGGCCACGGTGGTTCGCCTCAATGCGGCCCTCGAGGGCGACGCGCCGCCGCCCATCGAGCCCCTGGCGCACAACCGCGCCCGGCTCGAGCGTCTGCTCGCCAACGACGGGGAGCTGGCCCGCTACGAAGGCAGCTACACTCCCTGCCGCACGGCCCTCGCCCAGGTGCAGGAGGTGCTGAATCGGGCGTGGCGCCAGAACGTCGCCCAGGTGGTGATGTTCCTCACCGACGGCGCGTGCACTCCGAGCCGCAGCGAGAGGCCCGAGGTCGATGGCTTCGTCACCGGCGTCCGCTCGCACCGGGAAGGGTTGCTTCGCTTCTACCTGCTGCGCTTCCGTGGCCGCCCCTTCTCGAACGAGCTGCTGCAGCTCGCCCTCGCTACCGGCGGCCAGGCGATCGAGGTGAGCGCCGACGATCCCACCGCGCTGCTGGAGCCCTTCGCCGACGCCCTCACCCGCTCCCAGGGTTACGAGGCGGAGCTGCTCACTCCGGAGGACCCGGGCCTCGCCGCCCACCGCGGCGCCCGACGGGTGCGGCTGCTGGCGGTGGCGCCCGGCGAGGGCGAACCCCTCGCCTTCTCCATCGCCGACCCCCGGGGCCGGCCACCGCAGCGGCTGGGGCCGCCGAGAACCGGCACCCACCGCTACGCCCAGGGGGACACCTACCGGTTCGCCGCCCTCGACTACCGCCCGGGCGAGGACCCGGTGACCGTGCGGGTGACCGGCGCCGGCGAGCGCTGGAAGGTGGTAGCGGTGCCGGAGTACCGGCTCTCCGTCGAGATGACCCTGCACCGCGGCGAGTGCGGTGGTGGCGCCGACGCCGCCACTGTCCGCCACGCGGTGGAGAGCGGCGGCACCGTGTGCGCCACGGTGCGCCTGGTCAACGAGCAGGGCCGGCCGGTGGCCCGCGACGCCGCCGGCGGCACCGTGGAGGCCGCCGTGCGCTACGGCCGGGGCGTGGACACCGAGAGCCTGCCCGCCGAACCGGTGGGCGAGCTGGCCGAGTTCCAGTTCCAGCGCTCCCGCCTGGAGACCGGGGACCACGTGTTCCAGCCGGTCGTCACGATGCGGGTGCCGGGCCGTGACGAGGTCGTCACCCTGGCCGGGAACCGGACGCTGATCCAGGCGAGTACGCTGGAGATCCGGCCGAGCCGCAACCGCTTCGAGCTCGGGATGCTGCGGGCCGGCGACGACGCTCCTCCGCAGGAGCTCTCCTTCACCGGCAACTTCCCTCGCACCCGGGGCGTGCTGCAGGTCGTCAACCGGGGAGCCGTTCCCTCCTGCATCACCTTCACCCTCGGGGGCCGGCCCGAGGGCCAGCCGCTGGCGATCGCCGCCGGCCAGCCCTACCCGCTGGCCGCCCACGTCGCGCCCTACTGCGGACCCCAGTCCATCACCCGCCGCTTCGAGCCGACGTTGCGGCTCGCCTTCGATGGCGCCGACGGCGGTCTGGAGCTGCCGGCCGTCGAGGTGGTGACGGACCTCCACCTCGACTGGCGCATCGCCGCGCCCCAAGCGGTCGAGCTGGCGATCCGCGCCGGCGACGACCGCCGAGTGCCGATCGCCCTCGAAAGCAACGCCACGCGCCCGATGGAGCTGGTGGCCTTCCTCGAGCCCACCGCGGAGCGCGTCGACTGGCCCGAGGACGGCTTGCGGCTGCGCTTCGCCGGCGGGGGCGGCGACGAGAGCGCCTTGACCCTGCCGCCGGGAGGCCGCGCCGAGCCCGTGGGGCTGGCCCTGTCCTCGGGCTCGTGCTGCACTGGCGGCGACTATCGCACCGTCATCGACATCGGTCCCGCCGATGCCGGGGCCTACGGCGGTGCCTTGCCGGAACCGCTGCGTATCCCGGTCCGGGTGCAGGTGGCCGAGGCCGGGCTGTGGGCCTGCTGGGGCAGCCGCATCCTCTGGTTCCTCGCCCTGCTGGCCCTGGTGCTGGCCGTGCTCTACGTCCTCTCGATGATCCGGCGCTCGAGCTTTCTCGACCGCGACTTGCTGGCCGACAAGCTCGTGCCGCTGCGCTGGGACGGCTACGGCAGCCCCCAGCGCTGGACGCGCGACGGCGCCGAGGTGCGCACCCTCGTGCGCCGCGCGCTGCCGATCCACCGGCGCGCCGGGGCGTGGATCCGGGCCAACCCGCTGGCCTTCGGGCTGCCGTGGAAGGAGCCGTACCGCGAGACGGTGGAGCTCGACCTGGCGCCGGAGCGGGGCATCGACCGGTCCCGAGTTCGGCTCGTCGCCGACCGCCACCTGCGCCGGCGCCTGGCCAGCGAGCCCGAGCCCCATGCCGGCCGCCTGTTCGCCGACGCCCAGGGCGGCGGCGTGGACTTCTTCGGTGTTCCTCGCGGCGACCGCTTCGGCCGCCTGACCCCGGCCCGGCTGGCCGAGTGGGGCGCGTCGTCCGAACCGAAGCAGCGCATCCTGCGCCTGCGGCGCAGGGAGCAACTGATCCATTCGATCCCCGACCGGGAGCGCGAAGAAGGCGCCGCCGCCGGCTGGCAGGTCGGCTAACACTGTTGGCAGCACCGCGAGGAGAGAACCGATGACCACCCGACACCGCAAGCTCGTCGTCGACGAGCTCCTGACCAAGCCCAGCGCCATCGCCCCCATGCTCTTCGTCGGCCTCGGTGGCTGCGGCTGCCGCATGGTGGCCCGGGTCGCCAAGCACCTGCACCGCCGGCCGGACTGGCACGAGCGCTACCAGAAGCTCATCAAGTTCGCCCTGATCGACACCAACATCAATGATCTCGAGACCTACCGCGAGATCGCCGACGAGACCTTCCTGATCAGCGACTTCGAGAAAGAGGAGTACGCCAAGCTGGCGAGCGGCAAGCTGTTCCTCGAGGCCGACCCCTACTTCACCCAGTGGGTGCCCCAGGACTACCGCTTCCGGGCCGGCGACACGGCGGGCGCCGGGCAGATCCGCATCGAGTCGCGGCTCGGCGTCTTCTACCAGATGAAGCACAAGGACTTCATCCTGCGCTTCCGCCAGCTCCTCGAGGACCTGAAGAGCCACGAGCTGGGCCATCGGCGCCTCGACAGCTCGGAGATCCGCATCGTGCTGTGCTACTCGGTGGCCGGCGGCACCGGCTCGGGCTGCCACCTGCCGCTCGCCTACGTGCTGCGCGATCTCGCCGCCGACCTCGGCAAGCCGCAGCTCTTCGGCGTCGCCGTGATGCCGGCCGTCTTCGAAGACAAGACCCGCACCAACAAGGACGGAACCTTCGCCAACGGCTACGCCGCCCTGAAGGAGACCGAGCACCTGATGCGCCTCGGCGCGCCCGACTCGCGCTTCTACCCGGAGGACGGGCTGCCCTTCCACTACAACCCGGCGGATCCCTCCCGCCGCTCGGTGCGCGACCGGCCCTTCGAGTTCGTCTACCTGGTGGACAAGCCCCAGTCGTTCAGCGTGCCCGACGTGGTGGCCGCCGCCGCCGACGGCCTGTACCTGCAGTTCTTCTCGCCCCTGTTCGCCCGCCAGGCCGGCGACTACGACAACTACACCCAGCACCAGCGCTTCCTGGTGCCCCACGACTTCGAGGGCAAGGGCATCCAGGGCTTCTCCACCTTCTACGGCTCCTACGGCGCCGCCGTGCTGCTGGTGCCGGTGGACGGCCTGGTGGAGTACTGCAGCCAGGCGGCGGCGCTGTCGCTGATGCAGGCCAGCTTCCTGCGCGGCATTCCCGGCGACCCGGTCTACCAGCCGCTGCGCACCCACCGTGAGCCCTTCGACGAGGTGACCGAGCAGGACGGCCCCAACGAGCGGCCGATCCACCTGGCCGATCTGCACAAGAAGGAGCCGGCCAAACGCGCGGTGCTGCGCAACCGGCTGTTCATGAAGCGCGTGCGCCTGCTCGCGGCCTGCGAGGTGGCCGACAGCATGGAGAAGCGCTTCCTGTCGCTGTTCCGCCACGGTCACCGCCTCGGAGAGCGGCCGACCATGGCCGGGGGCGTCGAGCTGCGCGAGGATCAGGTCAAGCCCGATCTGAAGCTGCTCGCCGACCACGGCACCAGCTTCTCCATCGGCGCCCTCGTCCTCGACGCGCTGGACGGCGAGCAGGCCGGCCAGGTTCCCGGCCTCGTCAAGGCGGCCCGCAAGGGCGTCGAGGAGCTCGCCGACGACCGCAAGCTCCAGGCTCGCGACGGCCATGCGAGCGACTTCGTCCGCTACGCCGAGGCGCTGGTCGAGGATCTCTTCCGGGAGGGCCGCCGGCGCCTGGAGGACGGCTACAAGCGGGGCACCCTCGCCTACCCCGGCCTCGAGGTCCTGGTCAGCCTCGACTTCCTGCGCGACGAGGCGGGTGGCGTCGAGCTGGCGGCCAAGCGCTACGCGGTGCTCTGCATCCTCCAGCAGGTGGGCTGGGAGCGCCAGCCGCCGGAGCCCCACGGCGACTGGGACCTGGGCGAGAGGACCGTCGACAGCAAGGTCAAGCAGAACGTCTCCCAGCAGCTGATCGACAGCCTGACGGACCAGGCCATCGATCGCGCCATGGAGCGCGTCGAGCGCCACTTCGTGGAGCGGCTCGGGGACCTGCGCGACCGCCTGCGGGAGCTCGCCGCCATCCAGCACAACCTCGATCAGGGCTTCGAGGAGCTGGAGCGCGAGGCGCGGCGACGGCTCGACGACCTGCGCCAGCGCGGCGACGACTCGGCCAACCAGTACGTGCTGGACGCCGAGGCGCTGCAGGTCGAGGATGGCCGGCGCCTGTGGGACTTCTACTACGAAGACAAGATCACGCCCCTCGCGGAGCTGTCGCTGGGCGACAAGCGCGTGCAGCAGGTGCTGAGCGACACCGTCGCCGACCTGGCTCTGGCCGGCGGCGCCCGCAGCACCAACAGCGCCACCCTCGACAAGCTCTTCACCAGCCTGCGCACGCACGCGGTCACCGTGCTGCGGCCCCGCGTCGGCGGCGACCCCCACGCCTCCGACCGGGAACGCCGCGAGGGCCTCACCCTGGCCGAGGCCCTCGAGCTCGAGGTCACCTACCGCGCGCTCTATCGCAGCCACCAGGCAGAGGTGGAGACCCAGGACGGCTCGAAGGTGGTACGCCGGCTGGTGGCCGAGTACCGGGCCCTGCCGCCAGAGCGCCAGATCGACCTCGAGGACACCCGGCACCAGGACTACCTGCGCGACAAGATCAAGCGGGTGGTCAAGGAGAAGGCGTCGCTGCTCTGCGTCTACGAGGGCACCCGCGACCAGCACGGCGGGGTGCGCCCGGACGACGTGTTCCTGGCCGCCATCAGCGCCGACTTCCGCAACAGCACCATCGAGAAGACCCTGCGCAAGACGGAGATCGCCGGCCTCGAGTGGGTCACCGATGGCTGGCACGACCCGAAGGAGATCATCTTCTACCGGGCGCGCTTGAACGTACCCCTCTACGTCTTCGGCCGTCTGCCGGAGATGAAGGAGCACTACTACCGCTTCAAGCACCTGGCGAAGCGGCCCAAGGTGCTGCACATCGACCACAACTGGGAGGACACGCTGCCGGATCTCGACCCCGACAGCTCCCAGGAGGAGCACCGCCAGCAGCTCGTGCGCCAGCAGATCATCAACTTCGCCGCCCTGCTGACCATCCCCCGCGACGGCGACGGCTCCACCTGCATCGACCTGGTCGACGGCACCTACTCGCTGTTCCCACCGACCGCCGCCAGCACGGGCAACGGCAGCGCTCCCGAGGCTCGCGTCACCCTGGGCGAGCGCATGACCCAGGCCATCGAGCACCTGCCCGAGGTGCTGCAGGCGGAGAAGGTGAAGTATCTCTCCTACCAGCAGACCCTGAAGGCAGTGCGCGAGGGCATGGCTCCCGAGGTGCTGCGGCGCATCACCCGGCTGCCGTTCCTGTGGCGCCAGAACCACGACGAGCTCAAGCAGCAGTACGGCACCAACCCCGGCCAGGCGCAGCGCGAACGGCTGAAGGACTACACCGACTCCTACAGCCGGCTCCAGGAGTCCCTCGACAAGCTGCTCGAGAAGCTCGCCAACCGCGAGATCGAGCAGCGCACCCTCGGCGAGGCCCCCCACCAGGGCAACGGACGGCTGCCGAGCGACCCGGCGGAGAACCTGCGCCAGTCGATCGAGATCCTGCGCGCCTTCAGCGAGACCTGGCAGCTCATGGAGGACCCGGAGCGCGCCGGCGAGGTGCCGCCGAGCTTCGCCGAGCTGTTCCTGCCGCTGTCCAACGCCGATCTCCAGGAAACCCTGTCGCGATTGCGCAGCGCCTTCGGAGCCCAGAAGGAATCGGCGACCGGCCGCCGCCGACCGCCGTCCGGCACCGCCGGCAGCGGCAGCCCCGCGACCACCACGCCGCCGGCCGTCTGATGCCCTCCGGCGACCATCGCTTTGTCTATCCGGCCCCCACGCTGGTGGTGGGGGTCGGGCGCTTCGGGCTCGCGCTGCTCGAGCGCCTGGGCGAGGACTGGCACGACCTCGCCCAGGCCGGCGCCGATCCGACGCTCCAGAACCTGCGCCTGCTGGCGGTGCGCTCGGCGCCGGACCACGGCCCCGAGGACTGGCGGCGAGGGGAGGAACGCACGGCGGCCGTGGCGGCCTACGTCGACGACAGCGATCAGCCGTCGCTGGCCCTCGACTTCGCCATCCTGCGCTCGCTCGGCCTGGTGCGCTACCGCAACGGCAACTACCAGGTGGCCGTACCGCGGGATGCCGGGGTCGTGGAGATGGACGAGAAGGGGGGCCCGACCCGAGCGCCGGGGACCGGTGCCGAGGCCCGGCGGGACGCCGGCCGTCACCGGCTCGAACGGCGCCGCTTCTTCGCCTGGAGCGACCTCGCGCCCGATCCGGTCACCGCCGCCGAGCGGTTGCACCGCATGGCCGAGCGCTCGAGCGAGCTCGACCTGTTCGTCACCCCGGTGCTCGCACGGGTGCGCCAGGGCCACAGCCCGCGAACACTGCTGATCACCATCGCCCGGGCGGCGGCGTTCAAGCAGGGACGGGACCCCTCTCCCTGGGACTGGCTCCGGAAGTGGCTCCGTGGCTCGCCCGACGGCGACGACGGAGCGCTCCGCCTGCAGGCCGCCTCCCCTGCCGAGGTTGCGCGGTGCTTCGGCGCCGCCGTCGACCTCGCGGCCAGCCCCGGGGACGCCGCCAAGCGCTTCGGCGAGGAGCTGGCGGAGACCGGCGGCGGGCTGGAGCGTTTCGCGCCCGAGCCGCTGGCCGGGTGGAACCGCTGGCTGGAGCACTGGCAGCCGGCAGGCGACTCTCCTCTCGCCGCGGCCGGCCTGGACGGCGACGGCGCCACCGCACCCATCCTCGAGCTGCGGATCCCCGCGCCCTTCGTCCCGGACGCCGAGGACCTCGGATCGTGGTTCGACCCGTTGCGCCTGCTCGAGATGGACTGGCAGTCGAGCGGCTGGGCGGCCGAGCTCGCCGACAGCTCGCTGCGGCCGTTCAAGCCGTCGCCGGCGAGCCCCTTCCGCCTCGGACTGTTCGATCACGACGCCACCGCCGCGCCGCGCACCGATCACCTGCCGGGGCGCCTCGCCCGCCTCGGCGAGCTGGTGCACAAGGGGCTCGTGCGGCTGTGGATCGACCTGCAGCGCGAGCGCGTGGACGAGCGCCAGCCGAGCCTCGACAGCCGCCGCCGCGAGCACGACGAGGAGGGGCTGCGGCAATCGCTCCAGATCCTCGGCGAGCTGCTGGTGCGGGGCCTGACCGACGAGGTCGCCGCGTGCACGACTCCGCGGGAGCGCGCGTCGCTGCCGCAGCGCCCCTCGCGCTTCCTGCAGTCGATCGTCGCCGAGCGCGCGCGGCCGGCGAGCGAGGTGGTCAGCGCCTTGGCGGCACGCCTCGCCGAGCTCGAGCTCGGCGAGCCCGGAACCGCTCCCGAGCGCCACCCCCTGTTCCACGACGTGCTGCTCGCCCCGGAGCACCTCGACGAATCGCCGCGCGGCGCCCCGGCGCTGCGGGCCCCGGCGACACGGGGGGCGGCGGAGCCGGCGGAGGACCCTCGATCCGGCGGCTCGGGCGACCTGCCCTACCGCGGCCTGCCGGCCCTGCGGCGGGTGCTCAACCGGGAGGTGCGGCACCTCTTCGAGATCGAGCATCTCGCCGCCTACCGCACCCGGCCCACGCGCACGCCGCCACGGTTGACCGTGTTCCTGGTCGGCGACATGGGCGAGCCCTTCGCCCGCGCCGCCATGCGGCCGCTGCTGCGGGAGATCCACGGCGAGCTGCTGCGCGCCTTCACGCCGATCCTCGAGGACTTCCGCGAGGGCTTCGACCGCGGGCTGGCGGTGTTGCCGATCCTCTGGACCCCCCACCCCGCCGACCCGTTCGAGGGCGATGGCGGGGTCGCCGGGCGCTGCGAGGAGGCGGCGATCATCAACGCGCTCCACGGCGTGCGGCGCTGGTGCGAGTCGGTGATCCCCGCCACCCGCCGCCGCGTCTCCCAGATCTTCGTCAACAGCCGGGTCACCGACCTCGCGGTGCTCGACACCGAGGACGCGGTGCGCCAGACCCGGGACTTCATCACCTTCCAGGTGCGCAGCGATCTGGCCCGCGACGACTGGCTCCGCACCACGGCGCAGGGCTCGCGGGGGGACGACTTCTTCTCCTCGTTCACCTGCTACGAGATCGACTTCCCCGCCGAGAAGGCCCGCGAGTACCTCGCCAACCGGCTCGCCCGCGACGCCATGAACCGGCTGAAGACGGCGCAGGACGAGCAGGAGGTCGAGGACGTCCCCGGCGAGCTGCTCGAGCCGCCCCGGCTGGCGGCGAAGCTCGACGCCGCCCGCCAGGACCTCGTCGCGGCCCTCGAGCCGCCGGCCGAGCAACTCGCCGAGGAGGTGCTGTCGCGGGGCCGGGTGGACCGCTCGACCCCGGTGCGCGAGGTCGAGGAGCGCTTCGGGCCGGCGTGCGAGGGCCACCTGCTCGGCGAGGTGCAGCGCCACTGGCGCGGCCTGGTGGAGGACCGCGGCGGCATGGACCACCGCATCGACGACCTGCGCCGGCTCACCTCCGAGCTGCGCTCGCGGCGGGTGGTCGAGGTGCAGCGCAACGGCGACCGGCTGGTCGAGGAGCATGCCGGCCGCGGCGGCGTGCAGGCGGCGCTGGCCGCCTTCCATCGCCTACGCGATGCCGCCCGCGGCGCCCTGCAGCAGGCCGAGGACCGGCGCCGGCACCAGGAGGACCTGGTGCGTCGTCACGCGGTGCCCGCCACCGGCGTGATCGGCGACGGCCGTCGCCGCGTGCTCGCCGCCGCCGACGACGTTCCCCAGCAGCCGGCCCTGCGCCTCGGGCTGCTGCTCTGGCTGGCCATGGCGCCAGCCCTCGGGGCGCCGCTGGCCCACACCCTGCTCGGCTTCCTCGACGCGGCACCCGGAAGCTGGCCGGCGCGGCTGCTGGGCACCTGGGGCTGGGTCCCCGGCGGCGCCCTGCTGGTGGGGGCGGCGGCGATCGGCCTGCGCCTCTTCCAGGATCACCGCCTCCAACGGCTGCGGCGGCAGGTGGCCACCCTGGCGCAGACCGTGCGCCGGCTGCTCCTCGGCCACGGCGACGATCCGGCCCGGGAGGCCACCGCCTCGCTGCGCAGCTTCTTCGAGACCCGTCTGCTGCTCGCCGAGGCGCTGGCCGCCCGCGGCTTCGCGCTGCACCTGTTCGAACGGGTGGAGACCGACACCCGGTTGGCCGAACGCATCGACCGCAGCATCGACGTCCAGGCGACGGTGCTGGCGCGCCAGGCCGAGGCTCTCGGCGTCCGGCCCACCCTCGGGGCAGGCCCGGAGGGGACCCTCGCCCGCCACCCGGAGAGCGACGACGTGACGAGCCTGTTCACGCCGCGCAGCGGCAAGCGCACGGACCGGCTCATCTCGCCCGAGCGCATCGTCGAGCTCTACTCGAGCTGGTCGGCGGGCGGCAGCGAGATCCAGCACCTGGTCCCCCGCCTTCTCGCCGCCGCCGGGGGCTTCGAGGCCTGGCGCGAATCGGCCTGCTTGTCGGACACCGCGGCGCTGCTCGAGGTCGGCCGTGGCGAGTTTCAGGACCTCGTCGACCGCCCCCTGCCGCAGCAGCACCGCTTCGCCGAGGAGGTTGGCGAGAGGCTCTGCCGGTTCGTGGCGCGCTACTACTCGAACATTGGGTTCGGCGCCCGGTTCCGGGGCTACGAGGGTCTCGATCCCGACGGCGTGCAGCTCTCCGCCGAGGAGGCGTTGGTGCTGCACGAGGACCTGGCCCCCGTCTTCGCCCAGGCGCGCCAGACCGGGCCCGCCACCACCCGCAGCCTCCAGGTGCTGAAGCGGCCGATCCGCCCGAGCGCCGCCTACATGCTCTCGCTGGCCCAGGGCATCCGGGCCCACAGCGTGCGCAACCTGCGGCGCTTCGAGTCCTTCCACAGCCGCTCCACCCTGCCGGAGGACGCGGCGTTCCCGCTGTCCGGAGAGATGCAGGAGACCGGCATCAACCACCTCACCGGCTATCGCGACATCGCCGACCGGCTCCACGACCTGTTCCGCCCGGCGCCTGCCGCCTCACCCGGCGGCAACGGCACCACCGCCCCGCCGGCGGCCGCCCGGAGCAAGCCATGAGCTGGGCGGACCTCGGCCGCTGGGTGCGCGAAGCGGTCGCCGGCTTCGCCGACGTCGGTTGGACGGTGCTCGCCCTGGCCCTCGATGCCGGCGCCGGAATGGGACCGCTGGGCGCAGCGCTGTGGACGCTGGGTTACCTCGCGGCCCTGCTGCTGGCCGCCCGCCTCCTGCAGGGCCGGCTCAACGCTCGCCTGCGGCGCCGGCCCGGCGAACGGGTCCGCTTCCTCGCACAGGAGGTCTGGTTCTTCCTGCCGGCCTGGCTCGTGCTGCCGTTCGTCGCTCTCGGCCGGCTGGTGGCCGCCCTCGGCCGCTGGCTCCGGGGCCTGATGCGCCGCCGCGGGACCGGTGGCGACGGCTCGCCCGCGGCGGCCGCCGCGCCGCCGCCCCAGCCCTACCTGGCCGCGTCCCTCGGCCCCAGCTTCCTGCTCGGCGGAGCGGGCACCGCCGCCCTGTTCCTGGTCACCGAGCTGCTCGGCCCACTGCTCGCCGCGCGCTACGATCTGCCGCCCGCAACCCCGCCGTGGCAGTTCCTCCTGCTCGGCGGCCGCCCGGAGCTCGCCCCCTACCTGCCGCTCGAACGGCGGGCACCGTACCTCGCCGCCTTCCTGCTGGTGCTGCTGTGGGGCACCGTGTGGTGGTGGTCGGCGAGGCTGGTGCGGCTCGCCGCCTGGCGCCGCCTGGGCGCCAACCTGGTAGCCAGCCGCGGCGCGGGCGAGGTGCTGCCCCGGTGGCGTGACGTCGCCGAGGTCCGTCGCCTGGTGGCTCCGGCGCGGCCGTACCTCCAGTGGTCGGGAACCCTGCTGGCGGCCGGCGCGCCGCTTGCGGGCATGGGTTGGCTGGCCCTCGCCGCCACGCCCTACCGGGTGGGCACCTCGGAGATGGCCCTGGCCCTGGTGCTCGGCTTCGCCTGGGCGAGCCACCTGGTGCTGCGCGGTGCCGAGTGGACGCCCCCGGACGCGGTGGACGAGCCGAAGCCGTCGAGGGCGGCGGCGGCCGGTTGGCCCGAGGTCCGCGACGACCTCGACCGCCGCCTCCAGTTCGCCACGCCGCCCCCGCTGCGCGATCCCCGCCCCATCGCGCAGCTCGACCTGCGGCCCGTGCCGGCGGGTGACGGCCTGCTCTCGCCGCTGCTCGCCGAGCTGATGCCGGCAGGTCGGCCGTGGGCGCTCACCTCGATGCAGGCCCACGAGCTGCGCCGCCTGGCCCGCCTCGGCCACGTCTTCACGCGACCCCCGGCGGCCCCCGGCGAGCTGCGGCTCGGTGACGGGGGGCGAGGCGCGGCGGTGGCGGACGACCCGCCCGTGCGGCAGCGCAACCGGGTGGTCCTGGCACCCGAGGGCAGCGGCAAGACGACGCTGGCGATGCTGGCGGTGGCCAACCACGCACTGATGCACACCCGGGCGAGCCTGCTGGTGGTGCGCGACGCGGCGAGCGCCCGGGCGCTCCACGCCCGGATCGTGGCCCGGGTGGACCCCTCGACGCTGCGCTGGAACCTGCGCGTGCGGCTGCTCGGCGACGACATGGCCGGCGACCTGGCCCGCGGCATCGTGCCCGACGTGGTGGTCGCCAGTCTCCACCACCTCACCACCAACGTGCTCGACCAGGTGGACGTCTACGGGCCACTGCTGCGCAACCTCGGCCTGATCGTGGTCGACGACGCCGAGTCCTTCGCCGGCGCCGTCGAGGCCCACGCCCAGCTCGCCTTCCGCCGCCTCGCGCTCGCTTGCCGCAAGCTGCTGGGCATCGAGCAACTCGGCGACGAGGCGGCCCCGCTGCTCCTCGCCCTCGGCACCGAGAGCATGCACCGCACCGGCTCGTGGAGCGAGGCTCTCTGCGGCATCGACGCCGAGGTGGAGCGCTACGACGTCCGGCCCGGGACCGCCGGCGGCTCCGCGGCCGCCGCCTCGGAGCGCCAGCACGAGATCTACCGCCTCCGCGACTTCCGCTCCCCCACCGGCGAGCGGCTCGACCCGGTGGACCTGGTGGAGAGCTGCGAGCGGCTCGGCGTGCCCTGGCACTACCGCCGGGCGGTCGACGGGCAGCGCCACCGGGGCCGCGGCGCCCTGCTGCTGCGCGACGAGCCTTCGTTCGCCGTGGCCGACCCGCTGGACGCCGCGGTCGTGCTGGTGGAGGGTGCCTGGAGCGGGGTGCAACGGGAGCTCGAGCGCTTGGCGCTCGCCGGCTGCCGTTTCCCGCAGGGGCCGACGGCGCTGATCACGCTGGTCGACCCGGACGAGGAGATGGCCTTCACCCAGTGGGACGAGAAGCTCTCGCTGGCCGCCGAGCTGGCGGTACTGCCGCGCCCGGTGCTGCGCCCGCCGGCGGCCCGGACGGTCGCCTCCCACCTCGCCGCCGACCTCACCCAGAGCTGGACGGAGGTTGGGGACCTGCTCTCCACCTTCGGCCACGGGGTGGCACCGGTGCTGCGCGAGCTGGCGCGCGAGGGCCTGCTGCTCTCCGAGCGCCGCACCGACGTACACGCCGAGCTGCACCGTTACGAGCACGAGGTGTTCGTGCGCGCCCTGGCCTCCGCCGTGGCGCCGGACGACGACGAGGAGGACTCCGACGCTCCCCTGCCGCCGAAGGTCTCCCAGGTCGAGCTCGCCTGCGAGCACATCGTGCCGGTGCTCGACCGCACCGACCTGGCACCGCTCGCCAAGGTCGACGCCGACAGCGCGCCGCTCGCCTACTACCCGGGCCGGGTGTTCGCCGACGCGCGGGGCCGGTGGGTCGTGATGCACCGCGCCTCCGACGAGGGCATGACCCGGCTGGACGAGGGCGACCACGAGATGCCGGCCGGCGCGCTGCTGGTCGAGCCGTTGCTCGGCGACGACGTCTCGAGCCCGCGCCGGCGCATGCAGGTCGAGGTGCTGGAAGACGGCTCCGGAAATCCGGAGGAGAGCGGCTCCCGGACCGCCGACCCGACCGGCCACGCCTTCTACGGGCCCGATCCGGTGATGATCGGCGAGCAGCCCCTGGAGGTGGCGCTGGCGAAGGTCACGGTGACCTCGCAGCATCACGCCACCTACCTGCTGGGCCCGGTGTTCGGAGAGGTCCGCCAGCGCCGCCTCGCCGACCCGCAGACGCGCTCGCGGCTCGGTGCGAGCCGCCTGCAGACGGTCGCCTGCTGCCTCTATCCCAACCCGCAGGGCGCCGGCGAGCCGCTGCTGTGCTTCGCCGAGGCTCGCCTGCTGGCGGCGGTGCTGCGCGCCGTCCTGCCGTCGATGCTGCGCGGGGCGGGCGAGTCGATGGAGGTGGCCCTGCACCTGGAGAGCGGGCGGCCGGAGCCCGGTGCCGCGCTGGCGCCCCGCGAGGGCTTCTTCCTGTTCGATCTCCACCACCTCGGCAACGGCACCGCCCGGGCTCTCTACCGGGACGGCATCGAGCTGCTGCTGCGCCTCGCCCGGCTGTACCTCGAGCGGGTCCTCTACCACGACCGTCTGCGGGCCCTCCACGACCAGTGGCCCGACGAGCCCGGGGGCGGAGCCGTGGCCGAGGCGGGCGAGGAGCGCCGCGAGCGGGAGGAGGCGGTGCGCCACCGCGTGCTCGCGTGGCTCGACAGCCGCCTGCGCCCGGAGGGTGGCGCCGCGGCCCTGTCGGGCGCCCTCGGCCAGTACGGCAGCGATCTCGAGGAGGGCGAGGGCGACCTGATCGACATCGGCCGCTGCTGGTGGACCCGCGACGGCAGCGTCACCGACCTGGTGTGGGCCAAGCACCGCTGGCGCCTGGGCCGCGGCGAAGAGGCGATGGTGGACGTGGGATTCGACCGCATCACGGCCGCCGACGCCCGCCGGCTGGAGCTCACCGGCGCGACCCTCGAGCCGGGTTCGAGGATCCACCGCGAGCACCTCGGCGACCCGGCCTTCGCCCTCCCGGACGGCACCACCTGGGGGGAGCCGCGAGGCGTCTGGCGGGTGGAGGGTGAAGACGACGAGCCCCACGTCTCCCAGCCCGGCGCCGGGAGCGAGGCGACGGCCGGGTTCCACGCCACGGCCGCCGCCCTCGCGTGGCACGGCTGGGCGGCCCTCGAACCGCTGGCCGAGCGGTTGCTGCAGCGTTCGGGCGGCAACGCCGCCGACGCCGCCGGCCGCTACGCCCTGGCGCGCTACGTCGCCTCCTTCGTCGCCGGCATTCCCGGCCTGCGCGCCGAGACGGCGGCGCCGTCGCTGCCGCCGCTGCGCCCGCTGGTGGAGGTCCTGCTGCGCCGCCAGGCCAGCACCGCCGCCAAGAGCCTGCTGCTCGCCACTCTGCTGGCACGGCTCGGGGTGCGCACGGGCCTCTTCGTCTCGCCGGCGGAGGGCCGGGTTCTGGCGGCGGCCGCCCTTCCCGAACCGCTGGCGAGCCAGGCCACCACCGTCCTCGTCCATCGCGACGACGAGGGCCGGTTCGCGCGCCCGGAGGATTCGACCGGCGTCGCCGAGGTCCAGCAGCGCGGCCGGCGCGCGGCCCGCGACGTCCACGCCCATCTCGGCGCCTGGAGCGCGGCGGTCGGCCTGTCCGAGCCGCCACCGTTGTGGGCCGACCTGCCGGTGAGCCCCGGCGAAGGGTCCCGGGTCCACGCCTATGTACCGCTCGAGACGGCGGTCCTCGCACCTCCGGGGCAGGCGCACCCGCAGCAGCCGCAGAGCTGGTTGTTCCTGCCCCTGGTCGCCGTCTGGCACGCCCTGGAGCCGCGGCCGGAGCCGGACGACGCCGACGGCGCGGACACCGGGGACAGCGAGCCATGAGCCGCCCGATGAACCTCCTCGGGGCCCTGGCGCTGACCTTCGCCCTCGGGGCCTGCCGGGTGCCACCGGAGCCCGCCGGCCTGCCGGCTCCGCATCTCGACCCGACCCTCGCGGTGCTCTCCGCCGAGACCCCTTCCCCGGCCGCCGGCGAAACCACCGCGGACGGCCGGTCGAGCTTCGCCGAGCGCCTGGCGCGGCGCTCCGGCCGCACCGCGGCGCCGGCCAGCGAACCGCCCCAGGACGCGGTGGCCCGGCAGACGATCCCGCTCGGCAACGGCCTGGTGGCCGACCTGCCCCGTCGCTTCGGGGACTGGCAGTGGTCACGGGAGGGCGACCTGGTGCTGGCGCTCCACGGACGCGACGGTCGCGGCGACGCCCTGATCTGGGTGCAGGCGCAGCCGGCGGTCCCCGAGAGCGGCCCGGCGCTGGCGACCAACCGCTTCCTCTACGCCGTCGAGCCGGAGCTCGCCTCCGAATGGCTGCTGCTCACCTCCGAGCTGGGGCCGCTGGCCGCCCAACTCGCCACCGGTCTGCCGGTGAGCCCCTGGCAGGCCGCCGCCGCCCTCGAGGCGCTGGCCACCCCCACCGCCGGCCGGGGACTCGGCTACCGCTCGGAGCCGGGCAGCTTCACCGGCTGGCGCTGGCTGGGCGAGAACCCCCACGGCATCTACCTGCGCCTCGGCCGCACGCGCGGCGTCTGGGGCGCCCAGCGCGAGGTCCCGCGGGAGGTGCGGGCCCTCGCGGAGAGCCTGTCGACCCGGGTGCCCGGGCTCCAGGAACTGCTGGGGGCCGGAGCGGACCCGGCCTCGGGCACGATGGAGACACCCGCCTGGCTGCTGCTCGGCAGCGCATCCCACGGCGGTCGCGTGCTCGACCTGGCGATCCTCTGCCGCCAGGCTCCCGACTGCGCGGTGGAGGACGACCTGGCGGCGTTCCTCACCACCCTGCGCCCGGCGGGCGCCGGCGGCGCCCCGGCTCTTCCCGGCGGCAGTCCTGCGGACCTCGCCCGAACGGCCGGCCTCCAGTTCCTGGAGATCGAGGTGCCGCTGGCGGCGCTGGCGGCGGAGCAGGCGTCGGCGGCGGCCCTCCGAACCCCCGCGGAGGGCGACCGGTGAGCCGCGCCCTCTCCACCTGGGTCGTCCTGGCCTTCTCCGTCCCGCTGCCGGCCGCGGCGGTTCCGGCGGTGAACGTCCAGGCCGGCCGCCTGCAGGAGGTGGCGGTGAGCTTCGCGGCGCGGCCGGAGGAGCCGATCCGGCTGGAGGCCCGGGTGGAGATCGACCCGGAGCACCAGGGCGCCGTCGACACCCTGCGCGTGCTGCCCGGCTACTTCTGGCTCCGCCCGGCCACGCCGCCGACCCTGCGCCTGGAGATCGAGCCCGACGCCTGCTGCCCCTTCGAGACTCTGCGTGCGACGCTCTGGTTGCGCCGGGTGGAGCCGGAGCCCAGCCAGGAGTGGCTCCCGGTCCCCCTCACCTTCCCGGTGCGGCGCTCCCGCTTCGTCTGCTGGGCTTCCTGGGGCGTGGCGCTCCTCCTCGGCGGCTTCGTCGGCTACGCCGGGCTCTCCTGGGTCGGCAACACCCGCCTCCTGCGCCGGGGCGTGAAGATCCAGCGGCTGCCGCGCAACCGGCCCGACACGGTGCTGATGCAGCAGCTCGACGCGCTGCTCCGGCCACGCCAGCGCCTGCGGGCCTGGTGGCGGGCCCGGGCCTGGTGGTCCTGCCTCAAGGGAGAGCCGTACCGGGAGACGGTGGAGCTTCGCCCCTCCCGGCGCGGAGCCTCGTTGCGCCTGGTCTCCCCCCGGGAGATGGACGATCACAACGCGTTGTACCTGCGGGCCGCGGCGAAGCCGTTCGACCGGCCGGAGATCGTCAAGCTCCGCGACAGGCCCGGCGGCTTCGAGGTGCGCGCGCGGACGGCATCCGTGACCACCCTGCTCGACGACGAGGCCGAAGGCTGGAGCATCGCCGCCGGCCTCCGGGGCGGGGGGAGCCGGCGATGAGCGGGCTGCGCATTCCGGCAAGCATCCGTCGGCTGCTGCTCCAGGCGGCATTCGGCCTGATCGGCCTGCTCGGCGCGGGCCTCACCCTCGTCCGTTATGAAGGCGACATCCTCATCAAGCCGATCATCGAGGTGACCACGGGGGCCGCCCAGCCGGCTCCACCAAGGATCCTGACGATCCCCGAAGCCCTGTCGATCGCGCTCCAGGTGCCGCGGCGGGAGGCGGAACCGGAGCCGGTGGTGAGCCCACCCCCACCGCCTCCGCCGCGGGGTTTCGTGGAGGAGCCGCTGGCGACCGACGCCCTCGAGGGCTGGCTGGTCGTGCTCACCCAGGAGTACGCCTGGCGCAAGGGCAAGGATGCCGCGGTGGAGCTGGCCGGGCAGGCCCAGCCGCCGGAGGTGATCGTCGAGCACCTGCGCCGCCTGCAGGACCAGATGAAATCGGCTTCCCACCTGATCGCGGTCGGCATGGCCTCGGCGGAGGGGGCGCCGGGACGGGAGCGGCAGCGCGCCCTGGCGCGCACCAAGCAGCTCGCCGTGTGGCTCACCGAGGCCGTTCCGCCCGGTTACCAGCCCAACGTGTGGCGGCTCAACCTCGGCCAGTACACCGGCGCCGCCGTGGACTCGCCCGAGCACCGGCGCATCGTGATCCTGATGGTGACTCCCAGAGCCGGCCGGGTGCTTGCGGCGGAGGCCCTGCTCGAGGCGCTCCGCACGTCCGAGTCCTTCGGTCTCTCGCTGGACCGGTTCACCGACCGCGAGCTGGTCCAGAGCCGCGAGGTGGTGGGGGATCGCTGAGAACCGCTGCTCAGCCGCCGGGCTTGATCCGCCGGAACAGCTCGGCCAGGCGGCGGCGGCGCAGGAGCCAGTCGCGGGCTCGCACGGCGGTGGTGCCGCGCAGCAGCGCGAGCTCGTCGCGCAGGTCCCGGCACTCGGCCTCCAGGTGGTCCAGGCCGGCCTCGGCGGAGCGGAGGGCCGCGGACACCGCCTCCCGGCGCTCCGCCTCGGCGGCGGCGGCGAGATGGGCCCGCCCCCCCTCGCGGTGGAGCTCGGCGATCGCCTCGGACTGGCGCCTCAGGTGGCCGTCGAGATCCTGCAGGTACTCGGAGGTCGCTCGCGCCTCGTCGGTGCCGCGCTCCTCCGGCCGCAGCGCCGCCCACTCGTCGGCGACGCGGCGGTAGAGGCCCACCAGGCGGTCGACGGCCGGTCCGAGCGGCGCATGGCGGTGGATCCAATCCGACACCGCGGCGGCGTCCGCCGGCTGGTAGCGCCGGATCTCGCCGAGCAGCGTCTCCAGGCGGTGCGGCCCCGCGAAGGCGCCGATGCCGAAGTTGAGGGCTGCCAGCTCCTCGACGCGGTCGGGGGTCACCAGCGGGCCGAGGCCCTCGACGTCGGAGAGGATCACCGCGGCGCCGGTCGCCATCGCCTCCATCGCGCTGCGGCCCCGGGCGAACACCAGGTCGACCCCCGCCAGGACCTCCTCCGGACGATCGAGGGGCCGCCCGGACGCGAACCCCGCCGTCTCCAGCGTGATGCCCTCGCGCTCGCACGCGGCGCGCACGAGCTGCACGTAGGCCGAGTCCGGCGCCGGCTGGTTGCCGAAGACCAGCGCACGGCGCGGGCGTGGCGGCAGCGGCTCGGCGCGGCGGCCGAAGCGCTCGAGGTCGACGAAGTTGGCGATCACCTCGACGCGCTCCGGCGGAATGCCCTCCTCCGACACCAGGCGCTCGCGGCGCAGTCGGTCGACCGCGACGTAGCGCAGGATGCGCGGAAAGCGCGGCGGCCGCTCGTCCCACGGGAGCCAACCGTGGCAGACGAAGATCGCCGGCGTTCCGGGAAAGGCCAGCAGCGCCGCCATCGTCTGGAGGTGGTGCTGGCCATGGATCAGGTCCGGCGGCTCCGCCAGCAGCTCGAGGCGTTCGACCACCGGGACCGCCCGCGACCGCAGTTCCTCGGCCACCGCCCCCAGGCGCGGCGCGTAGGCGAGCGGCTGCAAGCCGCGCGCAGCGAGAGCGCAGGCTACGTCCCGCACGTAGAGCTCCGAGCCCCCGCGTTGCTGGAGCGAGCGATTGGTCAACAGGATGCGCACCGCGAAGCGATCCTAGCGGGATAGGATCTCGCGCCGGAACCGCCGTGCGCCGCCCCGACCCCCTCCCCGCCCCCGCGCAACTCGCCTGCGTCGTTCTCAGCCTCGGCAACGAGCCCGGGCTGGTGGACGCCGTCCGCTCCCTCCTCGCCCAGGGGCACGAGGCCGGCGAGAACGGCCTGGAGCTGGTGGTCGTCAACTCCGGCGGCGGCGGCGCCGCGGCGGCCCTGGCCCGCGCCGGCATCGGGCGCAGCGGCACGCCGGTGCGCGTGGTCGAGCGCTCCGAGCGCCTGTTCGCTGGCGCCGCCCGCAACCTGGGGATCGCAGCCACCACCGCCCCCTTCGTCGCCTTCCTCGCCGCCGACTGCGTCGCCGCCCCCGGCTGGGTGGCCGCTCGCCTGCGGCGCCACCGCGGCGGCGCGGCGGCCGTGGCCAGCGCGCTGCTTCACACAGCCCCCCGCAACCCGGTGGCCTGGGCGGCCCACGTCGCCCTCTACTCGCGGCGCATGCCGGGGGTCCCGGCGAGCGAGCGCCTGCTCTACGGAGTCTCCTACGCCCGGGAGCTGTTCCACCGGTTCGGCCCCTTCCCGGAAGACCTGCGCGCCGGCGAGGACACCGTGTTCCACCAGCGCCTCGCCGCCGCGGCGGTCGCCATCGAGTGGGCGCCGGAGGTGTGCACCCGACATCGCAACCCGCGCCGCCTCGCTCCCCTCCTCGCCGACCAGTACCGCCGCGGCGCGCGCTCCGCCGCCGCCTGGGCGGCGATCCCCGCCGGGCCGCCACGGCGCCGGGTGGCCGCCAACGCGCTGGAGCGC
>DATACC010000236.1:0-16040 GCA_036259255.1 Thermoanaerobaculia bacterium | reverse complement strand
CCAGGCGTTGGCGCGGGTGAAGGCGGCGAGGCCGAGGCAGGCGCCGGCGGCCAGCGCCGCGCCGCGCCCGGGCCGCTCGAGGTAGGCGAGGGCGGCGAGCAACGCCCCGGCGGCCAGCGCCGCGAACGGCATGTCGGTGGTGACGTGCTGGCCGAGGATCCACAGGTTCGGATTGACCGCCGTGGCGGCGAACGCCAGCCAGCCGGCGGCGGCGGCCCCGCGGGGCCCGGTCACGGGCGCGACCAGGCGGCGGCCGAAGGCGAAGGCGGCCAGCGCCAGCGCCGCGGCGGCGGCGTTGGCGAGCAGGCGGGCGGCGGAGAACGGAGCCGGTCCGAGGAGGGAGAGCCCCGCCACCAGCAGCGGGTAGAGGGCCGGCCGAAACGGGTCCCGCGGCAGACGGCCGGCCAGGATCTCCTCGGCCTGCGCCACGTAGCCATCGCGCTCGGCGCTGCCCGCCTCCTCCACCCAGTGCCAGCGCGCGCCGAACAGGGCGAGGCCGGCGAACAGGGCGAGGGTGGCGAACAGGATCGGGGTCCGCGCCGCGAGCCCCGGGCCCGCCGGGGCGATCCGCCTGGCGGTGCGGCCGGTCCGTCGCCCCGGCTCCGAGCTCGCGGCCTGGGCCGGGGTGCGATCCGGCCCGGGATCACCGGGACCTCGGGAGGGCGGGGCGGGGACTCGGGAGCGGGGCGCGGGCATCGGCGTGGAGCCCGGAACCACCCCGGGCCGGTGGTACGATAGCGCCTCTTCGGCCGCCCCCACCGCCCAACGACACCTCCGGAGACCCGATGCGCAAGTCCCTCCTCGCCCTGGTCCTGCTCGCCGCCGTGCTCGCCCTGCACCCCGGCCTCGCGGGAGGGCAGCCGCCGCCTGCCGAGCCTACGGCCCCCACCGCGGCCGGCAACGCGGCCGGCGACCAGCCCGCGACGCAAGGGGTGCCGGGCGAGCCGGTGCCGGTGGGCGAGGCGGCCACGGATCACGGTGCCGCGGGAGAGCACGGCGAGGGCGAGGGTCACGGCGGCCCGGTGGTGCCGGTGCTGCTGGGGCTGGTGATCATCCTGCTGGCCGCCAAGCTCGGCGGCGCCCTGTTCGAGCGCTTCGGCCAGCCGGCGGTGCTCGGCGAGCTGATCTTCGGCGTGCTGCTCGGCAACCTGACGCTCGTCGGCTACGGCGGGCTGGAGTTCCTGTCGACCAACCTCGGCATCGAGATTCTCGCCCAGGTCGGCGTCGTCCTGCTGCTGTTCGAGGTCGGGCTCGAATCGAACATCCAGGAGATGCTGTCGGTCGGCGCCTCCAGCCTGCTGGTGGCGATCCTCGGCGTAGTCGCCCCGTTCTTCCTCGGCTGGGGAGTGTCCGCCTGGTTGCTGCCGGACGAGGAGCTGCTGGTGCACCTGTTCATCGCCGCCACGCTGTGCGCCACCAGCGTCGGCATCACCGCCCGGGTGCTCACCGACCTCGGCAAGGTGCAGGCGCGGGAGTCGAAGGTCATTCTCGGCGCCGCGGTGATCGACGACATCCTCGGCCTGGTGATCCTCGCCGTCGTCACCGGCACCATCGCCGCCGCCAACACCGGCGGCGAGCTGGCGGTCACCGACATCGCGCTGATCATCGTCAAGGCGATGCTATTCCTCGGTGGCGCGGTACTCCTCGGCGGCTGGATCTCGCCGCGCATGTTCCGGCTGGCGAGCAAGCTGCGGGTTCGCGGCATGCTGCTGACCCTGTCGCTCGTCTTCCTGTTCCTGCTCTCCTGGGCCGCCGACGCCATCGGTCTGGCCACCATCGTCGGCGCCTTCGCCGCCGGGCTGATCCTCGACGAGGTCCACTACAAGGACTTCCTCGACCGCGGCGACCACACCCTCGAGGAGCTGATCCACCCGATCAACCTGTTCCTGGTGCCGGTGTTCTTCGTGCTGATGGGCATCAAGGTGGACCTGTCGAGCTTCGCCCAGGTGGAGATCCTCGGCTTCGCCCTGCTGCTGTCGGTGGCGGCGATCATCGGCAAGATGATCTGCGCCGCCGGCGTGGTGGAGCGCGGGCTCGACCGCATCTCGGTGGCGGTGGGGATGGTGCCCCGCGGCGAGGTGGGCCTGATCTTCGCCGGCATCGGCGCCGGGCTGGTGCTGCATGGCGAGCCGGTGATCAGCGGCGCCGTGTTCGCGGCGGTCGTGATCATGGTGATCGTGACGACGCTGATCACGCCGCCGGCGCTCAAGTGGACGCTGGCCCGCGGCGATCGGCTGAAGGCCCGCCGCGGCGCCGCGGCGCCGCCCCGGTAGGCCCACCGCGCCGCCGGCCCCGAACGCGTCCCGTCCCGGGGCCGGCGCGCACCCTCTGAGAGGGAGCCCGCCGCCGCTCCTCCAACGCCGGACCCGTCGAGACCAGGAGCCCCCATCCATGCCGACCGCCGCCACGACCTGCCCGATGGATTGCCCGGACGCCTGCGCGCTGACCGCGGAGATCGCCGACGGCCGGGTGACGGCCCTCGGCGGTGCCGCCGACCATCCGGTGACCGCCGGCTTCATCTGCGCCAAGGTGGCGGGCTTCCACCGTCGCCTCGATCACCCGGACCGCCTGCTCTACCCGGCCCGCCGCGTCGGCGCCAAGGGCGCGGGGCGCTTCGAGCGCATCTCCTGGGACGAAGCGATCGCCGAGATCACCGAGCGCTTCCGCGGCATCGCCGCGCGGTGGGGGGCCGAGGCGATCCTGCCGTTCCACTACGGCGGCTCCAACGGCCTGCTCTCCGACGACCTGCTGGACGCCCTCTACTTCGACCGCCTCGGCGCCACCCGGCTGGCCAAGACGATCTGCGCCGCGCCGTCGACGGCGGTGGCCCGCGGCATGTACGGCCGCATGCCGGGCGTGGCGCCGCAGGACTACGCCGAGGCGCGGGCGATCCTGGTGTGGGGGGCGAACCCGAAGGCCTCGTCGATCCACCTGGTGCCGTTCCTGCGCGAGGCGCGGCGGCGCGGCGCGTGGGTGGCCGCCGTCGACCCACAGCGCAACTTCACCGACCGGGAGGCCGACGAGGTGCTGCAGATCCTGCCCGGCGCCGACCTGCCGGTGGCCCTGGCGATGATCCGGCGCTGGCACGAGCAGGGCCTGCTCGACCGGGAGTTCCTCGCCGCGCACGCCGTCGGCACCGAGGCGCTGCTCGCCGCCGCCGACGCCTGGGACCTGCCCCGCGCCGCGGCCGAGGCCGGCGTGGCGGCGGACGCCATCGCCCGGCTCGCCGACCGCTGGGCGGCGGCCTCCCCCGCCGTGGTGCGCACCGGCTGGGGCCTCGAGCGCAACCGCAACGGCGGCCAGGCGCTGGCGGCGATCCTGGCCATGCCGGCGCTGCTCGGCAAGTTCGGGGTCCGCGGCGGCGGCTACACGATGTCCAACTCCGCCTTCGCGAAGCTGGCCACCAGCGAGGTGCTCGGCCCCCTCGACACGGGCCGACGCCAGGCGAGCATGACCCGTCTCGGCGCCTGGCTGGTGCCGGAGGGCGCCGAGCCCGACCGCGAGGACCCGAGCTGGCCACCGCGGCCGCCGGTCCAGGCGCTGTTCGTCTACAACGCCAACCCGGCGGCCACCGTGCCCGACCAGAACCGGGTGCTCGCCGGCCTGGCGCGCGAGGACCTCTACACGGTGGTCTTCGAACAGGTGATGACCGACACCGCCCGCTGGGCCGACCTGCTGCTGCCGGCGGCGATGTTCCCCGAGCAGTGGGAGATCGTCAAAGGCTACGGCACCTACACGGTGGGCGGCGTGCCGCCGCTGGTGGCACCGGCGGGCGAGGCGCGGCCCAACGTCGAGGTCTTCGCCGCCCTCGGCCGCGCCGCCGGCTTCCGGGACGAGCCGTTCGGCTGGGACGAGCGGCAGGCCTTCGAGCGGGTGGCTGCGGCGCTCACCCTGGCCGGCGCGCCGGCGGACCGCGACCGCCTCGCCGCCGGCCTCTGGCAACTCCCGGAGTTCGACGGTCACGGTCCGGGCGCCGGCCCGATCCAGCTCACCGACGTCTTCCCCGCCACCGCCGACGGGCGCATCCACCTGGTGCCGCCGGAGCTGGGCGACGAGCCGTTCGCCTACCACCCGGTGCGGAGCCGCGACGCGCGGCATCCGCTGACCCTGATCAGTCCCGCCAGCGCGAGGCGCATCAGCAGCACCCTGGGCGAGCTGGGGGGCGACGAGGTGACGGCGGCGCTGCACCCGGACGACGCCGCCGCGCGGGGCATCGTCGCCGGCGCCCTGGTGCGCGTCCACAACGAGCTGGGCGAGGTGATCTGCCGCGCGCGGGTGAGCGACCGGGTGCGGCCCGGGGTGGTGAGCATCCCGAAGGGAAGCTGGCGGCGCGACTCCGCCAACGGCGCGGCGGCCACGGCGCTGTGCCCGAGCCATCTCAACCGGGTGGGCGCCGGCGCCTGCTTCAACGACGCCCGGGTGGAGGTCGCCCTCGCCGTCCCGACCCGGGCCGACGGCGCGGCCGGGGCCGCCGCGGCCAATGCCGCCAAGGGTGCCGCCGGCGGAGGTCTCGCCGGCGCATGACGGGGGTTCTGCGGGCCCGCCGGCTGCCGGCCGACGGGCCCGGCTGCGGCTGGATCGAAGCGCTCCCCGCCCCGCCGCCGGCGCGGCGCCTCACCACCACCCTGCGGGCCGCCGCGGTGGTGGTCGGCGCCGGCTTCACCGGCCTGGCCGCCGCGCGCCGGCTGGCCGAATCGCTTCCCGGCGAGCGCATCGTGCTGCTCGACGCCCAGCGCGCCGGCTGGGGTGCGGCAGGACGCAGCTCCGGGTTCGTCGTCGATCTCGCGAGCTTCGTCGCCGCCCTGCCGGCGCTCCACGCCGAGCGCTTCGTGCGCCTGTCGCGCCACGGCATCGCGGCGCTGCGCGAGCGGGTGGAGGCCGGCGGCATCGACTGCGCCTGGGACGACCGCGGCTGGATCCACGCCGCCGGCACCGACGGCGGCCTCGTCTCGCTGGCGGCCCTCACCCGCTGGCTCGAGGCACGCGGCGAGCCCTTCGAGAGGTTGGACTCCGAGGCACTGGCGGCGGTCACCGGCAGCGCCTACTACCGCGCCGGGGTGCGCCTGCCCGGCAGCGTCCTGGTGCAGCCCTACGCCCTGGTGCGTGGCCTGGCCGAGACGCTGCCGCCCAACGTCGAGCTCTACGAGCGCACGCCGGCGCTGCGCCTGCGTCCGGGGCACCGGGCCAAGGGCCGGCCGGTGCACGTGGAGACGCCGCAGGGGCGGGTGGTGGCGGACCGGGCGCTGGTCGGCACCAACGCCGGCATGCCGAGCCTCGGTCTGCTCGCCGACCGCATCTTCCCGCTGTTCACGACGGGGAGCCTCACCGGGCGGCTGACGGCGGCGGAGGCGGCGGCGCTCGGCGGCGAGCCGGAATGGGGCCTGCTCGCCCAGGACGTGCTCGGCTCCTCCCTGCGCCGCACCCGCGACGGGCGGCTGCTGGTGCGCAACAGCGTGCACTTTGACGCCCGGCTGGAGCTCCCGCCGGACTGGCGCCGCGCCGCCCAGGAGGCCCACCGCCGGGCGCTGGCCGAGCGCTGGCCGCGGCTCGCCACGCGGCTCGGCGCCTCGCCCTTCGAGCACACCTGGGGCGGCTGGATGGCCATCTCCCGCAACGGTCGCCATTTCTTCGGTGCGCTGGCCGATGGCATCTGGGGCGCCGCCGGCTACAACGCCGCCGGCATCGCCCTGGGCACCGCCTGCGGCGAGCTCCTCGCCGATCTGGCGCTCGGCCACGAATCGCCGCGCCTCGCCGACATGCTGGCGCTGCCGGGGCCGAGCTGGCTCCCTCCCGAACCGCTGCTCACCCTCGGCGCCCGCTGGCGCATCGCCCGAATGGAGCGCGCCAGCGGCGGCCGGATCTGACCCCGCGCCGACGACCCTAGAGACGGGAAGGAGCTCTGGCGAGGATCTCCGACCTGCAGCCGCGCCTACAGGGCAGGCGCGTCTGACGGAACGCCTGCGGAATCCGGTGACTCCCGGATCGGAGCGGCTGCCCCGCGGCCGCGCCGCGGCAGCTCCCCCGCCAGCAGCCTGCAGGTCGTCTCTACCACCTCCGCCAGCGGCCCGGCGTCGGCGACCCCGCGGCCGGCCAGCGGGTAGGCGGTGCCGTGGTCGACGGAGGTGCGGAGCCAGGGCAGGCCCAGGGTCCAGTTGGTGGCGGTGCCGAAGCTGGCGGTCTTGACGGCGATCAGGCCCTGGTCGTGGTAGAGGGCGAGCACCCAGTCGAACTCGCCGCGGCGGGCGCGGGCGAAGAGCGAATCGGCGCTCTCCGGGCCGTGGGCGTCGATGCCGCGCTCGCGGGCGGCGGCCACCGCGGGGGCGACGTCGCGGTCGTCCTCCCCGCCGAGCAGGCCGCCCTCGCCGGCGTGGGGGTTGACCCCCGCCACGGCGATGCGGCCGCCGGCGGCGCGATGGAGCAGGTCGAGGGCCTCGCCGAGGGCCGCCGGCGTCACGGCGTCGAGGGCGGCGCGCAGCGGCAGGTGGGTCGACAGCAGCGCCACCTGGAGCTCCGGCGCCAGGAAGGCCATCAGGTAGTCCCGGCCATAGCGCTCCAGCCCGCAGGCGGCGGCCAGGTACTCGGTGTGGCCGGTGAAGCCCGGCAGCACCTGGCGGGCGATGGAGGCCTTCGACACCGGCGCCGTGACCAGCGCGTCGGCGATGCCGGCCCCCGCCAGGGCGATGCCGGCATCGAGGGCGGCCAGCGCCCCCGCGGCGTCGGCCGGCCCGGATTCCCCGAAGGTGACCGCTCGCCGCCGCCCCACCGGGTCGAGTGCCGGCCAGCGCCCCTCGGCGGCGAGCGCGGCCACGGCAGCCCGCCCCGGCGGCGCGTCGAGCCAGGCGAGGCGGTCCCAGGGAAAATCCGGCAGGGCCGAGGCGAGGGCCTCGCAGGCCGCCCGCTCGGCGACCAGCAGCGGCACCCACGGTCGCGGCCCGGAGCCGGAATCCTCGGCAGCCGGCGCCGCGCCACTCGGTGCCGCGGCGCCCTGGGCTCTTTCCACCGGGCCGCCCCGGCTGCCCGCGAGCAGCTTCAGGAGGATCTCCGGCCCGATGCCCGCCGGATCGCCCTGCGTCAGGGCGAGAATCGGCGGCGAGGCGAGGCCCGCTCCCCGACCGTTAGCCAAATCGCCCCGTTTTCGCTCTGAATTCACGCTGCGGCATCCGACGAGCGGTTCCGGAATCCCCGGCGGATCGAGAAGGCCTGCGGCTCCCGAACCTCACCGGTCCCGATCCGCGGGGCTCGAAGCACGCCCGCCTCCGGTCCCCGGGGCGTGGAGCACTCCGCTCCGGGAGCTCTGGAGCCGGCGCAGGGGCAAGACCGATGTGAGGCCATGAACAATGGAGCGCCGGCGGAAGGCAGGCCCGAGCCCCTTCCAAAGGTCGTGAAGCTCGAGGGCCGGTCGCGGAGCGGAGGCCTCCACGCCCCACACACCACCGGCTCGCCGTGCCCCGAGCCGACGCCGCCCCGTCAATCCGCCTCGGCCGCCTCGCCGGAGTCGCCGTCCACCACCTCGGGGGCGCGGCGGCGGCCCCGGGCCGTGCGGCGCAGCTCCTCTTCCTTGAACATGTAGCGGATGTTGTGCTTCGGGATCAGCAGGTTGGGAGCGCCGTGGCGGTTCAGCTTGATGGAGCCCTTGTCGTACCACTCGATCCAGCCCCGCAGCTCCTCGCCGTCGAGCAGCACGACCACCATCGGGGTCTTCGCCGCCATCTGCTTGAGGTAGTAGAACTCCTCGGCGTTGGTCTGCTCGGGCGGCGTCTGCTTGCGGCGCACCGAACGGGCGCCCGCGTCTTTCTTCAGCTCGGTCATGTCGGGTCGGATCAGCTTCCGGGTCGCCATCTCGGTCATCTTCGAGCGTCGGCCGCTTCACGGTGCGCCGGCGCGGTCCTCTTCGGTTTGCGGTACTGGTCGTCCTCGTAGGCGAGGCAGCAGAGCAGGCGGCCGCACTGGCCGGAGATCTTCGAGGGGTTCAGGCTCAGGTTCTGCCGCTTCGCCATCTGGATGGAGATCGGACGGAAGTCCTTCAGCCACGACGAGCAGCACAGGGTGCGGCCGCAGACCCCGATGCCGCCCACCAGGGCCGCCTCGTCCCGGGCGCCCACCTGCACCATCTTCACCCGCGCACCGAAGCGCTTGGCGAGATCGCGCACGAGCTGCCGGAAATCCACCCGACCGTTGGCCGTGAAGTAGAAGGTGGCCTTCTTGCCGTGGAGGTGGAAGTCGACCCGCGAGATCTTCATCTCCAGGCCGAGCTCGGCGGCGCGCTGCTGGCAGAAGCGCCGCGCCGTGAACTCGTTGGCCACCTGCTGCTCGTGGGCGGCGCGGTCCTCGTCGCCGGCCAGCCGCACGATGGGCCGGGCGCTCGACTTCTGGCACGGCTTGAACACCGGCATCGGCGAGCGCTCCACCACGCCGAGGGCGGGGCCCGACTCCAGCTCCACCACCACCCGCTCGTCGCGGGCGACCAGCAGGCCCCCGGTGCTGCACAGGGTGAGGTTCGTCTCGGCGCGGAAACGCACCCCCACGAAGCTGTCCTCGACAGCCGTGGACATCCCCTTGTATGCACAACCCTGGCAACCCATGACGTATCCGTTCCTTGCGCCGGCAGTTCCCGCCGGCAGAATGCATGTCCGATACCAACGCCGCGGACACACCGCGGCACCGGACTCCCCCGGCCCCTCTGCTGCCCCGTCCGGTACCCGGTCCGTTCCCGTATTGGGACGATTTCCGAAGGATGCTCCGGCCAGTATGCCAGGGGGGCACTGGCCTGTCAACGCGGCGCTGGCGGTGCCCACGGGCAGGGCGCCGGCCCCGCGAGCCGGGGACACGAGACCCTCTGGAGAGGTCTACGCAACCGGGCCCGGGACCGTCGAGCCACCGGTCGGAACCCCGCTCGGCGCGGCGCGACTCAGCGGCTGCGTGCCGCCTGCCCCAGCTCGAGCACCCGGCGTCCGACGTCGCCGCGCATCACCTGGCCCGGCCACTGGATCTCGGCGGCGGCGGCGTAGGCGCGGCGCAGGGCGTCGGCCAGGTGGGGGGCGGTGGCGCACACGTTGAGCACCCGGCCGCCGGCGGTGACCAGGCGTTCCCCCTCCTCGGCCGTGCCGGCGTGGAAGATCTCCACCCCGGGCAGCGCCGCCGCGCGCTCGATGCCGTCGATCGGATCGCCCGGCACCGGCTGGTCCGGGTAGCCGGACGAGGCGAGCACCACGCAGGCCGCGGCGGCCTTGCGAAAGCGCAGCCGCGGCACGTCGAAGCGGCCGGCGGCGCCGGAGGCGAGGATCGGCAGCAGGTCGTCCTCGATGCGCAGCAGCAGCACCTGGGCCTCCGGATCGCCGAAGCGGACGTTGAACTCCAGCACCCGGGGGCCGGCGGCGGTCATCATCAGACCGGCGTAGAGCACCCCGCAGAAGCGGCGCCCCTCGGCGGCGAGACCGGCGATGGCCGGGCGCATCACCCGCGCCATGATGTCGGCACACTGCGCCCCGGAGAGCAGGTGGGACGGGCTGTGGGCGCCCATGCCGCCGGTATTGGGGCCGGTGTCACCCTCGCCGATGCGCTTGTAATCCTTGCTGGTGGCCATCGCCAGCAGGCGCTCGCCGTCGGCCAGCGCCATGAACGAGACCTCCTCGCCCTCGAGGAACGGCTCCACCACCACCTGGCGGGCGGCCTGGCCGAAGCGGCGGTCCTCGAACAGGGTAGCGAGGGCGGCCTCGAAGGCCGCCTCGTCGTGGGCGATCAGCACGCCCTTGCCGGCGGCGAGTCCATCCGCCTTGAGCACCAGCGGCAGACCGATCGATTGCCGGGCGCGGCGCGCGCCCGCGGCGTCCTCCACCACCTCGAAAGGGGAGGTGGGCAGGCCGTGGCGTTCCATGAAGCGCTTGGCGAAGACCTTGCTGCCCTCGAGCTCGGCGGCGCGGCGCGACGGGCCGAACACCGGCAGGCCGCGGCGTGCGAGCTCGTCGACCAGGCCGAGGGTGAGCGGCACCTCGGGGCCGACGACGGTGAGGTCGGCCCGCAGGTGGGCGGCGAGGTCGGCGAGGCGCTGCACCTCGTGGGCGCCGACCGGCACCAGCTCGGCGATCTCGCCGATGCCCGGGTTGCCAGGGGCGCAGTAGAGCTCGCGCAGCAGCGGGCTCTGGCGCAGCTTCCAGCACAGCGCGTGCTCGCGCCCGCCGCCTCCGACCACCAGTACCTTCATGCCTCCCCCTCGGCGGCCGCCAGCGCGGTGACCGCCAGAACGTCGACGATGTCGTGCGCCGAGCACCCGCGGGACAGGTCGTTGATCGGCCGCGCCAGTCCCTGGAGCAGCGGCCCGACCGCTCGCGCCCCGGCCAGCCGCTCGGTCAGCTTGTAGGCGATGTTCCCGGCGTCGAGATCGGGGAACACCAGCACGTTGGCGCGCCCCGCCACGGCGCTTCGCGGCGCCTTGCGGACCGCCACCTCCGGCACCAGGGCGGCGTCGCCCTGCAGCTCGCCGTCGAAGGCGAAGCCGGGGCGCCGGCGCTCCAGCTCCTCGACCGCCCGGCGCACCTTGTCGACCCGCGGATGCACGGCGCTGCCCTGGGTGGAGAACGAGAGCAGGGCGACGCGGGGCTCCTCGCCGAGCAGCGTGCGGCAGCTCGCCGCGGAGGCCTCGGCGATGTCCGCGAGCTGCTCGGCCGTGGGGTCCGGCACCACGGCGCAGTCGCTGTAGATCAACCCCTGCTGGCCGGAATCGCCGGCCCGGCCGGGAACCGCCCAGCCGTCGAGAGCCATCAGGAAACACGACGATACCACCGACAGACCGGGCCGGGGACCCACCGCGCGCAAGGCGGTGCGCAGCGTTTCGGCGGTCGTCGCCACCGCCCCCATCACCGCCCCGTCGGCGCGGCCGGTGGCGACCAGCAGGGCGGCGAAGTGGAGCCGGTCGCGGCACAGGGCATCGCAGCGCTCGGCGACGCGCACCCGCTCCGGCTGCCGCTCGGCGAGCCGCGCCAGCAGGTGGTCCCGCAGGGCCGGCAGCCCGGCGTCGCTCCCCGGCTCCACCACCGCGCACGACAGTGCCACCCCGGCCTGCGCCGCCGCCTGCCGCACCGCGTCGGGCTCGCCCACCAGCAGCGGCCGGCAGATCCCCGCCGCCCGCGCCCGCTCGGCCGCGGCGACCACCCGCGGATCGTCCCCCTCGGCGAGCACGATCACCCGCTCGCCCGCCACGGCGGCGGCGCGGCGGCGCAGGGCGGCGAGCAGGTCGTCGGGGTGCGCTGCGTCGGTCATGGAGCGCACGTGTACCGCCGAAGCGCGGCGGCGTCAAGGGATCGTCCCGGATTTCCCCGCGCGCGGGGAGGAAGAGAACGGGCGGCGTCGGCGCGCCCGGCTATCGGGGCAACGCCCTCACCCCGGCAGCTCGGCGTCGGGGATCTGGGATTCGATATCGCGCAGGCGGGGGCTGGCGAGACCCCAGAGGGTGGCGGCGAGGAGGAGGGCCGAGAGCACCAGCAGGAGCAGCGCGATGCCGCGGCCCTCGCCGGTACCGAGGAGCGGCCCCAGGGTGCCGGCCAGGGCGCCGCCGGGGGCCATCAGCGGCTCGAAGACGTGGTCGGCCAGCGGGCCGGCGGCGAGAAAGGCCAGCGGCGACGTGCCCTGGGCGACCATCCGGCGCATGGCGAACACCCGGCCCTGGACCTCCGGCGCCACCTTGCTCTGCCAGATCGCCTGGCTCGAGCCGTTGATCACCGGCATCATGAAGAAGGCGAGGAACAGGCCCGCCGCGATCAGCGGCACCGAAGGGCGCAGGGCGGCCAGCGCGAAACCGGCGGCGATCAGCGGCGCGAAGCCGAGCACCCCGAGCATGCGCCGCTCGGGGCCGCCCCAGGCGCTCATCAGCAGGCCGCCGGCGAGCGCCCCCGCCGAGGTCAGCGACAGCACCAGCCCGAGCTCGTCGGCACCGGCAAAGGAGAGCACCATCGGCGTCGCCAGCACGATGACGAAGGGCACCAGCAGGTTGAGCAGCGCGAAGTACGCGAGCAGCGCCATCAGCGGCGGGCGCTGGCGCAGGTACACCCAGCCGTACCCCGCCTCGCGCCACAGCGACGGCCGAACGGCTCCGGCACCGGCGGCCTGGCGCTGCGGCTCCGGAATGCGCACCAGCAGCAACGTGGCCGCGGCGAGCAGGAAGGTGGCGAGGTCGAGCGCGATCACCCCCTCGATGGCGATCCAGGAGATCAGCACACCGGCCACCAGCGGCGCCAGCACCCGCGAGCCCGATTGGCCGAACTGCAGCATGCCGCTGGCGCGCCCGAAGTGGCGCTTCGGGATGAGCAGCGTGGTCGCCGCCGAGAAGGCCGGGAACTGCAGCGCCCCGAAGGCCGACTGCACCGCGACGATCAGGTAGATGTGCCAGGCCTGGAGCGCGTCGGCCAGCAGCAGGCCGAGCAGCGCCACCGTGCCGAGGGCCGCCCCGAGGTCGGCGAGGAGCATCGTCTTGCGCCGGTTCCAGCGGTCCACGAGGGCCCCGGCGAAGGGCGACAGCAGCACGGTGGGGATCGCCGTGGCGGCCGCGATCAGGGTGTAGCGGGTCACCGACCCGGTGGTCTGGTACACCCACACCCCCAGGGCGAAGGCGGTCAGCCCGGAGCCGAAGATCGACACCGTCTGCCCGGCCCACAGCCAGGCGAAGGAGCGGAAGCCGCCACCCACCGCCGGCCGCGCCGGCGCCACCGCGACGTCACTCATCGTCGCGCCCGCTTCCCGTCCCGCCGCGTCCTTGCGCCCCGGCCGCCCCGCGCTCCGCCGCCTCGGCCCGTGCGCGCTCACTCATGGCGCAGCGCCACCTGGGGATCGACCCGCGTCGCCCGCCGGGCGGGCAGCCAGCTCGCCACCAGCACCAGCCCGGCGAGCAGCAGGGGCACCGCCAGGTAGGTGGCGACGTCGGTGGCCGAGACGCCGTAGGCGAGGTCCTCGACCCAGCGCGCCGCCAGCCGCCCGGTGAGCAGCGCCAGCACCAGCCCGGCGGCGAGCCCGGCGCCGGCCAGCACCATGCCCCGGCGCACCACCATGGCGAGCACCGTGGCGCGGTCGGCACCGAGGGCCATGCGCAGGCCGATCTCCCGCGTGCGCTGGGCCACCGAGTAGGCCATCACGCCGTACACCCCCACCGCCGCGAGCAGCAGGGCGATGCCGGCGAAGACGGTGAACAGGGTGGCGTTCAACCGCGGCCGGGCGATGGTCTCGGCGAGGGCCCGGTCCATCGAGCGCACGTCGTCGACCGGTTGCTCCGAGTCCACCGCCCACACCGCCTCGCGCACCGCCTGGGCGGCCGCCGCGGCGTCGCCCTCGGTGGTCGCCACCACCGCCACCATCGGGGTAGGCGACTGGGAGAAGGGCAGGTACACCCGCGGCTCCGGCGCCACCACGAAGCCCTCGATGTCGAGGCTCCCGACCACCCCCACCACCTGGCGCCACTCCGGCGCCGGCCCCAACCCCGGCAGGCGCAGCCGCTTGCCGAGGGCGGAGCCCTCCGGCCAGTAGGTGCGGGCGAGCTGCTGGTCGACCACCGCCACCGGGGCCGCGCCGTCGCGGTCGGCGGCGGTGAAGTCGCGCCCTTCGCTCAGCGGGATCCCGAGCACCCGGAAGTAGCCGGGGCTCACCATCTGGTAGCCGGCCAGCGGCGGCGTGTCACCGGCGCCCGGCTGCCATCCCTCCACCTCGGGGCCACCGGTGAAGCGCGGCTCGAGCGGCAGATCGGAGGCGAGCGCCACCTCGGCGAGGCCCGGCGCCGCCGCCAGCCGCTCCGCCAGGCGGCGCGAGAAGTCGAGCACCTGGGGCGGCCCCGGGTAGGCGTTCCTGGAGAGCACCAGCTCGGCGGTCACCACCCCCTCGGTGCGGAAGCCGGGGTCGGTCTCGGCCAGGTGGTAGAGGCTGCGCAGCATCAGCCCCGCCCCCACCAGCACGGTGAGGGCGAGGGCCACCTCGGCGACCACCAGGGCGCTGCGCAGCGGGTGACGCCCGCCGCCGAGCCCGGAGGTGCGCCCGCCCTCCTTGAGCTGCCCCACCAGGTCGGGCCGGAAGGCCTTGGCCGCCGGCGCCAGCCCGAAGAGCAGACCGCTCAGCAGGCTCACCGCGAGGGCGAACAGCAGCACCCGGCCGTCGAGGGTGACCTCCGCCAGGTTCGATACCTGGCCGAGGTCGAGGGCGACGAGCAGGCGCAGCCCGGCGACGGCCAGCAGCACGCCGAGGACGCCGCCGGCGAGCCCCAGCACCAGGCTCTCCACCAGGAGCTGGCGGATGACGCCGGCGCGCCCCGAGCCCAGCGAGGTGCGGATGGCCAGCTCCTTGGCCCGCGCCGTCGCCTGGGCGAGCTGCAGGTTGGCGACGTTGGCGCAGGCGATCAGCAGCACCAGGGCGACGGCCGCCATCAGCGCCCAGAGCAGCGGCCGCACCTCGCCCACCATCTCCTCGCGCAGCGGCACCAGGCCGATGCCGAAGCCCGCCTCCGGCGGGTAGAGGTCCGGGTAGCCGGCCTCGAAGCGCCGCGCCAGGTTGTCCATCTCGGCCTGCGCCTGGCGCTGGCTGACGCCGGGGGCCAGGCGGCCGACCATCAGCACGCCGCGCATCTGGCGCGGCACCGCCGGGTTGGGCGTGAACGGCACCCACAGGTCGGCCTCCGGCGCCAGCGGGAAGCGGAACGACTCGTCGAGCACCCCGACCACCGTGTGCGGCATGCCGTCGAGACCGACGGCACGGCCGACCACCGCCGGGTCGCTGCCGAAGCGCCGCTGCCACAGGTCGTGGCCGAGCACCGCCACCGGTGCCTGGGCCGCCTCCTCCTCGCGCGTGTAGGTGCGGCCGAAGGCCGGCTCGGCGCCGAGGATGTCGAACAGCGCCGCCGACACCCGGCCGGCCTCGATGCGCTGCGGCTCGCCGTCGCCGGTGGTCAGGTTGTAGCTCCACGGGATGATGCCGGCCAGGTGCTCGAAGGCGCGGTTGTCGTTGCGGTGGTCCTCGAACTCGTGCCCGGAGGACGGGAACTTCTCCACGTCGCGCCCCAGGAAGCGGTTCCACACCACCATCACCCGCTCCGCCTCCGGCACCGGCAGCGGCCGGAGCAGCACGGCGTCGACGAAGCTGAAGATCACGGTCACGGCGGCGATGCCGAGGCCGAGGCAGAGCACCGCCGCCAGGGTCAGGGCCGGACGCTTGGCGAGCAGGCGGAGGGCGAAGCGCAGGTCGCGCAGAAGGCTTTTCATCGTCGGTCGTCTCTTTCGTCAGGGTTCAACAGGCTCTCCCAGGCCCAGCCGCTCACCGGGCTCGTCCTCGGCATCGATGCGCTGCAGCGCCGCCAGCTCCGCCGCCGCCAGCGGAATGCCGGAGCGCCGCCGCTCGGCCGCCGCCGCCGCCTCGGGATCGCCCGGCGCCAGCACCGGCCCGGCGCCGGCCGCCGGCGCGCCGCGCACCAGCGCGAGCAGGCGGCTGACCCGGGCGCGGAAGGCGTCGGGCTCGGTGAAGGCACCGACGTCCAGGGCGACGAACAGATGCGCCACCTGGCGCGGCGCGTCGTAGGGCGGCTCGTAGAGGTGCGACAGCTCGTGGTCGAAGGGCGTGCCGGCGAGCAGCGCGCAGAGGATCTCGACCATCATGCCGAGGCACTCCCCCTTGTAGCCGCCGAGCGGCTGCAGCGCGGCCACCGCCCCGCCGGCCGAACCCGCGGTGGACGGCACCGCGGCGGCATCGGCGCCGTCGGCGGCCAGCGCCCACCCGGGCTCCACCGGCCGCCCCGCCTCGCGGTACGCCTTCACCCGCGAGTAGGAGACCTGGCTGGTGGCGAAGTCGGCGCAGAACAGGTCGCGTCCCTCGCCGCGCACCGCCAGCGACACCGGGTTGGTGCCGAACAGCGGCCGCTTGCCGCCGAACGGCGCCACCAGGGCGTCGCTGTTGGTGAAGGCGAGACCCACCGTCCCGCGGCGCGCCATGGCCAGCGTGTAGACGGCGGCGGCGCCGAAGTGGTTCGAGCCGGTCACCACCACCGCGCCGCAGCCGCTCTCCCGGGCCAGGCGCACCGC
>DATACC010000235.1:0-8603 GCA_036259255.1 Thermoanaerobaculia bacterium | reverse complement strand
CCCGACCTGCCGGAGGTCTACGAGCCACCCGCCGGCTCCTGGGAAGCCGCCGCCCGATGGCGCCCCCTGCTGCGCTGGTTCGCCGCCGGCCTGCTGCTCGCCATCCCCGGCGCCTTCCGGCCGTTCTACCTGGTGCTCCTGGTGCCGGCGCTGCTCGCCGCCCGCGCCGAGGCGCGCACCCTGGGCGAGGGCGCCGGCCGCCGCCTCGCCGCCTTCGGCCTCGGCGCCGTCCTGCTGCTCGCCGGCACCTCGCTGCTGCAGTACGCCGCCGGCGGCGACTGGACCTCCTACGGCGGTGAGCGCCAGGGCTTTTACGAGCGCACCGGCTTTCCCGCCGTCGATTTCCCGGCCAGCGAGTGGGACGCCTCCGTCGAGCGCTGGGGCAACACCTCGTGGCTCTTCCCCGGGGCCGTCGCCGACTACGCGGGGAGCTGGGACTGGGACCTGGGGCGCTGGAACGCCCTCTACTTCCTGGCCGGGCGCAACGTCGGCGTGCTGCCGTACTTCCTGCCGCTGGTGCTCGCCTTCGCCGCCTTCTCGCCGCGCCACGGGCGCTGGGTGCTGCCGCTCGCGGTGCTCGTGGCGGCGGTGGCGTTCTTCGTGGTGCGTCCGTTCAACTTCTACGGCGGCACCGGCGCCATCGCCAACCGTTACTTCCTGCCGCTCTACCCGGCCCTGTGGTTCGTGGCCGCCCGCCCGCCCCGGGCCAGCGAGGTGCGGGGTCGCGCCGTCCTCGCCGTGGTCGTCGCGCTGGCCGCCACGCCGTTCCTGCTGCCCACCTGGCGGGCGCCCCGCGCCTTCCCGGTGACCGAGGACGGCCGCTACCACCACGTCTCGGCGCTGGCCCGCGACTGGCTGCCGTACGAGACGACCCAGAGCCACCTGCCCGGCGGCCAGGACTTCGCCGCCCGCGGGTTGTGGGTGAAGCTCCTGACGCCAGGGGTCGAGCGCCTCGGCGCCGACCGCCTGCGGCTCACCGGCGAGGGTCCCGCCGAGATCCTCTTCGCCAGCCCCGAGCCGCTGACGAGCTTCGCCGCCACCCTGGGTGCCGACGCCCCGGCGCGGATACCCTTGCAGGGCGCGGAGCTGCGCAACACGGTGCTGCGGCCCAACGGCGGCGTCACCCTGATCCTGGCGCCGGACGCCCCGCGGGCGGTGCACCCGATGTGGTGGACCGCGGACGACTGGTACCTCTACGAGCTGGAGATTCCCGCCGATGCCGCCCAGGGGGCGACCCTGACCCTGGCGACGAGCGGCGGCGGTTGACGGAGGAGGACGCGATGAGCGAGCTGAGCGAGCTGAGCCAACAGAGCTGGATCCTGGAGGTGCGCCAGCGCCTCGCCCTGCCGCGGATCGAGCCCGGCGCGCCGGGCGTGGACGGCGGCGGCAACGGCGGGGGTGGCAACGGCCTCGGCACCGGCAGCGACGGCGACCGGACGGCCGAGGCGGCCATCGCGGTGGGTGCCGCCTCGGGCGCTGCCACTCCGGGAGCCGCAGCGGTCACCGCTCCCCCCGGCGCCGCCGCCCTCGTGCCGCTCTACGTCGACGCCGGGCAGCTCTGGACGCTGCTCACCGAGCGGGTGGCGCCGCGGCGCGGCCTCACCAGCTCGCTGGCCTTCCCCGGCTCGCAGGTGGTGGAGGGCGAGGAGCCGTGGGAGGCGGCGCGGCGCGGTGCGCAGGTGGAGGCCGGGCTCGATCCGCAGGTGCTCCTCGAGCTCGGCACGCTGGCGCCGGTCACCACTCCGGCGGGCCTGTCGGTGCTGCCCTGCGTCGCCGCGCTGCCCGAGGCGGCGGTGCGCAAGCGGGAGGACCCGGCGGCGGAGGCCGGCGTCGCCGACGTGGTGCCCTTCCCGCTGCGGGCGCTGGCCGCCCCGAACCTCATCGAGGGGCGCGAGGTGATGCTGGGCGACCAGGTGCAGCAGCTCGCCATCTACCACGTCGGCCGCCACCGCTACTGGGGCGTGACCGCCGCCTTGCTCGAGGAGCTCCTCGTCCGCCTCGGCCTCGGCGCCCCGGTGGCGCCGGGCTGAGCCCGCCTCAGGGGTCGCTGACCCGCAGGCGGTAGAGCTCACCGTCCGCGGTCACCACGATGTTGGCGATGCGGTGGCGCAGCGCCCGGTTGCTGTCTCCCGAGTAGCTGACGGCCTGTCGCATGTGGACCTGGTAGGTGCGCACGTCCAGGCCGCCCCGGACCTGGACCACCGCGGTCTCCGGGGCATGACCCGAGAAGTAGTTGACGTCGATCTCGTAGGTTCCCGGTTCGAGATCCTCGCAGGCCACGAAGTAGTGCTCCGGTCCGCGCCCGTCGCGGTCGTCGAAGTCGAGGTAGCCGGAGCGGCCGAAGGGCTCGCGCCAGTAGACGTGCTCGCCGCCTGGTTCGATGACGTGCAGGTCGACGTCGGGCTGGTCACCCCAGGTGAGCGTCACGGTGATCACGCCTGCCGTGGCGTCGGCGTTGGGCTGGACGAGGCGTCCGTCGAGGGCCACCACGCCGGCGAGGATCTTCGCCTCGCTGCTCGATCCGGCCTTCAGATAGCTGGCGACGAACTGATGGCCGGACAGGTCGGCGAGGTCCGGCAGGCCGTTGACGGTGTTGGCGGTGAACGGCGTGGCGCGAAGGGGAGTGACCACCAAGTCGTTCACCAGCGTCACCCACGGCCCGCCGCCGGCCACCGCGATCACGGGAGAGGCCACGGCGACGATGCCGAGACTGCCCTGCTCGTTGGCGCTCAACCCGTGGTAGGCCGCGTTGGCGAAGTAGTTGCCCTGCGAGTGCGCCACCACCACCACCTTCTTGCCCTCGAGCATCGCACCCCGGTAGAGGTTCAGGTGATTCTGGAGAACGGAGCTCGAGAGGACCGCCCCCTCGTCCAGCCGCGCCGTCAGCGCGACCAGCTCGTCCCGGACGTCCGCCGACATCGGCAGGAGCCCGTGCAGCATCCGGAAGAATTGGCTCACCCCGTGGCGGACATCCTGGCGAACCGCCTCCCAGACGTCGGCGACGTAGCCATCCGTCGGGTTGTACGCCAGTGCGTACTCGGTTTCCGCAGGCATCCGTGATCCCAGGTGCACCTGCAACTCCTGCAGGGATCGCTGCGCCGAGGTGAAGTCGTTCCAAACGCCGTTGGCGAAGTAGACGCTGGAGGTCGCGGCGGTGCAGCTCTGGGCCGCCCCGACCAGGGCGCCCGCCGAGGACGTCGCCGATTCCGCGGCGAGACCGGCCGCCTCGCAGCTCGTGCCGGCGTCCTCCAGGCCGCGGGCGGGAAAGACCTGGCCGGCGATGCGGCGGTTCCACGTGAGGTACGCCTGGAACCGTTGCGGCGTGTCCACCAGGATGCTCAGCAGGGCGGCGGCGTGGTCGCCGGATCGGGTGTCGCTCACCGCCCACAGGCATTCCAGCGCGCGGGTCACGGCGGTCGCCTCGGCCAGGCTCTGGCCGGTGGAGGCCGCGGACAGGGCGTTCTCCAGGGCCTCGGCGGATTGGCGCAGGGCGAGGCGCTGGGCGGGGGCGTCGGGATAGGTCAGGGCGAGGTAGCGCTGCACGTCGTCGCGCAGCCCGTCACTGTCGGCGTCGATGCCGCGCACCGTGCTTCGGCCCGCCGTACCGGGGTCGGGCGGCAGGCTCGGGTCCACGGTGCAGGTGGCGAATGCACCGGTGTCGGTCAGGGCCGTCGCCGCCTGGCCCCGCGGATTGCCGTAGAACCGCTCCAGCCCGGTGTGGGTGTCGGTGACCCGCACCGTGTAGCCGACGGTGGTCGTGGCGGCGGCGAATACCCAGAAGCGATCGTTCACGCCGCAGCCGTCGAGCACCTTGATCAGCATCTCCCAGTTGTCGCCGTCGAAGAACCAGAACAGCCCGGAGTCGGCGGTGGCGAGGGGCGCCACGTTGCCCCGTCCCTGGTTGCCGGCGAAATCCTCCCAGTCGACCTCGACCTCGAAGCGGCCGTTCTGGAGGCAGAGCACCGACGGCCCGGCGACGCAGCCGGTCTCGGAAGGTGAGCGCAGACCGGCCACGCCGGCCAGTCCACCGTGGCTGGCGGTCAGGTCGGCGCGGGTCGCCCGGGCGGTCGCCGGGGAGCACGGGAAGGCCTCGGTGTCGGTGATTGCGGGTGACGTGGAGCCCACCGGGTTCTGGTAGTCGGAGCGGGCTCCGGTGACGGTGTCGGTGACCTGGAGCGTGTAGCCGACGTTGGTGGTCGCCGCGGCGAACACCCAGCGGTGGCCATTGACGCCGCAGCCGTCGAGCACCTTGACCAGCATCTCCCAGTTGGCGGGAGCGAAGAACCAGAACAGGCCGGAGTCGTCGGAGCCGGTGACGGCCCTGGCCGCTCCCCGGCTGCCGTCGGGCGCCTGCCAGTCCACCACGACCCGGAACCTGCCTTCCTCCAGGCAGAGGGTCCTCGCGTCGGGCGTGCACGATTCGGCAGCCTGCACTCGGCCGGCACTACCGAGCAGCGCCAACGCCAGCAGGAAGGGGACGGCCAGAGCGGGTGACGGGGACAGGCGCATCGGGAAACCTCCTGGAAGCAGCAGTGATCCGATCCCTACGGGTTCACCGCCTAAGGACTCCCTCTGCCGGGTGTGGGTTTAGTGCTCGGCACGATGCGCGCGTTCGGCGCCGTCGGTGTCGCGGGAACCGACACCAGCCGATTGCCGTCGAGTAGGCGAGCGGTCCATCTCGTCCGGTCGCAGGTACTCGATGTGCGGGATCTCGTCGCGCTCGACGACCGTACATGGGACTCTCCTCTCGAGGAAGGGACTCGGTGGGGCCGGTGACCTTGCAGGACACCCGCTGGCGGAGAAAAGGTTTAGGCGGTGCTCGTCGTTCGAGAACAGGGTGCCCGCGCGGGGCGGTCGTTCGTGAGCCGGTGGGGCTCGTAGCAGGCGGGGGCGGTGGCCGGGGAAAGCTCCGCTCGGCCTGCGGGAAAGGTCCTCGCAGAGCTTTCCCCGGCCGCCTCACCGGGCGCGCCGGCGTTGCTCCTGCGTGCAAACCCGCGGGTTCGTCCGGGCGTATCAGCCTGGCACCTCGCGTGATCCTGCCGACCCGACCAAGGAGAATTGCATGTCTCGACGTTCTCGGCCTTTCCGGGCTCTTCCGACGCCGCTGCTCGCCATCCTGCTGGTGACCGCCGTGGCCCTGCCCGCCGCCGCCCAGGAGGAGGGCGTCTCCCAGGAGGCGGCCAACACCCGCATCGCCCAGCAGTTCACCGAGGAGGTCTACAACCAGCAGATGCTGGACAAGATCCCCGACTACGTGGCCGCCGACTTCGTCGACCGCTCGCCCGGCGCGCCCCCCGGCCCCCACGGCCCCGATTTCGTCCGCAAGCAGGCCGACCAGAGCTTCGCCGGCATGCCGGACCTCACCTTCGAGCTGCTGCGCACGGTGGCCGAGGGGGATCTCGTGACGATGCACTGGAAGGCCGTCGGCACCGCCTCGGCCGAGCTCGCGGGCGGCGCCGCCGAGGGCAAGCGCATCGAGCTCCAGGGCATCTCGATCTTCCGCATGCAGGACGGCAAGATCGCCGAATCGTGGGACCTGGTGGACCGGCTGAGCCTGCTGCAGCAGGCGGGCTACCGGATCCTGCCACCGGCCGCTCCGGCCGCTGCCCCCGCGGCCCCGGAGGAGGCGCAGACCCCAGACGAGGCGCACCACCCGGACGGTGCCGGCGAGCCGAGGGCGACGGAGGAAGACGGCGCCACGAACGGCGCCGGTCGCTGATCGGCGGCACCGCCGGTCACGGAGTCCGCTTGCGAGCCCCCGCTCCCCGGTGAGGCGGCGGGGCGAAGCTCTGCGAGGGCCTTTCCCGCAGCCCGAGTGGAGCTTCGAGCGGCCGCCGCCCCCGGCCCGCAGCACGACGCCCCGGAGGACCGCCCCCTCACGTCCCGATGCGCAGCGGCAGCACCAACGGGCGGTCCAGGCTGTCCTCCGGGTGGAGCTCGATCTCGCCCGCCAGGTGCCACAGGGTCTCGCCCTCGGCGTCGAGGAACGCCTGGGTCGCCTCCCAGCGGCCGGGGCCGGTGGCCCGCAGCGTCGTGTGGCGGTGGCGCCGGGCCTCCGGACCGAAGGCGAGCTCGCCGTGCTCGGCAAGGAAGGGCGCCATCGCCGCCTCGAAGCGCTCCGGGAGCCACGGCGAGTCCGAATCGTGGCGCACGGCGGCGGCGGCCTCCTCCCAGTCTCCAGCGGCGAGGGCCCGCAGCACCTGGTGGAGCTCGGTGCGCACCCGGGCGGCGAAGGCGGCCGGGTCGGCCAGCAGTGCCGCCGCCGGCCGCTCCCGGGGCGCCTCGACGGCCTGCTCCGGGGCGAGGCCCGGGTGGAGCAGGCTCTCCCACTCCTCCAGCAAGCTCGAGTCCACCCGCTCGACCAGGGTGCGGAAGTAGGCCAGGGCGTCGTGCAGCTCCGGGGTGCGGAAGCTCTCCGGCACCGTCTGGGCCAGCGTCTTGTAGAGCTGCGAGAGGTAGCGCAGCAGCACGCCCTCGCTCCTCTGCAGGCCGTACTCGCGCACGTAGTCGGCGAAGCTCGCGTAGCGCTCGAACATCTCGCGCCCCACCGACTTGGGGCGGATGTCCTGGTGCCCCACCCACGGGTGCATCTCGCGGAAGCCCTCGAAGACCCCGTGGATGAAATCGGCCCGGGGCTGGGGATGGCGCACCTCCTTCAGGCGCTCCACCCGCACCTCGTAGGGCACGTCCTGCTCCTTGAGCTCGGCCAGGACGCGGTCCTTCTCCTTGTCCGCCTGCCGGCGCAGCACCACCGTGGGATCCTCGAGGATCGACTCGGCCAGCGTCAGCACGTCGAGCGTCCAGTCCGGCTGCTCCCGGTCGAGCAGCGCCAGAGCCTGGACGAGGAACAGCGACAGGGTCTGGTGAAGCGAGAACTCGAGCTGCAGGTCCGGGTCCACCGTCACCCACAGGTAGTCGGTGCGGCGGTCCCGCACCATGCCGACGATGCCGGCGCGGTACAGCGAGTGGATCAGCACCGCCGCCTCCGACAGCTGCCGCGCCTTGGTGGCGTCGTCCTCGTGGCTGCGGGCCACCAGGTCGCGCAGCGAAGCGAAGTTGCGCCGCCCCGGGTCGTCGGCCTCGGTGTCGCGCTGCAGCAGCTCGAGCACCATGCCGTGGGTGATCTTGAAGCGCGACACCAGGGTCTCGGGCGGGCGCTCGATCAGCCGCCGGAAGGTCTGCTCGCTCCACGGCACCTCGCCCGGCCGCGGACCTTTGCGCACTAGCTTCTTCTTCCTCTTGGCGTCGCCCGCCGCCTTCTCCTCGGCGCGCTTGTTGTCGATCACCCACTCCGGCGCCTGGCACACCACGCTGCCCTCCTCGTCGAACCCCTTGCGCCCGGCGCGGCCGGCGATCTGCTGAAAGTCGCGCACCGAGAGGATCGACACCTTCTTGCCGTCGTACTTGGAGAGGCGGGTGAAGAGCACCGTGCGAATGGGGATGTTGACCCCGACCCCCAGCGTGTCGGTGCCGCAGATCACCCGCAGCAGGCCTTGTTGCGAGAGCTGCTCGACGAGCAGCCGGTACTTCGGCAGCAGCCCGGCGTGGTGCACGCCGATGCCGAACGACAGGAAGCGGCGCAGCTCCTTGCCATAGGGCGAGTCGAACCGGAAGCCGCCCACCGCTTCGGCGATGGCCTGCTTGCGGTCGCGGTCGGTGAGCTGCATCGAGGTGAGGGCCTGGGCCCGCTCGGCGCACTCGCGCTGGGTGAAGTTGACGATGTAGACCGGCGAGCGGCCGCCGGCCACCAGCTCCTCGACGGTCTCGTGGAGCGGGGTCTCGCGGTACTCGAAGTCGAGGGGCACCGGGCGCTCGGTGCCGCGCACCACCGCCACCTCCGGGGCCGCCTCGAAGGAGGTGGCGGCGCGCAGGTGCTCGGCGATGGCGGAGACGTCGCCCAGGGTGGCCGACATCAGCAGGAAGCGGGTGCGCGGCAGGGTGAGCAGCGGCACCTGCCAGGCGACGCCGCGCTCCTCGTCGGAGTAGTAGTGGAACTCGTCCATCACCACGTAGGGCGCGTCGAGGGCCTCGCCGTGGCGCAGCGCCATGTTCGACAGCACCTCGGCGGTGCAGCACACCACCGGGGCCTGGGGATTGATGCTGGCGTCGCCGGTGAGCATGCCCACCCGCTCGGGGCCCAGGTCGTCGCACAGGGCGAAGAACTTCTCGCTCGCCAGCGCCTTGATGGGCGAGGTGTAGACGCTGCGTCGCCCCTCCGCCAGGGCCTTGAAGTGGAGCGCCAGGGCGACCAGCGACTTGCCCGAGCCGGTGGGGGTATTGAGGATCACGTGGCGCCCCGCCATCAGCTCGAGCAGCGCCTCCTCCTGGGCCGGGTAGGGTTCCAGGCCGGTCTCGGCGACCCATTCGAGAAAGCGGTCGAGGATGCGGTCCGGGGTCGCTTCGTCCGGCGGTGGCAGGAAATCGGCGAGCAGCGGGCGCGAGGCGTCCCGCTCCCCCCGCTCGGAGGAGGCGCCGGCGGCGTAGTCGGGGGGCAGCTCGCGCTGCGACAGCAGGTTGGCCATTCCGAGGGAACTGTAGCGCACGCGGGGCGGGGGGTTGAGGCGCAGAGGACCGGGGGCGGGGGGGGGGGGGGGGGGGGGGGG
>DATACC010000234.1:0-4187 GCA_036259255.1 Thermoanaerobaculia bacterium | reverse complement strand
CCCCCGGCCTCGGGTTGGCGACGGCTCTGCTCGCCCTGCCGTGGAACCCGCCCCTGCTGGCGCCGTCGCTCGGGCCGGCGGTGCGCGCCGGGGCGCTGCCGGCGCTGGCCGCCTTCGCCGCTCTGGGCCTCGGTCTGGCGCTGCCCTGGCTGCTCGTCGCGGCCCGCCCGGAGCTGCTGCGCCGCGCGCCCCGGGCACGCTTCGCCCACGACGGCTGGGGCCGCCACCTCGCCGAGGCGCTGGCGTTCCTGGAAGTCGGCAGCGTCCTGTGGCTGCTCTACGTGCTCGCCCGCCAGGTGAGCCCGGAGGCCCTCGCCTTCCTGCAGCTCGCGCTGCTCGGCCTGGCGCTGTCGGCCTGGCTGCGGCACGGCGCCCGGCGCCGGGTGCCGGCGGTGGCGCTGACAGGGCTGATGGTGATTCTCGCGGCAATGATTCTCTGGCTCGCGGACGGCAACCGGCTCACCCCGGACGCCGACCGCGGCGCCACTCTCGAAGCGACAACGAACCCAGGAGATCGATGACCATGCATCCGATACGACGTACCCTTCCCGTTCTCGCGGTCGCCCTGCTGCTGACCATGGCCTGCCTGCCGGCCTCGGCGGCGAGCGTCGGCCAGGAGGCCCCCGCCTTCGCGCTGCAGGACCTCGACGGCAAGACCCACTCGCTGGCCGACTACCGCGGCAAGACCGTGGTGCTCGAGTGGATCAACCCGAACTGCCCGGTGTCCCGCCGCCACGCGGACGAAGGCACCATGAAGCGGCTCGCCGCCAAGCACGGCGACGTGGTGTGGCTGGCGATCAACAGCACCAACCCCGACAGCCGCGACTACATGACCCAGGCGAAGCACAAGGAGTGGGCGGCGGACAAGGGCATCGACTACACGATCCTCTACGACCCGTCGGGCGAGACCGGCCGCGCCTACGGCGCCGAGACGACGCCCCACATGTACGTGGTCGACGAGACCGGCACCCTGCGCTACAACGGCGCCATCGACAACGACCCCCCGGGCCGCCGCAAGGCCGGCGAGCGCACCAACTACGTGGACGGCGCCCTGCTGGCCCAGGCGGCGGGTCGCGACATCGATCCGGCGACCACCAAGGCCTACGGCTGCAACGTCAAGTACTAGCGCGGTCGTAGCCCCGGGATGGGCGGCCTCAGAAGGGGCCGCCCATCTCGAGGATCGTCGGCTTCGCCTTCACCGCCAGTCCCACGCCGTCGCCCAGCGGCAGCACGACGGCGCGCAGCTGCGGGTGCATCATCAGGTAGCCGTTGAAGGCGCCGATCGCCCGCGCCGACTCCTCCTCCTCGTCCGGCGGCTCGGCGACGTGCCCCTTCCACAGCAGGTTGTCGAACACCAGCGTGCCGCCGATGCTCATCTTCGGCAGCAGGCGATCGAGATAGCGGCGGTAGTCGGTCTTCACCGCGTCGACGTAGGCGAGGTCGAAGGGACCCTCGAGCTGGTCGATCACGGTGAGCGCCTCGCCCTCGATCAGCTCCACCCGGTCGGCGACCGCGGCGCGCTCCAGCCAGGCGCGGGCGCGGGCCAGGCGCTCCGGGTCCTTGTCCATCGTCACCACCCGCGCCTCCGGCGCCCCCCGCGCCAGGCACAGGGTGCCGTAGCCGATGGCCGTGCCCACCTCCACGATGCGCCTCGCCCGGGAGGCGCCGGCCAGCACCTCCAGCAGGCGGCCCACCTCGGGATCGGAGATCGGGATGTCCTCGGCCTGCCCCGCCGCCTCCATCTCGGCGAGGATCTCGTCGCGGGGCGGCAGCAGGCGCTCCAGGTAGCGCTCCTGGTCGGGGCGCAGGATGGCACCGAGGCGGTCCTTCATGGCGGGCTCCTCCGGCGGATCGGCTTCATGGACGGTAGGTGGCCGAGGCGTCCGGCCCCTCCCAGACGGTGACCTCCACCAGGCGGGCGTCCGGCAGGCGCGCCGCCAGCTCGTCGTGGAACCAGGCGGCGAGGTGCTCGGTGGTCGGCGAGCGGCTGTCGAAGGGCGCCACCGTGTTGATGTCGCGGTGGTCCAGGCGCGCGGCGAGTTCGTCGAGGGCGCGCTTGACCGGCACGAAATCGTGGGCCATCCCCTCGCCGTCGAGCCGCTCGGCCGCCAGCGCGACCTCCACCTGCCAGGAGTGGCCGTGGTTCGCCTCCGGGCGGCCCTGGTAGGAGGTGAGGTGGTGGGCCGCCTCGAAGCGGGAGCGCACGCGCAGCAGGTAGGAGGGCATGGCACGGGGATGTTACCGCGTGGGCACGCTAGGCTAGGGCGCCCGCTGCCGGGCCACCACCATGGAAATCGCGCTCCTCGTCCTCGTCCTCGCCTTCACGGTGGCGTCGTTCGCCTTTCAGTGGCTGCCGATCGACGTCACGGCCCTGACCTCCCTGGCCCTGCTGCTGCTCTTCGACCTGGTCTCGACGGAGGACGCGGTGGCCGGTTTCGCCAACCCGGCGGTAGTCACGGTGATGATGATGTTCGTCTTGAGCGAGGGGCTGGTGCAGAGTGGCGTCCTCACCCGCATCGGCGCCCAGATCACCCACCTCGCCGGGCGCTCCGGCCGCCGGGCGTCGGTGATCCTGCTGCTGCTCGCCGGGAGCCTGTCGGCGTTCATCAACAACACGGCGGCGATCGCCCTGTTCATGCCGGTAGCGCTGGTGATCGCCAAGCGCTACCGCTTCAGCCCCTCGAAGATCCTGCTGCCGCTGTCCTATGCCGCCATCGTCGGCGGGAGCTGCACGCTGATCGGCACCTCCACCAACCTGGTGGTCAGCGCCCTGGCTCGGCAGGCCGGGCTGCCGGCGTTCACCGTCTTCGAGTTCCTGGCCTTCGGCGGCATCCTGTTCGTGGTCGGCATCACCTACAACGTGCTGATCGCCATCCCCTGGCTGGCGCCGCGGGCCGGGGTGAGCGACCTGACCAGCAAGTACAGCCTGTCCGCCTACCTCACGGAGGTGCGGGTGCCGGAGGGTTCGCGGCTCGAGGGCCAGACGGTGCTGGGCGAGGGGGTGAGCGAGCGTTTCAACCTCAACGTGCTCGAGATCCTGCGCGGCAAGCGCAAGATCGCCCAGGACATCCGCAACACCGAGATCGCCGCCGCCGACGTGCTGCTGGTGCGCGGCGACATGGAGGACATCCTGGCGCTGCGCGAGCACTACGGCCTGCTGCTGCTGCCGGACGTCAAGATGGCGGACGTGGATCTGGCGGACGAGTCCAACGTGATGGCGGAGATGCAGCTGTCGCCGAGCTCGCGGCTGGCCGGGCAGACGTTGAAGGAGGTCGATTTCCGCAAGACCTACGGCGCCTTCGTGCTGGCCATCAACCGCACGGGTCAGGTGATCCGCGACAAGGTGGCCTTCATCGCGCTGGAGCCGTGGGACATCCTGCTGGTGTTCGGCCCGCGCACCCGCATCCAGGGCATGTCCCAGCAGGAGGACTTCCTCACCCTCGGCGAGGTGGACCTGCGCCTGCGCCTGGCGCGCCGCTGGTGGATCGCGGCGGCGGTGATCCCGCTGGTGGTGCTGCTGGCGGCGAGCGGGATGATGGACATCCTGAAGGCGGCGATCCTCGGCGTGGTGCTGTTGCTGGTCACCGGCACGCTGACCATCCAGCGGGCCTACCGGGCGATCGACTGGCGGGTGATCTTCCTGCTCGCCGCCGTCCTGCCCCTCGGCCTCGCCATGCAGAGCACCGGCCTCGCCGCGAGGATCGGCACCACCCTCGGCAACCTGGGGGCGCCGTATGGACCGGTGGCGGTGCTCGGCCTGATCGTGGTGACCACGGCCCTGCTGACCGAGGTGATCTCCAACAACTCGGCGGCGGTGCTGATGGTGCCCATCGCCATCTCGGTGGCGGCGGCCATCGACGTCGACCCGAAGCCGCTGCTGATGGGCGTGGCCTTCGCGGCTTCGATGAGTTTCATGACTCCCATCGGCTACCAGACCAACACCATGGTCTACGGCCCCGGCGCCTACCGCTTCAGCGACTACCTGCGCACCGGCGCACCGCTGGCGCTGACGGCGTGGGTGCTGGCGACGCTGCTCATTCCCCGCATCTGGGGGTTCTGAGGGCCCGGCGGGAGGGGTGGCCGTTCCGCTGGGCAGGTGGAGGTGGTGGGGCTGCGGACGGACTGGCCCGGCGGGAGGGGTGGCCGTTCCGCTGGGCGGGTGGAGGTGGTGGGGCTGCGGACGCGGG
>DATACC010000233.1:0-3078 GCA_036259255.1 Thermoanaerobaculia bacterium | reverse complement strand
GACGCCGCGCCGCGCCAGCACGGCGGCGCGCCACGGCGGATGGCCGGCGGCCTCGAGAGCCGCGGCGGCCGGGGGCACCGAAGCCGCCACCCATTCGGCCTCCTGCTCGGCACCCCGCTCGGCGCCGGCTTCCGCGCTCGGGATCAAGACTCGCTGAAGGCGCCCATGCGGCGGAACTTGCGGTAGCGCTGGGCCAGGCGCTCGTCGGGGTCGAGGACGTCGAGCTCGGCGAGGGCCTGGCCGATCACCTCGCCCACCCGCCGACAGGTGTCGGCGACGTCGGTGTGGGCGCCGCCGACGGGCTCCGGGATCACCGAGTCGACCACGCCCAGCTCCAGCAGGTCGGGGGCGGTGAGGCGCATCGCCTCGGCCGCCTCCTCCTTGCGGCTCTGGTCCTTCCACAGGATGGCGGCGCAGCCCTCGGGCGAGATCACCGAATAGGTGCCGTACTCGAGGATGAACACGCGGTCGCCGACGCCCAGGGCGAGGGCTCCGCCGCTGCCTCCTTCGCCGGTGACGGTGCACACGATGGGCACCCGCAGGGCGGCCATTTCGATGAGGTTGCGGGCGATCGCCTCGGCCTGGCCGCGCTCCTCGGCACCGATGCCGGGGTGGGCGCCGGCGGTGTCGATGAAGGTCAGCACCGGCAGGCCGAACTTCTCCGCCAGGCGCATCACGCGCAGCGCCTTGCGGTAGCCCTCCGGGCGCGGTTGGCCGAAGTTGCGGTGGATGCGCTCCCGGGTGTCGCGCCCCTTGTGGTGGCCGATCACCGCCACCGAGCGGCCCGCGAAGCGGGCGAAGCCGGCGACCAGTGCCGGATCGTCGGCGAAGGCGCGGTCCCCGTGCACCTCCACCCAGTCCTCCATCAGGTGCTCGACGTACTCGATGACGTACGGGCGGTCCGGATGGCGGGCGACGAGCGTCTTCTGCCAACGGTCGAGCTTGCCGAAGACCTCCGCCGTCGCCTTGCGCAGGCCGGCGCGGAGCTTCTCGAGCTCCTTGTCGCGGGCGCTGTCGGGCGGATAGCCCTCCAGCTCCTCGATCTTCTGGCGCAGCTCGGTGAGGGGCTCTTCGAAGGAGGCGACGGGCTGCATAGGGACCTGCCAAGCTAGCAGGAGGAGCAGGGATCGTCAAATGGAAAAGCGGCCGCCCGGACCGACCCGCTGACCGGCCCGCCACGCCGGTCCGGTCCAGGCGCGCTAGAGCAACTGCTGCGGATCGACGTCGACCACCAGGTCGACGCCCGGGGTCTCCGGCAGGGCCTCCGCCAGCAGGTCGCGCAGCAGGCGGTGGGTCTTCGCCCGCAGCAGGAGCTGGAAGCGCCACTGGCCGCGCAGGCGTTCCAGAGGCGCCGGAGCGGGGCCGGTGAGGCGGATCTCGGTGGCCAGCGGGTGGCTGCGCAGGCGCTCGGCGAGCTGCGCCATGGCCCCCTCCGCCTTGCCGCGGTCGGCGTCGCGCACCAGCACCTGCACCATGCGCGAGAACGGCGGGTAATGGAAGACGCGGCGGAAGCGCATCTCCTCGGCGGCGAAGGCCTCGTCGTCGTGGGCCAGGGCGGCGCGGATGGCGTAGTGCTCCGGGTGGTAGGTCTGCACCACCACGCGGCCGGAGCGGTCGCCGCGGCCGGCCCGGCCGGCGAGCTGCACCAGCAGGTTGTAGGTGCGCTCCACGGCGCGGAAGTCGGGAAAGCCGAGGTAGGTGTCGGCCGCCAGAACGGCGGCCAGCGCCACCCCCGGAAAGTGGTGGCCCTTCGACACCATCTGGGTGCCGAGCAGCACCTGGGCCTCGCCGCGGGCGAAGCGCTCGAGCACCGCCGCCGCACCGCCGGTGCGGCGCGCCGAGTCGCGGTCGAGGACGGCGATCCCGATTCCAGGAAACAGTGCCGCAAGCTCCTCCTCCACCCGCTCGGTGCCGGCGCCGATCGCTTCCAGGGCCTCCTCCTGGCACGTGGGGCACTTCGTGGGGAACGGCCGGCGCGAGCCGCAGTAGTGGCACAGCAGCGCCCGCTCGCGGCGGTGGAAGGTGCGCGGCAGGCCGCACTGCTCGCAGCGGAAATCCTCGCCGCAGGCGCGGCACAGCAGCCTCGGCGAGTAGCCGCGCCGGTTGCGCAGCACGATGGCCTGCTCGCCGGCGGCGAAGGTGCGGGCCAACTCGTCGCGCAGCCGCTCGGAGAAGTGGATCTCGCCGGGACGGCGCCGCGGCGCCTCGTCCTTGAGATCCACGAGGATGCCGTCCGGCAGCGACCCCTGCCCGGCCCGTGTGGTCAGCGTCAGCGGTGCCAGGCGCCCGCGCTCGACGTTCCAGCGGCTCTCGAGGCTGGGGGTGGCGGAGACCAGCACCGCGACGGCACCGGCGCGCCGGGCGCGCACCAGGGCGAGGTCGCGGGCGTGGTAGCGGGGGGTGAGGTCCTGCTTGTAGGAGGAATCCTGCTCCTCGTCGACCACCACCAGGCCGAGGTCGGCCACCGGCGCGAACAGGGCCGAGCGCGGCCCCAGCACCACCCGCGCCTCGCCGCGGCGGATGCGCTCCCACTCCTGGTGGCGCTCGCCGCTGGCGAGGTTCGAGTGGAGGATGGCGAGCTGGCGGCCGAAGCGCCGCTCCACGGTGCGCGCCAGCGCCGGCACCAGGGCGATCTCCGGCACCAGCAGCAGCACCGAGCGGCCGAGGGCGAGGGCGGTGTCGGCGGCGCGCAGGTAGACCTCCGTCTTGCCGGAGCCGGTGATGCCGGTGACCAGGTACGGCAGGAAGCGGCGCGCGGCGACCGCCGCCTCGAGGGCCGCCACCACCTCGGCCTGGTCCGGCCGCAGTACCAGGGGCGGCGCCGGGGCCCCGGTGCGGTTGCCGGCCATGTGGCGGTCGAGGTCGAGGCGCTCCACCTGGGTGAAGCGGCGCAGAATGCCGCGCTTGACGAGGCGGGTGATCACCGCCGGCGTGCATTCGATCTCGCGGGTGAGCTCCTCCACCGTGGCGGGGCGGCCGGCGGCGGCGAGGTAGTCGACCACCGCGCGGCCCGGCGCCGAGCGGCCGGCGGCGGCGCGCTGCTCATCGCGGTCGCCCGGCGGCAGCTCGACGGCGTGG
>DATACC010000232.1:0-31523 GCA_036259255.1 Thermoanaerobaculia bacterium | reverse complement strand
CCCCCCCCGCGGCTGACCATCATCAGGCCGAGACCCAGCGCGATGCGCCCGCGCCGCGCCCACATGATCTGGCGCGCCTCGCGCCAGGCGGTCGAGAACTCCACCTTGCGCTTGGCTTCCTTGGGCCCGTGGACCCGGCCTCCGCGCTCCGCGCGCTGCGTACCCCCGCCTCTCATTCTCATCACCGCTGCTATCTTAGACCCTCCCAGCCACTCTCGGAGTCGAAGCCGCCATGAGGCCGATCACCGCCGCCGATCTGATGAACCCGGAAGTGCTCACCGTGCGCGACGATCTGCCGGTGCGCGAGCTGGCCCGCTTCCTGGTCGACAACGACATCACCGGCGCCCCGGTGGAGGCCGCCGACGGCCGCCTGGTGGGCGTCGTCTCCGTGGTCGACATCGCCAACCTCGCCTCGGAGGCGGCACCGTCCGCCGAGACGACCGGCGACGCCGCCGCGGACGAGGAGGACGACGCGGAGGGCGAGGACGACGAGGACGGCGACGACGGGGTCGAGGCGCCGTCGCCCTTCTTCTCCGGCGGCTGGTCCGAGGACGCGCTGGCGGAGGACGATCTCGCCCAGCTCGGCCTGGGCGACGACGATCTGCTGGTCGAGGACATCATGACTCCCCACGTCTTCTCGGTCTCTCCCGAGACCACGGTCTCCGGGGTCGCCTCGCTGATGCTCAAGGAGCACCTCCACCGCGTCCTGGTGGTCGACGGCGGCCGGCCGGTGGGCATCATCTCCACCTCGGACCTGCTGGGCCTGCTGGTCGACGAGCCGTAGCGCGGCGGGACGACCTCAGCCCGGTTCGTGCTCGGGACGCCCGGTGAGCTGCCGGAACTCGCGGTAGAGGTTGACCAGGATCGGCAGCAGGCTGGCGACGGCCACCAGCACGCCGAGGGCGTTCGTCAGGGCGTCGCGCTGCGTGACGAAGAGGAATCCGCCGAGCAGGAACAGCGGCACCGGGATGAGCCACTTGAGGACGCTCCAGGTGCTCACCCGCTCGTCTTCCGCTTCCCAGGTGAGGATCTGCTCGGGCTTGACCTGGTGGCGCACGAAGTTGGTGAAACTGCGGTTGATCAGGCGGAGCGCCGGGTTCGGAGGTCGGCGGAGGCGGTGGAGCACCGGCAGCCAGGGGGACCGGGGCGGCTCGTCCTCCGGGCCGTCCAGGACCAGGGAAGCCTTCGGCGCCCGCTCGTGCTCCGGCTCCCGGACCAGCAGGCCCTTCTGCATCAGCTCCAGCGCGTGGTCGAGGTTCTTCGGGTTCATCACTCCGTCCCGCGCGACCTGGCTGAGCACCACCCGCTCGGCATCGCTGCACCCACCCCAGATGGCCAGGTAGTAGGAGTGGGCCAGGTGGGTGATCTTGCTGAGCAGCTGCTCGATGGTACTCGTCTCGAGATCCACTTCCTGGAGGAGGTGATGGCCGATGGATTGTAGATGCCGGGTAGACCGGCATTCCTTGTAGAGCACGGCCAGCAGATGCCCCGCGTGCTTGCGCCGCGGGTCGTCGACGGAGCTCAGGTGCTTGCCCCGGTTTCGCCAGCGCCGGATCACGGCGCGGCGAAGGCCCTCGGCGTCGCCCGCATCCCGCCCGTAGCGCACGATGAAGGATGCCAGGTACGCGGTCCACCGGCGGTGGACCTCGGGATCGACGGCGTCGTTCCCTCGCCACCTCTCGGCGAGCCGCCGGGGAGGCACGCGGGAGACCAGGACCACCGTCTTGTCCTCCTCGGCGACGAGCTCCTGGAGACGCCGCATCTGGTGCCCGGCGACCCGGGCGTCGTCGAACTCCGGACGGAAGTGGATCACCAGCACCGGCTTCCCCGATTCCCTCGCCTCCGCCCTCTTCTTCGCGAAGGCCGGTCCCGCGAGGGTGAGGACGGAGAAGTCCAGGTGGGCGAAACGATCGTCGGTCCCCCGGATCGCCAGGTCCGGCACGCTCGTCACCAGCAGGATGCGCTCCGGCCGCTTGCCTTGATCGCGGGCCGCCGCGGCGAGGATCTCCGACACGGTGCCGTGCTCGGGCTCCACCAAACCGATGAGCAGGACCCGCCGGGCGATGAACCGTGCCGCCAACCATGGTGCCGACAGGAGGATCCACCAGCCCACGAGCACCACCACCGTCGGGGGAGCACCGATGCCGGCCAGGGAGCGGAGGTCGAGGGGGCGCGAGACGAGATACTCGGCCTCCTCCCTCCCGGAGCGCGGCTCGCCCGCCACCAGCCGGCCATCCGCTCGGCGTCCCCAGGTGCAGTCGCGGTCGTAGCGCGTCAGGTCGACGTTGGTCGGCTGTCGCGACAGGTCGTCGAGCGGCACGGTGCGCCCGGAGAGAAGCTGCTCGGGGACGCCGCGTTGGTCGCAATAGGACCACGCCGGCTGGGCCAGGGTGCTCGGAACGATGGTGGTCCAGGTGCTCTCCTGGAAGCTCGCCACGAGGCGATCCTGGAGCGAGGTCCGGGGGCCCCGGTCGTAGCTCTCGAACCAGCAGTCGCGATCGTCGCCCTCTCGTTGCGCGGAGATGTGTCGCTCCTGGCGTCGCACACCCTGCAACAGGTCGTCCTGGAGGGTCTGGGTCCAGATTTGCGCCTGCCGACTACGGGCTGCGGTGAAGAAGCCGATGGCGGGCAGGACGGAGAGGACGCTGAGCAGGCAGGTCAGGGCGAAGGTGTAGGCGATTCGCCGTTGGCCACGCTGGAAGTTCCGGCGGCGGCGCACGGACTGCACGCCCAGGATGGTCGCGAGGGCGAGCAGGAACCAGCCCTCGGGCGAGCTCCATCCCCAGAGGGACGGGGCGGCGATCGCGCCGAAGGTGGCCGCCATCGAGAGAAGCACGACCTCGACGCCCCGCAGCCTCTCGCGATCGAGCAACCCGCAGAGGATTTCGGCACGCCGCAGCAGGTAACCGCTCGCGACCACGGTGGCGAAGGGCAGGAGCCAGGATGCCCAGAAGACGAGGCGGGGCCCATCGTGCTGGCGGTCCCAAGCCAGCAGCAGCGCGAACAGGGTCAGGGTCGGGACCGTGCCCACCACGAGGAGGCGGTAGGCGCCGCGATAGCGGCTACCCGGCCACAGGTAGCGCGCATAGTGCTCGGGCACCGACAGCAGGACCGCCAGCAGCACGAGGGCGAGAAGCAGGAGGTAGAGACCGTAGGCGTTGAAGAAGTCGTAGATCAGCTCGAAGTGCCGCACGCGAACCGGTTGCAGCGAGCGAAACGTCACCAATGCGGCATCGAGGTCGTCGACCGGCTCCACGTGAAAGCGGTGGCGCTGGCCACGGTACGCGCTATCGAGGCTGCCGCGGCGCTCACCGCGCAGCATCGAGGCCAGCAACGTGCTGCGGCCGGTGGCCTTCAGCAGGTTCTCGTTGAGGCTGCGGCGCCGGTCCGAGTGGAAGAGCACCGTGCCGTCGGAGGCGACCAGCGCGAATCCGAAGCCTTGCGGTAGAGGCGGCTCCCGGAAGGTCAGCAGGTCCATCGTCAGCGCCGCGTGGGGCTCCTCGTCGCGCCGCACCGCTACCACGGCGAGGTCCGCGCCGTCGGTCTTGGAACGAATCGCCTGCACCACGGTGGGGCGATCCTGGAAGGCGTTGGCGATCCCGGTGGGCCGCCACTCCGCCAGGTACGCTCGCCTCTCGTCGTCGTCGAGGACGAGCGAGGTGCGGCGCGTGTGCCGGTTCGGTCCTTCCGGGGCATGCCAGTTCGGCCGGAAGATCGCCTGGAAGTAGCCACGGTCGGCGACGTTGTTCTGGAACTCCGATTCCGTCCGCAGCGGGATCTTGCCCTGCTGGCGGCCGTCCGGGTCCATCCAGAAGAAGGCGTGGAAGTACGGATAGATCCCCAGGTCGAGATCCGGGGCCGAGCTACAGGTCAAGGGCGTGCGCCGGACGGGTGAGGGGGCGTCCTCGCCCGCTGGCTCGGTAGACCGCATCCGCTCCGCGCGGAGCTCCTCGTCGGTGGCGAGCACCAGGAGCTGCCGGTAGGCATCGGCGAGCTCGAATCGCAGCGAGGTCTCCACGGCGGCCGCCAGATCGCCGAGTTGCTGGTCGGTAACGGCTTCGGTGCGCTCGACCACCAGCAGGTCGAGCACGGCGAAGGTGAGTAGCGAGCACCCGAGCAGGGTGGCGATCACGAGGGCCGCCACGTCGAGGCGGTTGACGTTCTGCCGTGGCGAGATGAGCCAGAGCTTGAGGAATGGCCAGGAGATCAGGGCTGCCGGGAAGATCGAGATCATCACGAAGAGCAGGAACGGCGAGGTCGTGAAGCTCTCGGAGAGCAGGCGCTGCTGGGACAGCGTGCCGCAGATGGTCCACTGCAGGTCGGCGGGAGCGGAGCCGGCCGGCAGCAGCACGTGGACCGGCTGGGCGAACACCAGGTGATCGGTGCCGGCGATCTGGGTGGTGAAGGTCGACGTGTGGGACGGGAGGGACCCGGGTCCGCTGCGCCGATCCGAGGGGGAGCGCCAGAACGCCAGCGTGGCGACGAGACCCGAGTCGTCACCGGCTTGCCGCAGGAGGTGGTCCAGCCGCGCTACACGAAGCTCGCGGTTGCCCTGCTGGAAGAGCACTTCCCCCGTCGCGTCGGCGATCAGCAGAGACTCGAACACGTCCGGCAGGAGCACCGGCGCGAGGAGCTCGTCGATGCGAAACCGGGCCGTCACCTCCCACTGGGTCGGTGTCAGCAGCGGTTCCTCGCCGCGCTCGGTGGCGACCACCGACTCGTCCCCCGGCGGCTCGACCGCTGCATCCTGCGGGTTGGCTCGCGCCTGCTCTCTGCGGGCCTGCTCGGCGGCGTCGAAGAGAGGACCGACATAGGTGAAGGTCACCGTCGACGCCGTGACCGTGGTATGCAGGCTGGCCGGCTGAGTCGGCTCTCGACGGCTCGGCTCGACCTCGCCCACGAGCTCCATTCCGGCCTGGTCGAGGTAGGCCTTCAGACTGCCTCGCGACTGGCTGCGCACCACCGTCTGCAGTCGATCCGCCTTGATCGGCACCGCCTCTTCGACCCGTTCGGCCAGCGTGGCGAGCAGGCGCAGGCTCTGCGCCTGCGCCACCCGGAGCTGCCGCAGCGTGACGAAGGTGAGGAAGACGGCCAGGAAGCCGACGAGCAGGAGGATCACCAGCACCGGGGCGCCGCGGGCGCGACCACGGCGCCGAGGGCTCTCGTCCGGGCCAGGACCGTCTTTCCTTCCAGAGATCATGAGGATTCAGAAGGGATAGACACGGTCGGTGATGCAACGGGTTAGTCGCCCCACTGGCACGACGCTTGCGACTCCCTTTCGGCTGGTGACGAAAAGGAGACCACCATCATGAATCGCAACGTAGGAACCACCGAACGAGCACTCTCACTGGCCGGCGGCGGCCTGGCGCTGGCCGGCTTCCTGCGGCGGCCGTCGTGGAAGTCGGCGCCGCTCGCGCTGCTCGGAGCGGCCGGCGCCTTCCGCGGCGCCACCGGGTTCTGCCCGGCCAACCGGGCCCTCGGGCGCGACAGCGCCCACCGCCGCACCACCAGCGCCGACGCCGTGACCGACCGGCGCCTGTCGCGGCCGAAGGGCCAGACCGCGCCGATGGCCAGCGATTGGCGCGACCAGAAGGATCTGGTGCAGGAGGCGTCCGAGGAGTCCTTCCCGGCCAGCGACGCCCCGGCCTTCAATTCGGGGATCACCTGATGGCCGCCGAGGGCCAGAGCCGCTCGCCGGATGCCGGCGAAGAGTCGTTCTCCAACCGCCAGAAGAACCCGGAGGATTGGAAGACCGGGGACGAACGGATGACCGGCGCCCAGGCCTCCTACTTGGAGACGCTGAGCCAGGAAGCGGGCGAGGAGTTCGATCCCCACCTCACCAAGGCCGAGGCTTCGAAGCGGATCGACGAGCTGAGGCACAAGACCGGCCGCGGCCTCGAAGAGGGCGAGCCGGAGGCCGGCTGAGCCGCGCTCCGCCCCGGCGCCTTCCGGACGGGCGGCGGGGCGGAGTAGACTCGCACCGTGAACGAGCCGGGGGACACCCGCGAGGCCCGCACCACCGAGGCGCGCTCCAACCTGCGCGACCAGCCTTCCGACGAGCGGCGCATGCTGCCGTGGGTGCTGGTCGCCCTCGTCGTGGTGGCGGTCGCCGCCTGGGGCGTGGTCGAGTGGACCGGCTGGGGCGAGCCGCGTCGCGACGAGGAGTGGAAGGGGGAGGCGCCGCCCCCCTCCGGCGAGCGGACTCGCGAGGCGATGCCGCCGCCGCCCGCCCCGGCCCTCGCCTACCAGCAGTACCACGCCGTCTGCCAGGACGATTCCCCGGCCGACCCGGAGCAGCTCCCCGCCTACGCCGCCACCTGCCTCGGCCACGCGCTGGAGACGCTGCGCGCCGCCGTCGGCTCCCGGGCCGCCGGCAGGCAGGAGCCCGGCTCCGTGGAAAGCGGCCCCGTGGAACCCGGAACGCCGGCGGCCGCCGGCCCGGGCAGCGGGGGAGCCGACCTCGCGGACTCCTTGGCGCGGGCGGAGTCCGCCGTGCTCCGGCTGCAGCGCGCTGCGGCCACCGGGGGCGGCTCGCCGGTTCCGGTGGAGCTACTGACGGTCGAGGCCGCGCAGGCGGTGCTGGCGCTGGCGCGGGAAACCGCTGCCGGCGCCGAGTCGGTGGACGAGGCGCCGGTGGAGGAGAGCGCCGCAGCCGCCGCGGCCCTCGATCCCGCCGTCGCGCTGCCGCAGCAGGCCGGCGAGCTGGCCCGTTTCTTCTCCAGCCTCGGCGAGGCGCTGCAGCCCCTCGCCCAGCCCGCCCCGCCGCCCGCGCCCGTGCCGCCGTAGCCGCGCTGCCGGCGCGCCGATTCCGCCGACCTGTAGAATCATCCCCGGAGGTCACACCGATGATGCGGCGCGATGCGATGCGATGGTTGGCGTGGACGGTCCTCGTCCTGCTGGTGGCCGGTGAGGCCGCCGCCCAGGGGCGGCGGGACCGCGGCCGCCAATCCCAGGAAGTCCAGCGATTCGAGACGGCCCTCGGCATCCAGGTGCGCGAGGGGCGCCGCCCCCGGGCCGGCGTCGAGGTGGCGCTGCGGCCGGAGGGCCAAGCCGACGCGCCGGCGCTGACGGCCACCACCGACGCCGAGGGGCAGGCGGTGGTCTGGGGCCTCGCCCCGGGCGTCTGGCGCCTGGAGCTCTCCACCCGGGACGAGACCGACTTCGTGGTCTCCGTGCGCGTGCTGCCGGAGCGTCGCGCCGAGCAGGTGGGCGCCGCTGCCCGCGACGTCGACGCGCCGGACCTGCGCTGGCGCTTCTTCCGCGTCACCGAGGCGCCGCCGGTGCCGGTGGTCCGCCGTCCCGAGCCGGCCCCGGTGACCGCTGCCCCGCCGAGCGCTGCCCCGGCGCGCCCGCAACCGCCCCCCGCCGAGCCGGAACCCACCGAGCCGGTCCCCCAGGCGCCACCGCAACGGCCCGCGCCGCCGGAGCCCGCTGCCGCGGCTGCGCCGCCCGAGGAACAGCCCGCCGACGAGGAGCGCCCCCCCGAGCCGGCTCCGTCGGAGATCGCCGACGACGCTGCCGCGGAGGCGCGGCCCACGACGGCCGGACCCCAGGCGCCGCCGGCGGCCGAACCTGTCGCCGAACCGGATCCGGAGGAACCGGCGCCCGAGCCGGCCGACGAGCCGGTGCCGGCGCAGCGGGCGGTCCCCGGCCTGGTGGCGGAGGGCGGCACCCAGGACACCGGCGAGGCCCGTCCCGCGGAGCCCGCCTACGAGGCGGACGAGCCGGCGGATGCCGAGCCGGCGAACGAGCCGACGCCGCACCTGCCGGTGCCGGAGGAGACGCTGGTGCGAACCCCTCCCGAGCCGTCGGAGCCGTCGGCGGCCACCCTGCCCCCGGGCGTCCCGCCGAGCCAGCCGCCACCGGCCGAGCCCCCGCCGTCCGAGCCGCAGCCCAGGGAGCCGCAGGCTGCGGAGCCCCCGGTCCAGGCGCCCGAGTTGCCCCGGCCGCCGGTGCTCGAGCAGGAGATCCCGCCCGCCGCGGCTCCGCCTCGATCGCCGAGCCAGCCACCGACCCAGCCGCCGACGGCCGTGGAGCGTCCCGAGCCGCCCCAGGCACCGATGCCGCCGCAGCCGCCGGAGTTCCGGGTGCGCTCGTCGGCGGCCGGCGACTGCGACGAGTGCCGTGAGGGCGAAGGGGTGGCGACGGTCGCCCGCACCGTGGCGCCCGGCGGCACGGCCGGCGGCGCCGAATGCGCGGCGGGCATGGCCGCGGCCGCGCTGTCGGCCGCCCGGGGCCAGGTCGGCCCCGGTGCGCCCCAGCCCCTGGACGGCGCCGGCGTGGCGCCCTACACGGCACCGGGCGCCGCGTGCCAGGTCTTCGGCATCGTGCTGCCGCCGGGAGCCGTCTACCGGGGCTTCGAGTACCGCACCAACGGCCAGTGGTGCGCGCCGGAGGGGGAGTGCGCCCGGGTGCCGGGGGTGGTGTGGCCGGCGCGACCGGTGATCCGCGAGCTCGAAGGCGGCGCCACCCTGGTCTACGGCGTCCTGCGCAACACCTCCGGCGTGCCGCAGCGCGGAGAGCTGGCGGTCTTCTACATTCCGGCGCCGTGAGCCGGCTCGGCGGCCGGGCGGCGGGCCTCGTGGTTGCCGCCTCGCTCCTGCTGCTCGCCGCGCCAGCGGCGGGGCAGGCACTGCCGGGCGGGCCCCTGCCCGCGCCGCTGCTGCCGGCGGACAACTGGTGGAACCTCGACGTGTCGAGGGCGCCGGTGGACCCGGCGAGCGACGCCCTGCTCGACTTCGTCGGCCGCGACCGCCGCTTCCATCCCGACTTCGGCGGCGACGCGCCGGACTTCCCCGAGATCTACGGCATCCCCTACGTCTCGGTGCCGGGCGATCAACCGCTGGTGCCGGTGACCTTCGTCGAGTTCGGCGACGAGAGCGACGCCGGTGCCCCGGGCCGGCCGCCGGGCTACCCGATCCCCCCCGAGGCGCGGGACCAGCCCGGGTGGATCGAGGGCGGCCACCCCGGGGCGGCGGAGGTCGACGGCGACCGCCACCTGCTGCTGGTGGACCGCGACCACCGCATCCTCTACGAGCTCTACCACGCGCGCTGGAACCAGGCCGCCGGGCGCTGGGAGGCGGGCTCCGGCGCCGTGTGGCCCCTGGACCGCAACCACCGCCGCCCGGAAGGCTGGACCAGTGCCGACGCGGCGGGCCTGGCGATCCTGCCCGGGCTGGTGCGCTACGACGAGGTGTTCGGCCCCGGCCCCATCCGCCACGCCTTCCGCTTCACGGTACCGCGCACCGACGGCTTCGTCTGGCCCGCCTCCCACCGCGCCGGCAACACCCCGGGGGCGCCGCCGCTGGGCACCCGGTTGCGGTTGAAGGCGGGCGTCGACCTGTCCCCCTTCCCGCCGGAGGTGCGCAAGATCTTCCAGGCGATGAAGACCTACGGGCTGATCCTCGCCGACAACGGCAGCGCCGGCTTCGTGCAGGGCACCTACGACCGGCGCTGGAACAACGACGTGCTCAATCCCGCCTTCCGCAGCCTGACGATGGACGACTTCGAGGTGATCGAGCTCGGCTGGCGGCCGGCGAGCGGCCCCGGGCCGGGCCCGGATGATCCCGGCGAACCCGGTGAGCCCTGCGTTCCCGGCGACGCGGCGCTCTGCCTCGGTGCCGGCGCCCGCTTCCGGGTGGAGGCGGCGTGGAGCGCTCCGGGAGCCGGCAGCGGCACCGGCCACGCCGTGCCGCGCACCGCCGACACCGGCACCTTCTGGTTCTTCGACGCGGCCAACCTGGAGTTGGTGGTCAAGGTGCTCGACGGCTGCGGCGTCGACGGCCACCACTGGGTGTTCGCCGCCGGGCTGACCAACGTCGCGGTGGAGATCACCGTCACCGACACCACCACCGGGGCCGAGCGCCGCTACACCAATCCGCAACGCACGCCCTTCCAGCCGGTGCAGGACACCCGCGCCTTCGCCTGCTCCTGAGCTCCCGCGTGCTGACCGAGCTCATGGCGCCGCCGCCGGCCACCGCTCCGGGTGGGCCGAGACGCGGTGGAAGCGGACCGCCAGCAGCAGCCCGACGACGGTGAGGGCGGCGATCAGGCCGATCCACAGACCGCGCGGGCCGAGGCCGCCGGGGAAGGCGAGGCCGAGGCCCAGCGGCAACCCCACCAGCCAGTAGGCGACGACGACGATCGCCATCGGCACCCGCGTGTCCTTCACTCCCCGCAGCGCGCCGGCGGCGCACACCTGCAGGCCGTCGGAGAGCTGAAACAGGGCGGCGAAGAAGAGCAGGTCCACGGCCACCGCCAGCACCGCCGGGTCGTTCGTGTAGAAGCCCGCGACGGCCCGCGGGAAGAGCAGCATGAGCGCGGCGGCCACCGCCTGGGAGGCCAGCGCCAGGGCGGCGCCCACCCCGGCCGCCCGGCGCACCGCGGAGGGGTCGCGCCGCCCCACCGCGTGGCCCACCCGCACCGTGATCGCCATCGAGATGCCGAGGGGCACCATGAAGGCGAGGGCGGCGAAGCTGAAGGCCACCTGGTGGCCGGCCACCGCCACCGTGCCGAGGGAGCCGATGGCGAGCGCCACCACGGTAAAGATGCTGGCCTCCACGAAGAGCATGAGCCCTACGGGAAGGCCGAGGCGCAGCACCTCCGCCAGCCGACGCCGGGCGGGCGGCTCGAGACGGGCGAACAGGGCCAGGTCGCGGTAGCGGCGGTGGCGGCGCACGTAGATCGTCATGGCGACGAGCTGCGCCGTCCAGACCACGGCGGTCGCGTGGCCGCAGCCGATGGCGCCGAGCCGCGGCATGCCGAGGTGGCCGTACATCAGAACCCAGTTGGCGAAGGCGTTGACCGGCAGGCCGAGGAGCCCGAAGTAGAGGATCGGCCGGGTGGCGCCGGTGCCCTCGCTGGTGAAGCGGAGCAGCAGGTAGAGGGCCCAGGCCGGGACGCCCCAGGCCAGCGCCCGCAGGTAGCCGGCGGCCAGCGGCACGATCTCCGGCTCCACCTCGACCAGCTCGAGCAGCGGGCGGGCGTTCCACAGCGCCAGGGCGGTGACGGCGGCGAGGGCGAGGGCGAGCCAGGCGGCCTGGCGCACGAAGGGGCCGACGCGCTCGCGCCGCCCCGCGCCGTCCATCTGCGCCACCGTCGGCGGCACCGCCAGCAGCACGCCGAAGTCGAAGAGCTGCAGGGCGCCCCAGACGCTGCCTCCCACCGCCACCGCCGCCAGCTCGCGGGGGCCGAGATTCCCGGCCATCACGGTGTCGACGAAGTTGAGACCCATCTGCGCGAGCTGCCCGCCCACCAGCGGCACCGCCAGCCGGGTGGTGGCGGCGACCTCGCGCCCGAGGACGCTCTCCGGGCCGCGCACGCGGCCGGGGCCGGGCACACGGCCGGCTCTCTGCCCACCGAACATGGCAGGAGGCTATCCCGTCCGCCGGGCGGGGGAGATCCTCGGGCTCGCGCGGAGGGTCAGGGGGCGCCGAGCCGACGGGCCCGCACCACGTAGCGCTCCGGCGCCGGCCCAAGCATCGAGAAGGGGTAGCAGGTGATCAGCGTCAGGGTGGGCTCGGCGGTGGGCGCCAGCACCTCCACGGCGTCCGGCGCCACCACGGCCACCGACTCCACCCGGTAGCGCAGGGTACCGCCCGCGGTCTCCAGCAGCACGGTGTCGCCGGGGGCGGCGTGTTCGAGGCGCCGGAAGACGGTGTCGCGGTGGCCGGCGACCGCCACGTTGCCGCCGTCGCCAGGGCGGGCGGTGCCGGACACCCGGCCGGCGGAGCGCCGCAGCGTGGTCGGGTCGGCACCGTCGGCGACCATGGTGCTCAGGCCGATGCGGGGGATGCGCAGGCGGGCGATGGCCCGCGGCGCGGCGGCGGCTCCGGGAGCTGCGGCGCGGGATCCGGCCTCCCGGCGCTGGGCGGCGGGCTGGACGGCGGGCTCGGCGGCGGCATCCGGCGGCTGAGGCGGGAGGGTGCCGGGCGCCTCGCCCGACGGCCCCGGGTCCGCGGCGGTCCTCGCCTCGGCCGCGGCCAGCTCCATCGCCACCTCCTCGTCGAGGGCCGCCGCCTCGGCGGCGAGCATGCGGTCGAAACGATGGCTCTGCTCGGCCTGGTAGTGCCACGCATCGGCCTGCGCCCAGCCCCAGTAGCCGAGACAAAGGAGGCCGCCGGCGAACAGCAGCCGGCGGATCCAGTCGGTGAGGCGGTCGGTGCCGCGTGCGGCGCGTCGCATGGTCGGTTCCGGGCGGCCGTCGGCCAACTCCGGCGGCGAGGCTACGATTGCCGGGTGGGGCGACGGCGGCGCAGGGCGAAGGCGCCGCCCAGCGCGAGCAGACCGGCGAGGCCGATCCACGGCAACGGGCTGGCGGTGCTCGGCAGGGTGCTGGCCCGGGCCAGCTGGGTGCGCTCCTCGGCGTCGGCCCGGGTTTGCAGGTCGGCGGTGGTGGTTGCGGCGGCCGTGGTGGTCCCCCTCGTGTCGCCGGAGGGGGTGGTCGAAGCGGTGGTCGCGGCAGCGCCGTTCTCCTGGCTCTCCACCGGCAGCACCGACAGGCTGTCGACGATGCGCAGCTCGCCCGGATCGCCGGGGCGGTAGGTCACCTCGACGGGGAAGCCCTCGACCAGGTCCCACTCCACGTTCTCGTCGGTCAGCACGTCCGGCAGCCGGGTGTCGGCGTCGATGGCGAAGGCGCGGTCGCCCTCCGCCGTCTCGACGATCAGGTTCTGCGGATCGATCAGCACCACGGTGCCGCGCAGGGTGCCGGTCTCGGCGCGGCCGATGCGGTCGTCGGTCTCCCAGGTGGCGTCGGCGTCGGTGACCTCCTGGGCCGCGGCGAGGTCGCTGGTGGCGGCGTCGTCCGGGGCCGGCTGCTCGGTGTCCATGGGCTGCGGCTCGTCGGCTTCCTGGACGGGGCTCGTGGTCGCCGGCTGCTGCGCGGTGGCGAGGAGCGGGAGCAGGACGAGCATCGCCAGGGCGGCGATCGAAAGGATGTGCTGGCGCTTCATCGGTGGGTCCTCCTGGTATCGGTGGCGGCCGCGGGGTCCGCGGCATCGTCGGACTCCGTTGAACTGCAACGGCGATGCCAGTCTCACCCCGGGGCGAGCTCCGTCTCGCCGCGGTAGAGGCGGCGCACCCAGGCGGCGTCGTCCGGCGAGAGGGCGTCGCCGACGCGGGCGGCGGCGGCCACGTGGCGCGGGTTGCGCTGGCCGAGCAGCACGCAGGCGTGGGGGCTGTCGGCGAGCAGCACGCCGGTGAGCGCGTGGAGGACCGGCTCCGGGTGGCCCGGGAAGCGGCGGGCGACCGCTTCGCGGGCGCGCCGCATGCGCTCGACGAACCGCGCATCGCCGAACTCGCCGATGCGGGCGCGGAAGTCCCCCTCGGGGAAGGTCACCGGCGCCTCGTACTTGCCGAGCAACAGGCCGTGCTTCAGCGGCGAGAAGAAGGCGACGCCGGCGTCGTGGGCCTCCACCCAGGCCGCCAGGCCGCTCGACGCGTAGGTGTCGTCCACCACGTTGCGGAATGGCTGCACCACGTCCGGGTCGACCCGCGGCGCGAGGTGGGCCACCCGGGCCGGTTCCCAGTCGGAGAGGCCGAGGAAGCGGATCTTGCCCTCCTCGCGGGCGCGGTGGAGCTGCTCCAGGGCGCCGTCGAGGTAGCGGTCACCGGGTCCGAAGTCGCAATGGTGGAGGTAGTAGAGGTCGATCACCTCGGTGCGCAGCAGAGCGAGGGAGCGCTCCAGCCGCCGGCGCACCAGGTCCGGGTGGTAGGGGTGGGGGTATCCGCCCGGATCCCAGCCGACCTTGCTGGCGAGGAAGATCTCGCCCCGCGGCACGCGGTTCCACAGGCCGCCGATCAACGCCTCGGCGCGGCCGTCGCCGTAGACGTCGGCGGTGTCCCAGTGGGTCAGGCCGTGCTCCCAGGCGGCGACGAGGGCTGCCGCGGCCTCCGTATCGTCGTGCCCCGACCAGCCCACCGGCTCGCCCCGCTCGTCGACGTTGGTGCCGCCGTGGGCCCAGGTGCCGACCCCGATGGCCGGCACCTCGACGTTCGTCCTGCCGAGCCGGATCCGCTGCACTCCCGTCTCCCCCCGCGCCCGGCCGTCAGTGGTGGCCGTCGGCGGCGTCTTCCTCGGCGCGCTGGCGCCACAGCTCGATGTCCTCGCGGCTCATGTTGCCCTTCGGTTCCAGGCGGCCGTCGCGGTAGCCGAGCTCCTCGAGGTCCACCTGGTACTGCACGCGCGAGAGCAGCGTACCCCAGCAGGTGTGGCTCGCCACCGGCACGCGGTCGAGGTCCTGCATCAGGCGATCGCCGAGATCCTCCATCACCCAGCGCGGCACGGTGTGGCGGCGGTCGGGATAGATGAAGCCGAAGAGCACCAGGTGGCCCAGCAGCACCCGCCAATGGGTGCCGAAGCGCTCCAGCAGGCGGGCCCAGTCGAGGGTCGGGCTGCAGGAGCGCAGCAGGTGGGCGACGTCGGCGCCGTCGTAGCGCTCGCGCTCCATGAGGAACGCCTTCGACCAGATCATCTCCTCGGGCGGGCAGATCAGCCCCTCGACGCCGAGCACGTTGCCGGTGCGGGCGTGGTCGAACCAGCGCTGGTCCAGCGGCGTGGCACCGTTGCCGGAGTTGTAGATGAGATCCACGAAGTTGTCGCCGCAGGTGGCCTTGGCGAGCCAGTGGGGCGAGAAGCGCTCCACCTCGTAGCCGGCGGCGGCCAGGAGCTCGAGGGCGCGGTCGACGTCCTCCGGCATGATGAACACGTCGAAGTCCTTGGTGTGGCGCACGACGCCGGTGTACTGGGACAGCGCGTAGGCGCCGGCGACGAGGAACGGGACGCCGCCCTCCTGGAGGCGCTCCATCACGCTGCGGTAGAAGGCCCGGGCCTCCTGCGGCAGATCCTCGGCCGGCGCCGAGGCGTCGGCCCGGGTGTCGCTCGCGGCTTCGAGGCAGGCCATCTGGTAGGCAGGTTCGCTCATGGTGTCCTTTCCGAGGCGCGCCGGACCGGCCGGCCGCCCGCTGCCGCCCTCTGGAGCAAGAGCCGTACCCGGTCGCGGTGGCACCTGTCTTGCGACGAGCAGGAGCGACAGACCTGCGCGGAGAACGGCAGACCACGGAACCGAGAGCGAGAGAGGGAGACGACACGATGCGGATCGCGGCGCTGGCCGACCTCCACTACACGCGCACCTCGCGGGGGCAGTTCGACGAGCTGTTCCGCCACGCCAGCGGCGAGGCCGACGTCTTGCTGCTGTGCGGCGACCTGACCGACTACGGACTGACCGAGGAGGCGGAGCTGCTCGCCGAGGACCTGCAGCGCACGGTGGACGTGCCGGTGGTGGCGGTGCTCGGCAACCACGATTACGAGAGCGGCCACCCGGAGGAGGTCAAGCACCTGCTCACCGAGTGCGGTCTGCTGCTGCTCGACGGCGACGCCTGCGAGCTCGACGGCGTGGGCTTCGCCGGCGCCAAGGGCTTCGCCGGCGGTTTCGGCCGCGGCGCCCTGTCGCCCTGGGGCGAGCCGGCGATCAAGCAGTTCGTGCAGGCGGCGGTGGACGAGGCGTTGAAGCTCGAGACGGCGCTGAGCCGACTGAAGACGCGGTACCGGGTGGTAGTGCTCCACTACTCGCCCATCGAGGGGACGGTGATCGGCGAGCCGCGGGAGATCTTCCCCTACCTCGGCTGCAGCCGGCTGGAGGAGCCGCTGAAGCGCTACCCCGTCGACGTGGTCTTCCACGGCCACGCCCACCGGGGCGCGCCGGAGGGGGTCACGGAGGCCGGCGTGCCGGTGTACAACGTGTCCGTCGCGACGCTGAAGGCGGCCTATCCGGACCGCCTGCCGATCCGCTTCCTGGAGATCGGCAAGGGCTCTCAGGGCCGCACGGCGCCCGCTCCCAGCGCCTCGGCGCCGGGACGGTAGCGCGCGAGGAGCCGCCGCAGCGGCGCCAGGGGGATCGCCTCGCTGGTGTGCCCGTCGCGCCCGGTGACGGTGGTGGCGGCGAGCAGCGAGTTGTAGATCGCCTCCTCCACGGCCTCGACGGTGGCCAGGAACAGGGGCGACAGGGCGTCGCCGGTGAGCTCCCGCACGGCGAGCACGGGCTCGGCCGGTGCGTGGGGCCGGCGGTTGGCGGTGGAGAAGGCGATCACGAAGTCGCCCGAGCCGTGGCTCATGAACGAACCGACGCGGCCCAGCGCGAGCACGGCGCGGGCGGCGAGGCGCTCGAGATCGCGGGTGGAGAGCGGAGCGTCGGTGGCGAGGACGATCATCACCGAACCGTCGCCGCGGTGGGCTCCTTGCGCCGGCCCCGGAGAGGCATCCGCGGAAGCGTCTTGCAGCTCCGCGCGGAAGGCATGGTTCCCCAGCGCCTCGCCCACCGGCACGCCGTCGATCGACAGCACGCCCCCGAAGTTGGTCTGCACCAGGGCGCCCACCGTCCAGCCGCCGAGGGCCGGCGGCAGCTCGCGGGAGGCGGTGCCGATGCCGCCCTTCCAGCCGAGGGCCCGGGTGCCGGTGCCGGCGCCCACGCTGCCCTCGGTCACCGGGCCGGGCCGGGCGGCGGCGAGGGCCTCGCGCACGTGGGCGGCGGTGACGTGGCGGCCGCGGATGTCGTTCAGCCAGCCGTCGTTGGTCTCGCCCACCACGGCATTGACCGAGCGCACCTCCTCGTTGCCCGGCTGCGCCAGCGTCCAGCCGACCACCGCGTCCACCGCCGTCGCCACGGAGAGGGTGTTGGTGAGCACGATGGGGGTCTCGATCGTCCCCAGCTCCCGCACCTGGAGGAACCCCGCCGCCTTGCCGAACCCGTTGCCCACCCACACCGCCGCCGGCACCTTCTCCCGGAAGAGGTTGCCGCCGTGGGGGAGGATTGCGGTCACCCCGGTGCGCACGGCGTCGCCCTCGATCACCGTACGGTGGCCGACCAGCACGCCCGCGACGTCCGTGATGGCATTGAGCGGCCCGGGCGCCACGACGCCGGGCGTGACGCCGAGGTCGCGCAGGCGCGGGCGGTCGGGAGCTGGGAGGGCGGCGGCAGGCTCCGCGGCGGCGGCAGACCGGGCGGCGAGCGCTCCGGCGGCGAGCAGCGCGGCGAAGACGGTGGCCGCCAGGGCGCCTCTCCGCCCGCCCCTCACGGCCGGAGGTCGCGCACCGGCAGCGACCGGTCCGAGTGATGGGGGGCGTCCTGGGGCGACCCGAGGACCAGCTCTCCGTTCAGCAGCTCGACCAGCTCGTCCTCGTCGACGACCCCGGCGGCGAGCATCGGCTCGAGCCCGTCCACCGGGAAGCGTCGCCGCGGTTCTTCTGCCGTGACCATACTGGGTTCTCCTCGGTGCTCTTCGCGTGGCGTCCAGCTTACACCGCCACCGCCGTGGCACCCCTCCTGATAGCTTCGACGGCATGACCGAGATGGGTTCGAAACGCCACGCCGAGCACCGCGTCCGTCCCACCTACCTGCCGCCCCGCGGCTCCGGGCGCGACGCCGGCACCTTGACCTTGAGCGACGGTACGCGGCTGGCGCTGCAGCGGGCCCTACCGGAAGACGCGCTGCGGCTGGGGGCGTTCCTCGACCGGCTGAGCGCGGACGAACGGCGGCAGGTGCGCGAGGGGCTGCGGCTCGGCGAGGGGGAGCTCGATGCCTTCCTCGAGAGCCTCGCCCAGCGGCCGAGCGGCGAAGCCTTCTTCGCGGAGTTGCCCGGCGGCGAGGAGCGGGTGGTCGGCTTCGGTGCCTATCGCTTGCTCGACGAGGCCGAACGGGGCGACTGTGCCGCCCTGTCGTTCGCCGTCGACCCGGAACTGCGCGGGCGGGGCGCCGCCCGGCTGCTGCTCGAACGCCTCACGGTCCTCGCCTCCCAGCGCGGCGTCGACCACCTCGTCGGCGGCGCGCCAGCGACCAACCAGGCGCTGGTGGAGCTGTTCCGGCGCTCCGGGTTCGAGGTGGAGGAGCGGCGCGAGGGCGGCTCGGTGACTTTCGTACTCGACCCGCGCGCCGCCGCGCTGGCCGCCGGCCGCGAGGACGGCCTCGGCGCGCGGGCGTTCACCGCCGCCTCCCTGCGGTCGCTGTTCCACCCGCGCTCGGTGGCGGTGATCGGCGCCTCCCGCGAGCCGGGCAGCGTCGGCCGCCGCATCCTCGACGCCCTGGTGCAGCACCGCTTCGACGGCCCCGTCTACCCGGTGAACCCGAAGGCGGACCACGTCGGCTCGATCCGCGCCTACCCGACGCTCGCCGCCATCGGCCGGCCGGTGGACCTGGCGGTGATCGCGGTGCCGGAGCGCTTCGTCACCCAGGTGGTCGACCAGTGCGCCGCGGCGGGGGTCAAGGGCTTGGTGGTGATCACCGCCGGCTTCGCCGAGACCGGCGCCGAGGGCCGCGAGCGCCAGCGAGCCCTGCTCGAGCAGGTGCGCGGCGCCGGCATGCGCATGGTGGGCCCCAACTGTCTCGGCCTGCTGCAGACCGACCCGGAGGTGAGCCTCAACGCCTCCTTCGCGCCCCACATGCCGCCGCGCGGGCGGGTGGCGCTGTCGTCCCAGAGCGGCGCCCTCGGGGTGGCGATCATCGCGCTCGCCCGCAGCCTCGGCCTGGGAATGTCGACCTTCGTCTCGGTGGGCAACAAGGCGGACGTCTCCGGCAACGACCTGCTCGAGTACTGGGAGGAGGACCCGTCGACCGACGTCGTCCTCTTCTACCTCGAGAGCTTCGGCAATCCGCGCCGCTTCGCCCGCATCGCGCGGCGGGTCGGGCGCTCGAAGCCGCTGGTGGTGGTCAAGGGTGGGCGCACCGAGGCCGGCGGGCGGGCCGCCAGCTCCCACACGGCGGCGCTGACGGCCGCCGACACCGCCGTCGACGCCCTGTTCCGGCAGACCGGTATCCTGCGCGCCGACACCCTCACCGAGATGTTCGGCATCGCCCGGGTGCTCGCCGACCAGCCGCTGCCGCCGGGGCCGCGGGCGGCGGTGGTCACCAACGCCGGCGGCCCGGCGATCCTCTGCGCCGACGCGCTGGAGTCCTCCGGCATGGAGGTCCGGCCGCTGTCGGCGGCGACCCGCGAGCGGCTGGCGAGGCTCCTGCCGGCAGCGGCCTCGACCACCAACCCGGTGGACATGATCGCGTCCGCCGGCCCCGACACCTTCCGCCAGGTGGTCGAGGAGGTGCTGGCGAGCGACGAGGTGGACGCGATGATCGTCATCTACACGCCGGTCGGCATGTTCGACACCGGGGAGGTGAGCCAGGCGATCCTCGACGGCGTGACGGCGGCCCGCGGGCGCGGCGGCGCCGGCAAGCCGGTGATCGCCTCCATCGTCGGCGCGGAGGAGGAGATCTACCGGCTGCCGGGGCGCGACGAGACGATCCCCGCCTACCCGTTCCCGGAGGAGATGGGGCGCATCCTCGGCAAGATCCACGACTACGCCCGCTGGCGCGACAGCGACCCCGGGAGCTTCCCGGAGCTGGCGGGCCTCGAGCTCGAGCGCGCCGCCGAGATCTGCCACCGGGCGCTGGCCGAGCGCGGTGCCGGCTGGCTCGGCGTCGAGGAGGCGCGCCAGGTGCTCGCCGCCGTCGGCCTGCAGGTGGGTGCCGGCGGCGTCGCCACGACGGCGGACGAGGCGGCGGCGCTGGCCGGGGAGATCGGCTTCCCGGTGGCCGCCAAGCTCGCGTCGCGGGAGATCGTCCACAAGACCGAGGTGGGAGGCGTCGCCCTGGGCCTGGATTCCGCCGAGGCGGTGCGCGAGGCGTTCCGCGGCATGGAGCGGCGCCTGGAGGCCGAGGGGCAGCGCGACGCCATGGAGGGCGTGCTGGTGCAGCCGATGCTCTCCGGCTCGGCGGAGGTGATGATCGGGGTGGACCACGACCCGGTGTTCGGTCCGATCGTCGCCTTCGGCCTCGGCGGCATCCACGTGGAGATCCTGCGCGACGTCGCGTTCCGCGTCTCGCCGCTGACCGACCGCGACGCCCGCGAGATGGTGGAGAGCATCCGCGGCTACCGGCTGTTGCAGGGCTACCGCGGCCACCCGGCGGCGGACGTGCCGGCACTGGAGGAGGCGCTGCTGCGGGTGTCGCGCCTGGTCGAGGCGGTGCCGGAGATCTCCGAGATCGACTGCAACCCGGTGTTCGCGCTGGAGCCGGGCGAGGGCTACCGGGTGGTCGACGCGCGGATCAAGGTGCGGCGGCCGGCCGCCGCACCGGAGTAGGTCTCAGTCCCGGGCGGCGCCGGCCAGGGCCAGCAGCACCAGCGCGGCGGCGCCGGCGAGCACCCAGCCCTTGTGCTTGCTGAGCTCCAGCTCGAGGCTCGAATCCTGCGCCCGGTCGTCGAACTTGCCGTGGGCGCCGCGATCCCCGGGCAGCGGGTCGAACAGGTTGTCGGGGCGGTCCGGGTCGATGCGCTCGTCGGTGAACTGGGAGTCGAAGCCGGTCTTCGCCAGGTAGAGGTCGCCCAGCCCCGGCGCCACCTTGTTGCCGGCCATGATCACCGACGCCTGGCCGCCCACCCACACCTCGCGCCGCCGCGCTCCGGCCGCGAACACGATGGCCTCGGCCGCCACCTCGGGCTGGAAGATCGGCGGCACCGGCTGGGGGTGGCGCTCGAAGCCCTTCACCCGGCTCCAGCCGAACTGGGGCGTGTTGAGGGCCGGCATCTGCACCATCGTCAGGTGGACGTCGATCTCCTCGTGGAGCAGCTCGGTGCGCAGCGAATCGGTGAAGCCGCGCACCGCGAACTTGCTGGCGCAGTAGGCGCCCTGCAGCGGGATCGCACGGTAGGCCAGGGCCGAGCCCACCTGCACGATGGCGCCGCGGTTGCGCTGCCGCATGTGCCGCAGCGCCGCCAGGGTGCCGTAGACGGTGCCGAGGTAGTTGACCTCGGTGACGCGGCGCAGCTCCTCCGGCTCCAGGTCCCACAGCCGCGACATCACGGTCACCATGGCGTTGTTCACCCACACCTCGATGGCGCCCAGCTCCTCCTCGATCCGCGCCGCGGCGTTGTCCACCTGGGCGGCGTCGGCGACGTCGACGACGATGGCCAGGGCGCGCCGGCCCTCCGCCTCGATCTCCCGGCGGGCGCCCTCCAGGCCATCGCGGCCCCGGGCGAGCACCGCCACGTCGTGGCCGGCGCGGGCGAAGGCGCGGGCGGTGGCGCGGCCGACTCCGGCCGAGGCGCCGGTGACCACCGCCACGCCGCGGGTGGAGCGTCCCAGTCGGGACGGGCCGCCGGCGGGATCGGTCTGCGGATCACGGTTCTGCGGCTCGCGGCTCTGCTCGTCGTTCATCGCGGCTCTCCTTCCCGCGCGCCCTCGTCGCGGATCGTCAGTCGCCCCACTTCGAGCTCGTCGACCACCAGGCGGCGGATGCGCACCTGGCGGATCGCCAGCCGGTTGATCGCCACGGCGCCGAGGGCCACGGCACCGAGGGCGAGGGCGCCCACGGCCAGGGCACCGGTCGCCGCCGCGCCGGTGGCGCTGGCGCCGAGGGCGCGGGCGCGCAGGAGGGCGCCGGCGGGGGGCAGCGGCTCGTCGCGGCCGATCACGCGGGCGGTGCCGGAGCCGGGCATCAGCCGGCCTCCGCCCAGGCGATGGTGGAGAGCAGGGCGTTGGCCGCCTGCCGCGAGTCCAGCCGGGTGTGCTGCACCACCACCGGGACGTCGCTCTCGAGCACGCTCGCGTAGTCGGTGCCCCGGGGCACCGGCTCGGGGTCGTCGAGGTCGTTGAAGCGCACGTGGCGGGTGCGCCGGGGCGGCACGGTCACCCGGTACGGGCCGGCCGGATCACGGTCGCTGAAGAAGACCGTGATCTCCACGTGGGCCTCGCGCTCGGAGGCGTTCAGGATGCAGGCCGTCTCGTGGCTCGTCATCGCCGGCTCCGGGCCGGTGCTCTCCGGGGGAATGTAGCCTTCGGCGATCGCCCAGCGCTTGCGTCCGATCGGCGTCATCGTCTCTCCTCTCGCAGTCTCTTTCGCTCCGCCGTCCAGCGAAAAGCAAGATCGGAGCCACGGGTCCGCGCCGCAGGCTGTGGGAGGATCGAGCCATGACCGGGACGAAGACCCATCGCGCCATCGATCACGCCCTGTGTGGGCGCCCCCTGGAGGTGGGCGGCGGCCGCAGCCGGCTGGAGATGGAGGTCACCGAGGCCATGCGCGCCGACGAGCACGGCCTGGCCCACGGCGGCTTCACCTTCGGCCTGGCGGACCACGCGGCGATGCTCGCCGTCGACGAGCCGACGGTGGTGTTGGCCGCGGCCGAGGTGCAGCTCACCGCCCCGGTGCGGGTGGGCGACCGCCTCACCGCCACCGCCGAGGTGGAGTGGAGCGAGGGCAGGGAGCGCCGGGTGCGCGCCACCGTGCGCCGCGCCGAGGGCGGGACCGGCGGCGAGGGCGAGCCGGTGCTCACCGGCAGCTTCCGTTGCTACGTTCCGGCGCGGCACGTGCTGGAGCCGCGGGACCGGTAGAGCGCCGGGCTCCGGGAGCGGCGTGTTGGGCGCGGTCGGCGCCGGAGAAGCCGCGGCTGGATGCGGGCTTGCATCCCCTGGAGGGGGACGACGCACCGACGATCCGATCCCGCTGGAGGCCCACATGCAATCACCCGCGATCCACTCCGCTCCGCGGCCCCGCCGCCGCCCCCGATCCTTCGCAGCCACGGCCCCGAGCGGTGCCGCGGCCCGGCCGGCGGCCGAACGGTCCGCCCTTCTGGGGCAGGTTCTCACCGCGTCGGCCCTCGTGCTGCTCGCCGTCCTCCTGCTCGCCCTGGCCGCGATGCCCGCCGCCGGCCAGGAGGCGACCGCCGCGGCCGCCGAGCCGCGCGAGGCCGCCCTCACCGGGCGCTATCAGGGCGTGCTGGTCAACCTCGGCAACCTGCTGCCGCGGGCGCTAGCGAGCCGCATCACCCTGGAGGTCGAGCGCCTCACACCGCCGGCGGAGCTGCGGCGCCTCGGCGCGCTGCTCGAGGAGCGGGGGCAGAACGCTCTGCGCAACGAGCTCGCCGACCGCGACGTCGGCCACGTCCAGGTGGACCAGGAGATCGGCTATCCGATCGCCGCCGCCTTCGCCACCGACGGTGCCGACGGCATGCGCCACCTGGTGCTGGTGATGGCGCGGCCGATCTCCATCGGCGAGGTGCTGCGCGGCTCGCGCCTGGCGGACTACCCGTTCAGCATCATCGTGCTCGACCTCGAGCAGGAGGGCTACGGCACCGGGGAGCTGGCCGTGGCGGCGAGCATCGCCCAGCTCCGCGAGGATCGCCTGCGGGTGGACGAGTACCCGGTGTACCCGCTGCGCATCGTGCGCGTCGAGCACCAGGCCGGTCGCTGATCCCCCGGCGCCTCCCGGCGCCGCGCTGTGGAAGAATCGCTCCATGGACGGCGGTGAGCGGATCGCCCGGGTGCTCGAGCGCCACGGGGTGCGCCACCTCTTCACCCTCTGCGGCGGACACATCTCGCCGATCCTGGTGGGGGCGAAGGGGCGCGGCATCCGCGTGGTCGACGTGCGCGACGAGGCGAGCGCCGTGTTCGCGGCCGATGCCGCGGCGCGACTCACCGGCATTCCCGGGGTGGCGGCGGTCACCGCCGGCCCGGGGGTCACCAACGCGCTGACCGCCCTGCAGAACGCGCGCATGGCCGAGTCGCCGGTGGTCGTCTTCGGCGGCGCCACCGCCACGGTGCTCAAGGGGCGCGGCGCGCTGCAGGACATCGACCAGGTGGCGCTGGTCGCCCCCGCCGTCAAGGCCACCTTCGTGGCCACCCGCGTCCACGACCTGCCGCGCCTCGTCGAGGAGGCCTTCGCCACCGCGCGGGGCGGCGTGCCGGGGCCGGTGTTCGTGGAGGTGCCGGTGGACCTGCTCTACCGCGAGGAGCTGGTGCGCGCCTGGTACGGCGGCCGGCGTGGCGGCGGTGTCGCCGGCTGGGCCCTGCGCCGCTACCTCGGTTGGCACGTCGACCGCCTGTTCCGGGGCGCCGGTGCCGCCGCCGGGGAGCTGGCCGAGCTCGCTCCGGCGCCGCCGCCGGAGCTGCCGGAGCCGCAGCCGTCGGACGTGCGCCGCGCCGCCCGCCGCCTCGCCGGCGCCCGCCGTCCGGTGCTGCTGGTCGGCGCCCAGGCGATGACCGGCACCGGGTCCGGCGCCGGGTCGGACCTGGCGGCCGGCGAGCTGGCCGCCGCGGTGGCGGCCCTCGGGGTCCCCACCTACCTCACCTCGAGCTCGCGGGGGCTGCTCGGCCCCGACTCGGACCTCCAGGTACGCCACCGCCGCCGGCAGGCGCTGCGCGAGGCGGACCTGGTGATCCTCGCTGGGGTGCCGGCCGACTTCCGGCTCGACTACGGCCGCCAGATCGGCCGCCGGGCGGAGATCGTCGCCGCCAACCTCTCGCCCGCCGAGATGCGCAGGAACCGCAAGCCGGACCTGGCGGTGGAGGCCCACCCCGGCCGCTTCCTGGCGGCCCTCGCCGCCCGCTTCGAGCGCCGCGCCTCGGTGCGCGAGCGCTGGCACCGCTGGCGCGACAGCCTGGCCGAGCGCGACCGCGAGCGCGACGAGGAGATCGCCGCGCTGGCCGCCGAGCCGGTGGACGGGGTGAACCCGATCGCCCTGTGCCAGGAGATCGACCGCGTGATGGGTGGCGACGCGGTGATCGTGGCCGACGGCGGCGACTTCGTGGCCACCGCCGCCTACGTGGTGCGCCCTCGCGGACCTCTCGGCTGGCTCGACCCCGGTGCCTTCGGCACCCTCGGCGTCGGCGGCGGCTTCGCGGTGGGGGCGGCGCTCTGCCGGCCGGCCTCCGAGGTGTGGCTGCTGTGGGGCGACGGTGCCGCCGGCTTCAGCCTCGCCGAGCTCGACACCTGCGCCCGCCACGGCCTGCCGGTGATCGCCGTGGTCGGCAACGACGGCGGCTGGGCGCAGATCGAGCGCGAGCAGGTGGAGGTGCTGGGCGATGCCGTCGGCACCGAGCTGGCGCGCTGCGAATACCACCGCGTGGCCGAGGGCTACGGAGCCGCCGGCCTGGTGGTGGCGCGCCCGGAGGAGGTGGCGCCGGCGCTCGCCCGGGCCCAGGAGATCGCCGCCGCCGGGCGCCCGGTGCTGATCAACGTCCTCGTCGGCCGGACCGCCTTTCGCAAGGGCTCGATCTCGATGTAGGACTCCGCCCTCGGGACCTCGGGCAGCCGGCGCGGAGCGCGCCTCCGTCGGCCCCCGATTCCGGCAGGGCGTTGCGCCCCAGGGCAATCCGCACCGCCGCGTCCGTACACACCCAGCGTGCCTCCTCCTCCCGACCGCTCCGCAGCCGCACCGGACGTTTCCGCGCAAACGTTGCCGGCACCGTGGGCTGGACGGAGCCGCGCGGCCCGGTGGCCCGGCGACCTCGTCTGGCTGCTGCCGCCATTCGCCCTGGGGGTGTTCCTGCGCCTGTGGAACCTGCCGGCGCAGGTGATGGGCGGTGACGAGAACCACGCCGTTCGGGTGGCGCTGGGGCACGATCTCGGCTGGATCCTCACCCACTACCTGCCGTCGGACTTCTCGCTGCCGCTGACCGCCGTCTACCGGATGATGCTCGCGGCCGGCGTCACGATGACCGAGATGCACTTCCGCCTGCCGCCGCTGGCCTTCGGCTTCGCCCTGCTGCTGGCGGCGCCGTGGGCGGTGGCGCGGTGCCTGGAGGCGGTGCGGCCGCAGGAGCCCGGAGGCGCCGGCTGGTGGCGAGGGCGGGGCGGCCCGGCGAGCCTGGCGCGGCCGGGCGGCGTGATCCTCGCCGTCCTGCTCGCGGTCTCCCCGGCCCTCGCCCTCTACAGCCGGGTGGTGCGCTCCTACTCGGCCATGGTGCTGCTGACCTTCGTGGCGGTGGCGGTGTTCGAGATCTGGTGGCGCACGGGGCGGCGGCGCTGGGCGGCGGTCTACGCGGTGGCCGCGGGCCTGGCGCTGTGGTTCCACCTCGGCTCGGGGCCGATCGTCGTGGCGCCGTTCGCCTGGGCGGGAATCGCCAAGCTGCTGCGCCGCCGCACCGACGACGGCGGACCGCCGCCGAGCTGGAAGGCCCTCGTGCTGGTGGGGGTGGCCGCCGCGGCGGCGCTCGCGACGCCCCAGCTCCCGGCCTGGGAATCGCTCCACGCCGAGGTGCTCACCGGCAAGAGCATCGAGCAGACGGTGCCGGTGCCGACGGTCGCCGCGGCGGCGGCGCTCCAGGCGGGGAGCCGGGAGCCGGCGGTGGTGGCGGCGTTTTGGATCGCCGCCCTCGCCGGACTGCTGCTGCTCGCCCGGTGGCGGCCCGACCTCGCCGGGTTCTCGGCGGCGGCGGTGGGGGTCCACGTCGTCGGCCTGCGGGTGCTCTCGCCCCTCGGCCTCGCCTCGCCGCTGATCCTCAACCGCTATCTGCTGCCGATCCTGCCGTGGGTGCTGCTGTGGGTCGCCGTCCTGCTGGCGGCGCTGTGGAGGCTGGGGGCGAGCGGTACCCCGGCCTGGTTGCGGTGGCCGGCGCGCTCGGCGGTGGTGGCGGCGCTGCTCGGGCTGGTCGCCGCCGGTCCGCTGGTGGAGCGGCCGCTGCGGGTGAGCTCGTTCACGCACCACAACGACCTGCTGGTGTTCATCCAGAACCTGGCGGCGGCGCGCCAGCAGGTGATGCCCGGGATCTACCACGAGCTGGCGGCCTGGGACGACGGCGGCGCGGTGCTGGAGGTGCCCTGGCTCGACGACTTCAACGCCAACCAGACCTACTACGTCTATCAGCTCGTCCACGGCCGCGAGGTGATCACCGGCGGTCCGATGCACTACGTGCCCGACCCGCGCACCGCGCTGCGCAACACGGTGGAGATGCAGCCGCAGGCGTTCCTGGCCAGTCGCGCCCGCTGGCTCGTCCTCCACCGCCGGGTCGGCTACGAGGAGGACCGCCTCTTCCAGCCCACCCGCTGGGCGGCGCCGTCGCTGCCGCGGGAGTGGCGCCGCCTGCTCCACTACGAGGGCCGCCGGATGGCCCGCCGGCTGGAACGGGAGTGGGGGCCGCCGTTCCGCGGCGGGCCGCTGGTCTCGGTGTGGGACCTCGACGCGGTGCGCGCCCGCCAGGCCCGCTAAGGCGGCAGCAGCCGCGGGCTCTTCCTCACCCCCCAGCGGTGGAGGTACCACTCGGCGAAGGCGCCGAGGGTGGCGACGGCGTAGCGGGAGGCGCGGGAGAAGCCGATGCTCGAGGCCTCGGCGAAGTAGCGCACCGGCATCGGCACGTCGCCGAGCCGGAAGCCGAAGTGGACCGCCTGCACCAGGAGCTGGGAGTCGAACACGAAGTCGTCGCTGTTGCGCTCGTAGGGGATCGTCTCCAGCACCCGGCGGGTGTAGGCGCGGAAGCCGCTGTGCCATTCACCGAGATTCTGCCCGGCGAGCACGTTCTCGATCAGCGTCAGGCCCCGGTTCGACAGGTACTTGACCCGTGGCATGCCGCCGGAGAGGGCCTCGCGCCGGGTCCGGATGCGGTTGCCGAGCACCACGTCGCAGGCGCCCGCCGCCAGCACCTGCACCGCCGCCGGGATGATGCGGGCGTCGTACTGGCCGTCCGGATGCAGCATCACCACCCGCTCGGCGCCGCGCGCCAGCGCCTCGCGGTAGCAGGTCTTCTGGTTGCCGCCGTAGCCGCGGTTCTCCGCGTGGCGCACGTAGACCACCGGCAGGCGGCGGGCCACCTCGGCGGTGGCGTCGTGGCTCGCGTCGTCGACCACGATCACCTCGTCGGCGCAGCCCGCCGGCAGCTCCGTCATCACCTTCTCGAGCGTGCGCGCGGCGTTGTAGGCCGGCATCACGATGATGGTCTTGCCGCTCACGCGGTGCTCCGGCCGTGGGTCATGGCGCGCCTACCCTAAGCCAGCCGACCCCGCAGCAGGAAGCCGACAGTGTGGCGGCCCACGGACCGGTCGGCGCGGCTAAGATGGGCCGGCGAGACGCCGCGGACCCGCGGCAGCCGCACCCAGGACCCGAAATCCCGTGCCGCCGGCGCCCCCAGCTCCGGCCCACGTCCACTGGAGGAGATCCCATGCCGCAGAGACTCCGGCCCCTCGCCGCCTTCGTGCTGCTCGCCGCCCTCGTCGCTCCGCCTACGGTCGCCCAGGCCCAGGGCACCCAGACCACCCAGGCCCCGGGCTCCCAGCCCCACCCGTTCGGCGTGCGCGACCTGCTCGCCATGGAGCGCCTGTCCGACTGGCAGGCGTCTCCCGACGGGCGGCGGGTGGCGTTCGTCCAGCGCTCCACCGACCTCGAGGCCAACCGCGGCCGCACCGACCTGTGGCTGCTGGAGCTCGACGCCGCCGGTGCCGCCACCGGGGAGCCACGCCGCTTGACCAGCGCGCCCCAGGCCGACCACAGCCCGCGCTGGGCGCCGGACGGCGAGAGCCTGTACTTCCTGTCGACCCGCAGCGGCTCGTCCCAGGTGTGGCGCCTGCCGCTGGCCGGCGGCGAGGCGGTGCAGGTGACCGACCTGCCCCTCGACGTCGCCAACCTGCAGGTCTCGCCCACCGGCACCCATCTCGCCTTCACCCTCGAGGTCTACGCCGACTGCGCCGACCTTCCCTGCACGGTCCAGCGCCTCGAGGAGCGGCAGGCCGGGCCGGCCACCGGACGGGTCTACGAGGAGCTCCTGTTCCGCCACTGGGACACCTGGGAGGACGGGCGGCGCAACCACCTGTTCACCCTCGCTCTCGGCCCGGGGGGCGCCGCCCCGGCCGCCGACGCGACGCCGGTGGACGTCACCCGCGGCCTGGAGGCCGACGTGCCGTCGGTGCCGTTCGGCGGCAGCGAGGAGATCGCCTTCGCGCCGGACGGCGCCAGCCTGGTGTTCGCCGCCCGTGCCGGCGGCCCCGACGAGGCGTGGTCCACCAACTTCGACCTGTGGTCGGTGCCGGTGGGCGGCGGCGAGCGGACGAATCTCACCGCCGACAACCTCGCCTGGGACACCCAGCCGGTGTTCGCGCCCGACGGCCGGAGTCTCGCCTACCTCGCGATGACGCGCCCCGGCTTCGAGGCCGACCAGTTCCGCATCCTGCTGCGCGACGTCGCCAGCGGCCGCACTCGCCAGCTCGCCCAGGGCTGGGACCGTTCGCCCGGGAGCATGGTGTTCGCGCCCGACGGGCGCACCCTCTACGTCACCGCCTCGAACCTCGGCCAGTCGTCGATCTTCGCGGTGGACGTGGCGAGCGGCAGCGTGCGCGAGGTGCTGCACGAGGGCACCAACCGGTCGCCGGTGATCGCGGCCGGCGGCCGCGGCGGCCACCGGCTGCTGTTCGGCCGCGACCAGCTCACTTCGCCGGTGGAGCTGTGGAGCGTGGCGCCGGACGGCACGGGCCTCGCCCAGCTCACCGACGTCAACCGCGAGCAGCTCGCCGCCGTCGAGCTCGGCGAGCCGGAGCAGTTCCGCTTCGAGGGCGCCGGCGGGGCCACGGTGTACGGCTACGTCGTCAAGCCCGTGGGCTTCGAGGCGGGGAAGAAGTACCCCATCGCCTTCCTGATCCACGGCGGCCCCCAGGGCTCCTTCGGCAACGACTTCCACTACCGCTGGAACCCGCAGACCTACGCCGGCGCCGGCTACGCCGCGGTGATGGTCGACTTCCACGGTTCGGTGGGCTACGGGCAGGAGTTCACCGACGCCATCCGCGACGACTGGGGCGGCAAGCCGCTCGAGGACCTGCAGAAGGGCTTGGCGGCGGCCCTCGAGCGTTACCCCTGGCTCGACGGCGACCGGGCGTGCGCCCTGGGCGCCTCCTACGGTGGCTACATGATCAACTGGATCGCCGGCCGCTGGCCGGAGCGCTTCGATTGCCTGGTCAACCACGACGGTCTGTTCGACAACCGGATGATGTACTACACCACCGAGGAGCTGTGGTTCCCCGAGTGGGAGCACGGGGGGCCGTACTTCGAGAATCCCGAGGCCCACGAGCGCCAGAACCCGGCGAACCACGTGGAGAACTGGCAGACGCCGATGCTGGTGATCCACGGCGCGCTCGACTTCCGGGTGCCGGAGACCCAGGCCTTCGCCACCTTCACGGCCCTGCAGCGCCGCGGCGTGCCGTCGAAGTTCCTCTACTTCCCGGACGAGAACCACTGGGTGCTGCAGCCGGCCAACAGCATCCTGTGGCACGAGACGGTGCTCGGCTGGCTCGACCAGTGGCTACGGCCGTAGAGGGAGCGATCCGGGGAAACGACGAGAAATTCGGCTGCGGTTGTCCACAAAACGGCCGCGAGAGGTACTAAAGACAGTAGAGGACCTTCGCCGTCCGAGTGGCCCCGTTTGCCGGTGCGCGAGTGCACCGGCCGGCAGGGCCGTCAACCCAGGGGGACTGGATTTGCCGTACCTCGATCTGCCACCGATGCCCCACGGCTCGCGCCTGCGCGCCACCCAGCCGCTGATCGACCGCGACGGCTCGTGCCCCGCGGTCTACGACCTCGAACGCGCGCGCCTGGTGGAGGTGCCGGAGGATTTCCGGTTCCACGCCGCCCAGGCGCTGGAGGCCGGCAACCTGGACGACGCGCTGATCGGCTGGCTCGCCGCCGAGGACCTGCTGACCTACGAGGCGCCGCCCGCCGACGCCGGCGGCCCCGCCGGCCGCGCGAGTTGGGCGGCGCTCCCCGACAGCGAGGAGCGCCGGCTGCTCGGCGCCACCTTCGTCGCCGGCAAGGCGCTGCACTGCCACCCGCCGCGGGCCACCGAGCCGGCCCTGCGGCTGGTTCTGGCCCGCCGTCTCACCGAGGCCGGCTGCAGCGCCCTGGTGGTCCACCTCTCGCCCGGCGAGACGGTCGCCGGGGCCGGGCCCCTGGGGAGCACGCTGCGCGGTCTGCGTATCAGCGCCGAGCTGTGCGGCGCCGAGATCCTCTTCCGCCTGCACTGCGCCGGTGCCGGCCTGGAGGACGACCTGGTGCAGCTTGCCCTGGAGCAGGGGATCGAGCTGCTGGTGCCCGCCACCGCGCCGCCGGCGCTGGTTCGCGGGCTGCTCGCCCGGTTGCCGTCGCAGGTGACCCTGGTCGCCCGCCTCGACACCGGCCAGCCGCTGCGGGAGCTGTGGCGCCGCGCCCGGGAGCTGGGGGCGCCGCGCCTCGACGCCACCAAGGTGGCCGACGCGCCGTTCGCCGGCCTCGCGGTGTTCGAGGCCGAGCTGCGCGAGTACCGCCGCGATCTCTTCGCGGTGGCCGACGAGATGCTGGAGTCGCTCGCCGGCGAAACGGCGGCGGTGCCGGTGTTCGAGCCGCTGGCCCGCGCCGCGCGTCGCCACCTGGCCGGCCGCGGTGCCGAGCTGTTCGGCGGCCCCGCCGAGCCGCCCCTCGACCCGCCGCCGCGGGCTCTCGGCGGCCTGGCCGACTGCAGTGCCTGCTGGGCCGCCGCCCTGTGCGGCCACGGGCCCCGCAACGCCGCCGACGGTGCGCCCCACCGTCCCGCGCCGCGGGCCGACCGCTGCGAGCTGTGGCGCGCCGAGGCGGAGGTGGCCCTGCTGCTGGTGCTGCGGCTCGAGGAGGCGGGGTTGCTGCCGACCGGGGTGGGGCAGGGGCGCGGCGCGTCGCTGCCGGAGCCGTTCGTGGTGCCGTCGTTCTGGCGCCTCGACGAGCTCGAGCCCTGCTGAAGGCGCCAGAACGACGGCACCACGAACGGCTCCGGCAGC
>DATACC010000231.1:0-8371 GCA_036259255.1 Thermoanaerobaculia bacterium | reverse complement strand
CCGGCGGAGTGTGCGCCGGGATCTGCTCCGAGAGCCTGCCTGCCAGAAGGTCACGGTTCCGCGGGAAGAACGCTGCAGCCTCCAGTGAGGCGGTCCGGGAAAGCTCGGCGAGGGCCTACCCCGCAGACCGAGCGGAGCTTTGCCGGACCGCCGCCCCGCCTCCTAGCGTGCCCCCGCTCAGCCGAGCAGTGCCGAAGCGAACTCCCGGGGCCGGAACTCCACCAGGTCCTCGGCCTTCTCGCCGACTCCGAGGTAGAGCACCGGCAGGCGCAGCTCGCGGGCGACGGCCACCGCCATGCCCCCCTTGGCGGTGCCGTCGATCTTCGCCAGCAGCACGCCATCCACCGGCACCACCTGCGTGAAGGTGCGGGCCTGGGAGATGGCGTTCTGGCCGGTGGTGGCGTCGAGCACCAGCAAGGTGCGACGCTGCCAGTCGCCCGCCTCCCGCTCCACCACCCGGCCGATCTTGCCGAGCTCCTTCATCAGGTGCTCCTTGGTATGGAGCCGGCCGGCGGTATCCACCAGGACGTGGTCGATGCGCCGGGCGCGGGCCGCCTGGATCGCGTCGTAGACCACCGCCGCCGGGTCGCCGCCGGCGGCCGAGCGCACCACCTCGATGCCCAGGCGCTGACCCCACAGCTCGAGCTGCTCGATGGCGGCGGCGCGAAAGGTATCGCCGGCCGCGAGCAGCACCCGCTCGCCGTGGGCCTGGGAGCGCCGGGCGAGCTTGGCGATGGAGGTGGTCTTGCCGACGCCGTTGACGCCGACCACCAGGGTCAGGCGCGGCGCCCCCCCCGGCTGCTCGCGCCACTGCGGCGGGCGCGGCGCGTCGAGCAGCAGCACGGACATCTCATCGACCAGCCGCTGGCGCAGCTTGAAGACGTCCATCGCCTCGTTGGGACGCACGTCCTCGCGCAGCCGCTCGACCAGCTCCAGCGAGGTCTCCACACCGAGATCGCTCTGGATCAGCACCTCCTCGAGGAACTCCAGGGTGTCCTCGTCGACGGTGGCGCGACCCTCCATGGCGGCGCTCATCCGGTCGATGAGCTCCGTGTGGGTCATCGTCAGACCGCGCTTGAGCTTGCCCCAGAAGTTCTTCTTCTCGGGCTCCTCCGGCAGCCTGCGCTCCGGCGCCAGCTCGAGAACGTCGGTGCCGGCGGCGGCCTTCCCGGTGGTGGGCGGTGCCGCGGTAGACGGGCGTGGCGAGGTGGGATCGGTGGACCGCGGGATGGACTTCTCGTCACTCATGGCGACCATGATAACCGCCGGCCGGCGGCCACCATGCCCGGTTCGGAGCCGGCGGCCTTCAGGCCGGGAACAGCTCCGCCTGGAGCTCGCGGGCGGCCCGCTCCAAGGTGCGGCGGGCCTGGGCGGTGAGGCCCGGGCGGGTCTGCACCAGGGCCAGGTGGTAGCCCTCCGGCATCGGCGCCACGTAGACGTTGAGCCAGCCGCGCTCGATGTGGATCACCCGCGTCTCCCCCATTCCCCCGCCGGCCACGAGCTGCTCGAGCTGGCGCAGGTAGATGCCGAGGTAGGCGCCGAGCACGCGCAGGTCCTCCGGCTCCTCGCCGGCACAGGCGAGCTCGATGGTCTCGCCGGTGTCGTCGAGGAACAGCGCGCCGGAGGCGCCCTCGTTGTCGGCCAACAGGTTGGCGAGGACGAACTGGAACGGCATCAGGCGCGGGCCGCCACCCGGGCGGCGGCGACGGGACGGGGGCCGGCGGGACGCTGCGGCGGCACCCGCACCTCCCCCTTCTCGTAGGCCCGGAAGAAGGCGGTCACCACCTTGGCGTCGAAGCGCGAACCGACGAGCCGGCGGATGGTGCCCACCGCGTCCTCCAGGCTGAAGGCGTGCTGGTACGGCCGGTTGGTGGTCACGGCGTCGAAGGTGTCGGCCACCGCCACGACGCGGGCCAGCAGCGGGATCTGCTCGCCCTTCAACCCGTCCGGGTAGCCCTTGCCGTTCCAGTTCTCGTGGTGCCAGCGCACGGCGGGAATCATCTCGCGAAGCTGCTCGATGGGCGAGAGGATCTCGGCGCCGATCACCGTGTGGGCCTTCATCGCGTCGAACTCCTCGCTGGTCAGGCCGCCGGACTTCTTGAGCACCTCGTCGTCGACCCCGATCTTGCCGACGTCGTGGAGCAGGGCGGCGATCCACACCCGGTGCTGGATCTCCTCCGGCAGCCCGAGGTGGCGCGCGATGGTGCGCGACAGCGCCGCCACCCGCTCCGAGTGGCCGCGGGTGTACGGGTCCTTGGCGTCGATCGCCGCGGCGAAGGCACGCAGCGAGCCGATGAACAGCTCGCGGTTGGCCTGGGCGGCGCGGCGCAGGTCCTCGATGGAGCGTTCCACGTGACCGCTCATGCGGTTGAAGTCGTCGGCGAGGTCGGTCAGCTCCACCGTCAGCCCGCCGGCCTCGACGCGGCGCCCGAAGTTGCCGGCGACGATCTCGTGGCTCGACTCGGCCAGCCGCTGCACCGGCTCGGAGACCTTGCGCGCCGCATAGAGGGCGAAGAACGAGGACAGGAGCACCAGGAGCAGGCTCGCCGCCAGGGCGTTCCACATCATGGCGTCGACCGCGGCGAAGGCGGTGGCGAGCGGCTTCTGGGCCACCAGCCCCCAGCCGGTCTCGGTGACCGGCGAGATGCGCACCAGCATCTCCTGGGTGCGGCCGTCGGCCCCCGGCGCACCGTACTGGCCGAGCACCGCCATCGGCTGCTTGACGAAGCCGAGCACCGGGTAGGAGCGCGCCAACGCCTGCCGCTGGGCCGGCGGGATGCCGCGCCACCACAGCACGCTGCCGTCGGCGCCGAGCAACGCGGTGCCGAGCACCTCGTCGGACATCGCCTCCCGCTCGAACAGCGGCCCGAGCCCGGCGAGCCGCACCAGGGCCTCGACCACGAGCGCCACCTCGCCCCCGGGCCGCGCCGCCGGGACGGCCACGGCCGCCACCGGGCCGACCGGCTCCAGGACCGCGAAACCGTACGCCGGGCGCCCACTCGCGAAGGCCTCGCTGGCGACCCGCTGCAGCGGTTCCTCGGCGGCGCCTTGCAGCACCTCGACGATGGCGCTGCGGGTGTTGCCGCGCCCGTCGAGCACCCGCCAGCCCATCAGCCGCCCCGGGTTCTCGGCGCCGAGGCCCTCGAGGTAGGCGGTCACCCACGGCTCCTCGAAGGAGATCGCCCGGGCGCCGGTGGCGGGATCGCCGGCCAGCAGCAGGCCGCGCCCGGTCTGGGCCAGTTGCTTGCGCACCCCCTCCAGATAGCCGCTCACCTCCTGCGACAGCGACTGCGCCTCGGTCACCAGCAGCGCACGCTCCTGGTCCTCCAGCACCTGGCGGTTCTGGCGCACCAGCAGATAGCTCGCCACCGCCAGCGGAATGATGCCGGAGAGCAGCAGGACGAGGAACAGGAGGTTGCGTAGGCGGAAGCGGACGGGCCGCAGCGGACTCATCGCGGAGATCCCGTCCGGGCGGGCTGGGAAAGGTGGCGAGCGCGCTGCGGCATGACGTGTCTAAGGGGAAGGCGAAGTATAGCGGACGCGGGCGAAGGGCGCGGCGAGGAAGGGCGGCAGCTCGGCCAGGAGCTCGTCGACCCTGACGCCGGTGACGATGCGCCCCTCCCCCGCTTCGCCGCCGGCGGCGGCCGGCAGCACCCAGGCGAGGCCGCCTTCCCGAGCCTTCTTGTCGCGCCCCAGGCGCTCGACGAGGTCGGCCGGGTCGAGGTCGCCGGTGGGCAGCGGCGGCAACTCGAGACGCGTGAGCAGGCGGCGCAGGCGGGCGAACAGCGCCGGCTCGGCGGCGTCGAGGCCGCGGCGCTCGGCCAGCCGCAGGGCGAAGAGCATGCCGTAGGCCACCGCCTCGCCGTGGCGCAGCCCCCGGTAGCCCAGGGCCGCCTCGAGGGCGTGGCCGAGGGTGTGGCCGAAATTGAGCACGCGGCGCTCGCCGGCCTCCCGCGCGTCGCGCTCGACCACCGCCACCTTGGCCGCCGCGGCGGCGGCGACCACCGGCGCCAGCGCCGCGGCATCGCCGGCGAGGAGCGCTGGCAGATCGCGCTCCACGGCCGCGAGCAACGCCGGATCGAGCAACGCCGCCATCTTGATCACCTCCACCATCCCGGAGCGCAGCTCGCCGGCCGGCAGCGTGGCGAGCAGCGCCGTGTCGCTCGCCACCGCCACCGGGTGGTGGAACACGCCCACCGTGTTCTTGCCGCCGGGCAGGTCGACCCCCGTCTTGCCGCCGACGGCGGCGTCCACCTGGGCGAGCAGGGTGGTCGGCACCTGGAGCACCTCGATGCCGCGCAGGAAGCAGCCGGCGACGAAGCCGCCGAGGTCGCCGACGCTGCCGCCGCCGAAGGTCACCAGCCGGCTGTCGCGCTTGCCGCCGGCGGCGAGCATGCGCTCCCACAGCCCGGTGGCCACCGCCATGCTCTTCGCCGCCTCGCCGTCGGGCACCTCGAGGTCCACCCGCCGCGCCGCCGGCGCGAGCAGCGCCTCGAGCACGTCGCCGTGGAGGGCGCGGACCGGCGCTGAGGAGACCGTGAACACGGTGCGGCCGGCGAGCCAGGGCGCCCAACGCCGAGCGGCGGCGGCCACGGCGCCGGGACCCACCAGGATCTCGGTGCTGCCCCGTTCGTGGGCCAGGCGCAGCGTGCGCAGGAGGCTCACGGCGCCGCTCCGGCCTTCGGCACCGGCACCACGACCTCGCCGATCCGCACCCCGGGTGTGGCCTCCGGACGGCGCGGCGGCGGCGGCGCCACGTCCCAGGCGTGCTGGTGGACCTCGAAGGCGAGGATCCGGTCGGCGGTCGGCACGTCCCGATTGTAGGCGGCGGCAGCGGCGTGGAGGTAGGACCGGGCGACGGCGGCCCGCCGGCCGGAGGCGGCGGTGCCGTCCTCCGCAAACAGGCCGCGCAGCGTCCAGCGGTAGCGCGCGTCGGCCAGCGCCGGGATCGCCTCCTCGAGGGGCGCCGGGGTCACGGCGCCGGAGGCGCGGTGGGCGAGCACCCGCAGATAGCGGATCTCGCCGCTCTCGTTGCGCGAGGCGTACATCTGCATGGAGGAGAGAGGATAGACCTCCAGGCGCAGCGCCCAGACGAAGAGGAAGAGGAACGCCAGCCGCCGCACCCGGCGGGCGCCCCGCTCTCCCACCTCGGCCTCGCCGGGGGCGGAGCCCAGCACACCCTCGGAGGCCCCCGTCGGCCGCCGCGGCCCCCGCCCCGGCAGCGACCAGCGGTAGAACATCGCCTGCAGCACCACCAGGTCGAGGAAGGCGACGTTCTGGAGCAGCAGGATCCCGACGTGGACCGCGGCGGCGGCCAGCGGCAGCAGGCGCCGAGCGGGGCGCCACACCAGCACCGCCGGGTAGGCCAGCTCGGTGGCCAGGGCGCCGATGCCGAAGACGGCGAACAGCGCCGCCGGCGCCGAGGCCAGCGACAGGCCGAGCCCGAAGTCGAACGCCATCGGGTTGAGCGAGTCGGTCATCACGATGGCGCGCAGGTTGTCGGGATGCCACCAGGCGAGGCCGCCGCTCCTCAGCTTCGAAAGACCGGCCTCGAAGTAGACCAGGGCCATCACCGTCCAGCAGGCGAAGCGGGCCCAGCCGTAGGCCGACGCCGCCGCCTCCCGGGCCGGTGGAGCCCCGTCGGCGGCCCGGCGGCGGCGGTCGAGCGAGAGGGCGTCGGCGCACGGCGTGAAGCAGAGCACCGCCAGCAGGTAGAACGGCACCAGCCCGGCGTGGAAGAACCGGCTGTAGAGCCGCAGGGTGCCGCCCAGCACCAGGTACCCCAGCGCCGCCGCCGGCAGCACCCAGCGGGTGCGCCAGCCCACCAGCACCGCGGCCAGCGCCGCCAGGGTGAGCGCCTCGAGCACCGCCAGGGCGGTGACGCTCGCCAGCAGGGCGTCGAATCCCGGTACCGCACGCAGCAGGTCCATCACCCCGGTGGAGTCCGCCATCGCCCGGGGCAGCAGGGCGCTCGACGGGAAGTCCTCCCACAGCACCATCGCCCCGGCCACCGCCGCCACCAGGATGCGGATGCCGGCGAGGGAGCTGGCGCTGGCGCCGAGGACGTGGCGCTCGACGAGACGGCGGTTCCCGGTGAGGCGCGCGAAGAGCCAGCCGGCGAGCACCGCCACCGCCGGCCAGACGGCGAACCAGCGCCACTCGGCGAGGTGCTCGGCGAGGCTGGCCTCGGCGCGGGCCTCGGCCAGCGCGGCGGTCAGCTCCGCGTGGCCCACGGAGACGTCGCCGCGGTAGAGGGCGGCGATCAGCGGCGGAGCGAGGAGGTAGGCGAAGACGAGCCAGGCGGCGACGCCACCGAGAGCGACCCGGCCGCCGCGACCGAGGCGCTGGCCGCGGCCCGGCGGCGGCGACTCAGTTGCCGCCGGAGCGCCCATCGCCGCGGCGGGCGGCCGGGGCGATGCCGAGGTCCCGGAGCTGGGCCTCCTCCACCGTGCCGGGCGCGCCGGTCATCAGGTCCTTGGCAGCGGTGGTCTTGGGGAAGGCGATCACCTCGCGCAGGGAGGCCGCGCCGGCCATCAGCATCACCATGCGGTCGAGGCCCAGCGCCAGCCCGCCGTGGGGCGGCGCGCCATAGGCGAGGGCGTCGAGCAGGAATCCGAAGCGCCGCCGCGCCTCCTCCTCGCCGATGCCGAGCACCCGGAACACCCGGGCCTGCTGCTCGGGGTCGTGGATGCGGATCGAGCCGCCGCCGAGCTCCAGGCCGTCCATCACCACGTCGTAGGCGCGGGCGCGCACCGAGCCGGGTTCCGACTCCAGGCGCTCGACGTCGGCCAGCGACGGGGCGGTGAACGGATGGTTGACGGAGAACCACCGCCCCGCCGCCTCGTCCCACTGGAAGAGCGGAAAGTCGGTGATCCAGAGGAAGGTGTGCGCGCCCTCCGGCACGAGGCCGTAGCGGCGTGCCACCTCCACGCGCAGGGCGCCGAGGGCCACCGCGGTGGTGCCCTCCGGCCCGGCGGCGACCAGCCCGAGGCCTCCCTCCTCCAGGCCCAGGGCGTCGGCGGCGGTCTCGGCCTCGGCGGGGGTCAACGCGTTCTTCACCTGGAAGACCACCTCGCCGCCGGTGCGGCGCAGCGTGAGCACGCCGGCGGCGCCGTGGCGCCGCGCCACCTCGGCGAGCTCCTCCACCTCGCGCCGGCTCGCCTCGCCGGCGCCCGCGGCGGCGGGCAAGGCGAAGCCGCGCACCACCCCGCCGTCGGCCACCGCCTGGCGGAAGCCGCGGAAGCCGCTCTCACCCAGGCTCGCCGAGAGATCGACGATCTCGCAGCCGAAGCGCAGGTCGGGCCGGTCGCTGCCGAAGCGGGCCATCGCGTCGGCCCAGGTCAGGCGCGGGAAGGGCGTCGGCGGCTCGATGCCGGCGAGCGGGAAGATGCGCTGGAACAGGCCCTCGATGGTGCGGAACACGTCCTCCTCGGTGACGAAGGACATTTCCACGTCCACCTGCGTGAACTCCGGCTGGCGATCGGCCCGCAGGTCCTCGTCGCGGAAGCAGCGGGCGATCTGGATGTAGCGCTCGAAGCCGGCCATCATGGTGATCTGCTTGAAGATCTGGGGCGACTGGGGCAGGGCGTAGAAGCTGCCCTGGTGGACCCGGGAAGGCACCAGGTAGTCGCGCGCCCCCTCCGGCGTCGACAAGGTGAGGATCGGAGTCTCGATGTCGACGAAGCCGTTCTCGTGGAAGTAGTTGCGGATCTCGAGGGTCACCCGGTCGCGGAGCAGGAAGTTGCGCTGGAGCTCGGGGCGGCGCAGGTCGAGGTAGCGGTAGGTGAGACGTGTCTCCTCGCTGGCGTCGGACTCGCCGTGGAGCTGGAACGGGAGCGTCCGGGCACGGTTGAGGATCGCGATGCTGGAGGCGATCACCTCGATCTGGCCGGTCGGCAGGTCCGGATTGACGCTCTCCCGCGCCACCACCCGGCCCTCGACCGCCACCACCCACTCGCCACGCACCGGCTCGAGCAGCTCGGCGAGGTCGGGCCGCTCGTCCGGGCGCACCACCACCTGCACCAGCCCGGAGCGGTCCCGCAGGTCGAGGAAGACGAGGCCGCCCAGGTCGCGCCGCCGCTGCACCCAGCCCGCCAGCCGCACCTCGGTGTCGATGTCCTGGGCGGTCAGGGTGCCCGCCCCGGTGCGGTTCATGTCGTCTCCTCGCCTCATCGCTCGCTCTCCCGGTCCTGCGCTTGCCTGGGTTCCAGCTCGAACGGGTGCCGCGCCAGCCGCCGCACCGCCTCGGCCCGGGGCAGCGACCGCTGCGCGCGCCGCCCCAGGTCCTTCACCGACACCGTGCCCTGCGCCAGCTCCTCGTCGCCCAGCAGCGCGGCGGCGAAGGCCCCCGCCGCCTCGGCGCGGCCGAGGG
>DATACC010000230.1:0-6163 GCA_036259255.1 Thermoanaerobaculia bacterium | reverse complement strand
CGGCAACACGCCGATCCTCGACGAGATCCTGCTGGCCTTCGGCGGCGCCCGCGAGTACACCTGGGGAGCCGCCGGCCACCTGGCCCGCGTCGCCTCCGGCGGCAACCAGGTGGACCTCGCCGCCGACTCCGCCAGCCGCATGTCCGCCGCCGCACGCAGCGACGGGACCACCACCTTCGCCGAAGCCACCTTCACCTACGACGGCCGCAGCTATCTCACCGCCGCCACCGATCCGAACGCCGGCACGAGCGTCACGCCCGTCTACAGCTCCGAGGGCCTGCTGATGGCCCTCGAGGAGCACACCGGCCCCACCCTCGACCGCCGACACCTCGTCTTCTACTTCGCCGGCCGCCCCGTCGCCCAGTGGACCGACACCGCCGGCACCGAGAACTGGCACCACTACACCACCGACCACCTCGGCACCCCCATCGTCGCCACGGATGCCGGCGGCGCCGAGCTCTGGCGGTCCAGCCTCGATCCCTGGGGCAACGACCCGGCGGCGGGCACGTCGGCGGGAGCCCTGGAGAGCGGCGTTGTCCTTCGCTTGCCAGGCCAGTGGGATTCTGCGTTATGGGACAACGCCGTGCTCGGTTCGGGTGGTGTCTACTACAACGTGAATCGTTGGTATACACACGGCACCGGCAGGTACACCCGAACTGATCCGCTGGGCATCAGCTCCGAGATCAACCTGTACCAGTACGGGCGAGCAAACCCCCTTCTTCATATTGATGGCTTAGGCCTCCAGTCAGCCCGTCAGCAATGCATCAGCCGTTGGATCGCTGTTGGAACGGGGGCCGGAGCGGCAGCCGGGGCGATTGCTGGGGCGACCACCGCTGGAGGAGCCTGCACTCTTGTGGCACCGGGAGTGGGCACCATCAGTTGCGGCGCAGGGGGTGCAGGAGCCGGTGCCGCCGGGGGCGGTGCACTCGGTGGGACGCTGGGAGGGCTGGGTGGACTGATCTTCTGCAAGGACCAATGCGAGGACGAGCCGAAGCCCTGCCCGCCGTGCAAACTCACCGACGGTACGGTCGTCCCCATTGGCCAGATAGCGTACCGATACGACGCACCGGCACGGCCGCAACATGGGATTGAGGGCCCACACTACAATCTCTACGTGGCCAACCAAAACCCCAAGAATTGTCAGTGTTTCTGGCAGTCGGTCGGGGCGGTACCGCCGCCCCCGGAACCAGGCTGGATACCCATCCAGCCGTTTGCTCCGTAGAGAGACCGCTACCGATGCTCTACCCCAGCGGCGAAGAAGCCCACCTTGGTGATCAGGTCCGCCTCGGTCAATCAGAAAATGGTGTGGTCGTGTGCTCCGTAGACACAGATGAATTCTCGGAGAAGTATCCGCGCCAAGAGTGGCTAGAACTCGAGCGTGGGATCTTGGTCGAATTCGAAAACCTAGGTCTCATTCACTATGCCGATCCCGAGGAATCGCTCGAATTAGTGAACCGGGCCTAGCTCGTCGATGCACCTCGGCGACACCTCCTTCGGTTGATGCAGGGGATTCGGGGGCAGCGGCAGCTCACCTCCTCAGCGTCCGGCGCCGTAGGTGTGGCTGGCTTGGCTCTACTTCCTGATCAAGGATCTACGGAAGCGTCGGAAGGACTCTCGTCCTTCGCTTTCTCTACCTCCCCCGCCGGCGGCTTCTCGAACACCACCCGGCTCGACTTGCCCGAGCCGATCACCGCCACCACCCGCATCTCGACCACGGCCGAGGGGGAGAGCAGCGCCGTGGTGCCGACGGCGGTCCAGGCGGGGCGGTGGTCGCCGAAGACGTCGCGGTGGATCGGCATGTACTTCTCGAACTCGGCATGGAAGGCGGCGCTGTCGCGGGGCTCGGGGTGGAAGGTGGTGAGCTCCACCACGTCGTCGATCGTGGCGCCCGCCGCCGTCAGCAGGTCCACCGCCCGCTCGTACATGCGGCGCACCTTCTCTTCGTAGGTGCCCTCGCCGCCGGCCGGGATGCCGGAGACGATCACCTGGTCGCCCACCCGGATCACCGGCGCGTAGCCGAACTCGTAGGCCCCCTCCCAGCCCGCCGGCACGTGGATCTCCCGCTCCACGCCGGCGGCGCGGGCAGGCGAGGCCGACAGGAGGAGCGGCACGGCCAGGAGCAGGGCGCACAGCGGCAGGACGGCGGTGGACGGAAAACGACGCGGACCTCGGCGCATGAAGGATTCCTCCCTGAGGGTCGTTGGTCACCGCAGCTTATTCGGCACAGGGGCTCGTATCCACCGATGCGCCTGGGCAGGAGTTTTCTTCGGCCTGCCCGGTCCCACCGGTCTGCTCCTCCGGGCGGCGAAGAGTGTGGCTGCCCAGGAAGGAAGATCGCTCAAGGAACTGTTCACCGTCGCCCTGCGCAGGCATCTCGACAGCTCGCAGGAGAGCGTACCGGGGCAGGAGGCGTGGAGACGGGTGTTCGGCAAGGCTGCGGCCGAAGAGGTGCGGGCCGTTGACGAGATCGTGGCGGAGGACCTCGAGCAGGTCGAGCTCGAGAACTGGTCTTGATCCTCGATACGAACGCGGTTTCCGGCTGTTCGCCGGCGACCCCTCCCTGGAAGAGGTGCTGATCGGGAGTCATCGCCATCACCTGCCGACGGTCGTCGTAGGCGAGTACCGGTACGGCCTGGCCCGCTCCCGCCAGCGGGGGGCACTCGGGGGGATGCTGGACCTGCTGATCTCCGAGTCCGTCGTCCTGCCGATCGTGATTGCCACCACGGCGCACTATGCCGACGTGCGCAACGAGCTGAGGCATCGTGGAACGCCGATCCCGGAGAACGACGTCTGGATCACCGCCCTGGCCCGGCAGCACGGCCTGCCGGTGGTGAGCAGGGACGAGCACTTCGATCGGGTGCCGGGGCTCGTCCGCCGAAGCTGGTGAGGGCTCAGCGCCGCCGGCGAACCGGATCCAGCGGGTCCTCGCCGGGGGCCTCGCCGCGTGGTCCTGTGCTCCCTGCGCCGCTTCTACGGCCGCGCCGAAGCAAGCCGGGGCCCCCTACCCCGGCGCCTCCCACTTGTAAACGAAGCCCGAGGAGCTGGGGAGGGTGAAGCCGGCGTAGCGGCCGTCGACGGTGTGGAGGGCGGTGGGGTCGGCGGCGCCGTTGGTGCCGGCGGGGGCGACGTCGTGGACGACGTCCACGTCCGCCAGCTTGACCCAGACGCCGGGCCGGCCGAGGTCGAGGTCCACCACCGCCGCGGCGCCCTCGAAGTTCAGCATCACCACCAACTCCTCGTGGGGGCCGCCGCCGGGCCGGGCCCGCCAGCCGATCACCCGGCGGCCACCGCCCTGGGCGGCGCCCAGCCACGGCGCCAGGATCCAGGCGAAGCGGCCGTCCCCCGCCGGGTCGTCGCCGCGCAGCCGCAGGCCCAGGTGGCGCCGGCGCAGGTGGATCAGCCGCGAGGCCCACTGGAAGAACCCGTGGGCATCGAGGTCGGCGGGCCAGCCGACGGTCACCAGGTTGCGCGGTCGGTCGAGGGCGAATTCCTGGCCCATGTAGAGCATCGGCTGGCCGAGCGCCACCAGGGTGGCGAACAGGCCGAGGCGGGCCTTGCGCTCCTTGGCCACCGGGTGGTCCAGCCAGGGCGTGAAGCCCACCTCGTGGGGGACGCTGTGCTCGTCGTGGCTCTCGCAGTAGTTCACCACGTTGTTGGTGTGGCCGGCGAAGAGCCCCTTGCTGAAGTAGAACATCTCGCCGAGGCCGTCCGGCCCCGCGGTCTGGCCTTCGAAGGCACCCTCCCGCAGCAGCGCCTTGACCTTGTCGTGGAAGTGGTTGCACCACTGGGCGTAGCCGTCGAAGCCGCTGCGGTTGAGCTGCGGCTGGTTCGGCAGGTTCTCGGCCACCAGCAGGACGCCCGGCCGGAACCCCTTCAGCTCCTCGGCCAGGCGCAGCACGAAGCCGTGGTCCATGTAGTGCTCGTGGGTCGCGTCGAGGCGGAAGCCGTCGACGTGGTACTCCTGCAGCCACAGCTTGCAGGCGTCGATCAGCAGGTTCTGGACGTCGGCCTTCTCGGTGGCCACCCGGTTGCCCCACGGAGTGCCGCCGGAGAAGTAGAGGCCCCCCTCCCCCGGGTCCTCGTCCTCGCGGGGGTGCTCGAGGACGAGCTGCCAGAGCGGGTTGAAGCTGTTGTCCGTGTGGTTGAAGACCTTGTCGAGCAGCACCGCCAGCCCGGCGGCGTGGGCGGCGTCGACCAGCTCGCGCAGGTCCTCCGGGCTGCCGAAGTCGCGCTCCACGGTCGAGAACAGCGACGGGTTGTAACCGAGCGTGCCGGGCGACTGGATCGAGGGGAACTCGGCCAGCGGCATGAGACACAGGGCGTTGACCCCCAGGCGAGCGAAATAGCCGGAGCGGATGCGCTCGGTGATGCCGGCGAAGCGCCCGTGATGGCCCGGGTCGATGTCCGGGTCGCCCTCCGTGAAGCCGTAGACGCTCATCTCGTAGAGGATCAGCTCACCCACGTCCGGCGTCCGCCAGCCGTGGTCGGTCCACGGGAAGCCGGTGGGGTCGTGCACCACCGGGTTGTTGCTCTCGAAGTCGGCCTCCAGCAGGCGGGCGTGGGGATCGAGCGCCCAGCGGCGGGCGCGACCGTCGGCGCCCCGCGGCGTCCCGCCCTCGACGTAGAACTTGTAGCGGTCCCCCGGCTCGGCGGCCGGGACGCGGGCGAGCCAGGTGTTGGCGGCGCCGAACCAGCCGACGTGCAGGTCGAGCTCGTGGAAACGGGCGGGGTCGGGATCCGGCGCGCCGGGGCACTGCCAGTCGTTGAAGTCGCCGGCCACGTACACCCGGGCGGCGGTGGGGTGGTAGAGGCCGAAGAGCACGCCGCCGCCCGCGAGCGGCTGGGCGCCGAGGCCGGAAAGGCCGCCGGTGCCCGGAACGTACAGCCCGTCGGGAAAGGCGAGCCGCCCCACCCGCTCGGCGGCGTTGCCCCTGGCGAGGCGCGGCTCGACGTGGTCCACGAAGGCGCGGTCGCCGCGGCACCAGGCCTCGTCACCCCACGGCTGGTCCATCGCCAGCGGCCACAGCCCCCGGCCGAGCGCCTCCGGCTCCCAGGGGCCGCCGGTGCCGGGGCCGTCCTTGAAGCGGAAGCGGACGAAGTTGCGCACCGCCTCGAGGTCGAAGAAGGGGCCGAACCCGTCGTGCCCCGCGGGTGCCAGGTCGTGGTGCATCCGCGAGGCTTCGTACCAGGCCCACAGGTGGGGCGCGGCGAAGCCGACCGAGTTGTCGAAGTGGATGCGGACCGGAAACGGCATGCGGCGTCCTCCCGGTTGAAGGTCCATCCGCAGTGTACGCGCAATCGTTCGAGCAAGGAAAGGCCGGGGGGGCCCGCTACCGTGACCCAACGCTCGCACTCGAAGCGCTCCTGGCCTCGATGCACAACGGCGCCTCGGGCAGCACCACCTGGCGTCCGCGGACGGCTGGTGGCCTCAGCGGTGCTTGCCGATCACCACCAGGTGCTCGCGGCCGCCGTGGCCACCCGCACCGGCTGCTCCCCCGCGCGTGCCCTGGCACGGCGCCCCCGCCGCAACGCCGCACTGCGAGCACGACCCGGCGCCGGCCCCCTTCTTGCCCCGCGGCGCGAGGAACGGCCGCACCAGCATCCACAGCGAACCGACCGCCGAGAGGGTGACCACCCAGAACTGCCAGTCGCCGACGGGAAAGGTCATCAGGCGATCCCGAAGGCGCGCAGGCCGTGGTAGACGGTGAAGGCGGCGAGGTAGGCGAGGCCGGTCATGTAGCCGAGCTGCAGCGCCGCCCAGCGCCAGCCGCCGGCCTCGCGACGGGTGACGGCGAGCGTCGGCAGGCACTGCATCGCCAGCACGAAGAAGACCAGCAGGCTGGCGGCGGCGGCCGGGGTGAACACCGCCCGGCCATCGTCGCGCCGGGCCGAGCGGATGCGCTCGATGACGCCGGCCTGCTCCACGTCGGCCTCGGCGTCGCCCGCCAGCAGCACCGCCATGGTGGAGACGAACACCTCCCGCGCCATGAAGCTGGTGAGCACCCCCACCGTGAGCTGCCAGTCGTAGCCGAGCGGCGCGAAGGCCGGCTGCACCGCGCGGCCGATGCGGCCCGCGAAGCTGCCGGCCTGGGCGTGGCGGGCGTCGATCTGCGCCGCCGCCGTCTCCAGCGCCTCGCGCTCGGCCGGGGCCGCGGCCGCCCCC
>DATACC010000229.1:0-5669 GCA_036259255.1 Thermoanaerobaculia bacterium | reverse complement strand
TTCCCCCCACAAACACGAAGAGCCCGGCCGAAGCCCGGCTCCCGTGTCGGTGCCGCGAGGGCCCGTTCGAGCAGCGGGGATCAGAGATCCGCGGCGCGCAGGCTCGCCACCAGGTCGTCGATGACCGGGCGCATCACCTTGTCGAACATCCGGCGGTCGTTGTTGCCGCCGCCGAAGCCGCCGACGCTCACCTTCACCGAGGAATCGGCGGCCTGGGCCTCGTCGGCCCACAGGATCTCGCCGGTGGAGACATCGAACACGCGGGCGTTCATCGCCGCCGTGAAGGTCTTCTTGCCGACGTTGAAGCCCGGCACCCCACGGATGCCGCGCCCGTGGGCCCCGGCCTCCTCCATGCCGTACTCGGTCACCGCGCCGGCCAGCAGGTAGTCGGCGCCGAGGAGCTGGCCGATCTGCATGGCGGTCGACGGGTTGATGTCGCCCGAGAGCACCAGGCCCTTCTCCTCCAGGATGGCGTTGATGCGCTCGCGCTCGACCACCGTGAACTTGCCGCTCTTGACGAGCTGCGTGATGAACACGTCCTGGGCGGCCTCGCCGCCCCCGTGCCACCAGTACTGGTTGTCGGCCTTGTTCTTGATCTCCAGGATGGCGATCCGCGGCTTGTCCGCAGCGTCGGCCGGCAGCGCCACGAACGCCGCCAGGGCGATGGCGACGCAAACGGCCGCCGTGATGAGCTTCTTCATTTCCTGCCTCTCCTTGAGCGTAGGTCTCGCTGTGGGTGCGACGACCACGAGATTGTAGAGGAGCCCCCATGGAGGGGACAAGCGCTTGCCTCACCCACCTCTGGCGAGCCAGCCCCTCCGAGCGTTACAAGGATCTCCTGCCAGGCAGAACAACCTCGGCGCTCCGTTGTTCCCGGCTCCCTAGAGCTCGCGGAACCGGGCGGTGAAGTGGCGCAGCACCGGCGCCTGGTGGACGATCTCCAGCCCCTTCAGGCGGTCGCGCTGGTCGCGGATCGCCTCCAGCACGGTCGCCACGTACTGCAGGTGCGAGTTGGTGTAGACGCGGCGCGGTACCGCCAGGCGCACCAGCTCGAGGTCGGCGTACACCGGGTCTCCCGTGTCCGGATCGGTGCGGCCGAACATCACGCTGCCGATCTCCACCCCACGCACCGCCCCCTGCCGGTAGAGCGCCACCACCAGCGCCTGGGCCGGAAAGCGCGACGGCGGGATCTCCGGCAGGAAGGCGCGGGCGTCGACGTACACCGCGTGCCCTCCCACCGGGCGGATGACTGGGATGCCGAGCTGGATGAGGCTCCGGCCGAACGCCTCCACCTGCTTCACCCGGAAGCGCAGGTACTCGGGATCGAGCACCTCGCGGAGCCCCCGCGCCACCGCCTCCAGGTCGCGTCCCGCCAGCCCGCCGTAGGTGGGGAACCCCTCGATCAGCACCAGCCGGCGCTTGATCGTCTCCACCAGCTCCGGGTCGCGGCTGGCGAAGAAGCCGCCGATGTTGGCCAGGCCGTCCTTCTTCGCGCTCATCGTGCAGCCGTCGGCTAGGTCGAAGATCTCGCGCACGATGTCGGCCACCGGCCGGTCCTGCTGCCCCTCCTCGCGCTCGCGGATGAACCAGGCGTTCTCGGCGAACCGGCAGGCGTCGATGTAGAACGGAATGCCGTGCTCGCGGCACAGCGCCGCGTAGGCCTTGATGTTGGCCAGCGACACCGGCTGCCCGCCACCCGAGTTGTTGGTCAACGTCAGCATCGCCAGCGGAATGCGCTCGCGCTCGCGCTCGAACAGCCGCCGCGCCCGCTCGAGGTCCACGTTGCCCTTGAACGGGTGGTCCGCGTCCGGCCGGCGGGCCTCCTCGATCACCAGGTCCAGCGCCTCGCCGGCGTTCGATTCGACGTTGGCGCGGGTGGTGTCGAAGTGGCTGTTGTTGGGCACGATGTGCCCCGGCCGCAGCAGGGTCGAGAACAGCAGGTTCTCCGCCACCCGCCCCTGGTGCACCGGCACCACGTGGGGGAAACCGAAGATGTCCTGCACGGCGCGCTCGAAGTGGTAGAAGTTGCGCGCCCCGGCGTAGGACTCGTCACCGAGCATCAGGCCGGCCCACTGGTCGTCCGACATGGCCGAGGTGCCGGAGTCGGTGAGCAGGTCGATGAACACCGCCTCGGCCGGGATGTCGAAGACGTTGAAGCCGGCCTCCACCAGCCGGCGCTCCCGCTCCTCGGGATCCGGCAGGCGGATCGGCTCGACCACCTTGACGCGCCAGGGCTCGGGCTGGAAGACCATAGAATGCTCTCTCTCGGGACTCGCTGGAATCGGTGGGAGCCGCGACGCGGACGCCGCGGCGCAGGACGGCCGGATTCTATCGGCTGGCGCAGCAGAACCGAAGAGGGCGGGCCTCGAGACCGCTACCGGACGGGCCGCAACCAACGAGACGCACCGTGATCCTCTACGACCAAGGCGAGAACTGGCGGGTGGTGACCCAGCCGGACCACGCCCGCTTCGCCGGCGAGCTGCTGGCGCTGTGGCGCTCCGACGGGCTGCCGGCCCGGGCGCGCCGCGACGACCTGCTGTTCGCCACCCGCGAGCACGACAACGGCTGGCGCGAGGCCGACGCGGCCCCATCCTGGAACCGCGCCGCCGGCCGCCCCCACGACTTCCACAGCCTGCCCGCCCCCGAGCGCCGCGAGGTATGGCGGCGCGGCAGCGAGCGCTTCGCCGACGAGCGTCCCGGCGCCGCGGTGCTCATCCTCACCCACGCCCTGTGGATCGCCGATCTGTCCGGGGGCCACGGCGCCACCGGCTGGGCCGACGCCGAGTGGGAGGAGCTCGCCGGATGCCTGGCCGAGCGGCGCGACGAGCTGGCCGCGGCGGCGAGGATCGCGGACGACGAGATCGCGGCGGACTTCCCGTTCCTGCGCTTCGCCGACGCCGCTTCGCTCGCCGTCTGCAGGCGCCAGGCGGAACCGTTCGAGGTGGCGATGGGCGCCGGCCGCGCGGCCGACGGCGCGACCGGCGGCACCGTGCAGCGGGGCCGCTTCGAGCCGGCGACGGAGACCCTCTATCTCGATCCCTTTCCTCTCGCCGGCGCCACCACCTTCCGCGTCCCCTGCCGCGAGTTGCCGAAGCAGACCTACCGCGGCGACGCCGATCTCGGCGGTGCCCTGGCGGCGGCGCGCTGGGGCCGCTTCCGGGTACGGGTGGCGCCGCCGCACCTGCCCGGCTGAGGCATCCGGCCCCCGGCAAACAACGACCCGGCGACCGTTTCCACCTCCCGGCCACCGGCCCGGCCATCCCTGCAGGGGCCCCCCGACGGCGATGGGCGGACCCTCGCGAGCGGCGTGAAAAGTTCCCGGAGACCGTGCGAAAGCGCCGACGGAGCATGGTAATCTGCGCTCCATGCCAGACAGCGGCACAGAGGCGACGGTCGCGCAAGCGGACGCCGGCGGGGTGGACATCGTCCGCTTCACCATGCCTTCGCCCATCGGTACCCTGGCCTTCGACCTCAGCGCCCAGGTCGTGGTACGGGTGCAGGTCGGGGCCGGCGAGTCCGACCTCCAGGGCTACCGCTCGTTCGAGGAGCTGGAGGACGAGTCGGAGTTCCTGGAGGAGATGTTCGGGCGCATCTCGGAGTACTTCGCCGGGGTGCGCCGGCGCCTGGAGATCGACTGGGACCTGGAGCCCTCCGGCATCACCGGCTTCGCCCGGCGGGTGCTGAAGGAGACGGCCAAGATCCCGTACGGCCGCACGCGCACCTACCGCGAGATCGCCACCGCTGCCGGCCAGCCCGACGCCTACCGCCTGGTGCTCGCGACGCTGATGGAGAACCCGCTGCCGATCCTCGTTCCCTGTCACCGGGTGACCACCAACAAGTCCGGCATCGGCAGCTACATCGGCGGCCGGAAGGCCAAGCGCTGGCTGATCGACATGGAGAAGCGCTCGGCCAAGGAGATGGCCGCCGCCGGCCGTTAGCCGCACCTCCCCCGCACGAAGACGAGGCCCCGACGACGAAAAGGGCGCGGACCTCGCGGCCCGCGCCCTTCTCGTTGCCTCCGGCGGTCGATCCGCCGTTCCCGGATCAGCCCCGGTCAGTGATGGATCTCGGGAGTCACCCGGGCGCCGTCGACGTCGGTGTCGAAGGAGAGGCGCCCTTCGCGAAAGGTGGCCCCCCGCAGGGTCAGCGCCAGGGCCTCGCCGAGCTCCTCCACGGCGTGGACGGTGAGCTTGGAGCGCACGTCCTCCGGCAGGTCCTCCAGGTCGTCCTCGTTCTGCTTCGGCAGCAGCACGGTGTCGATGCCGGCGCGGACCGCCCCCAGCACCTTCTCCTTGACGCCGCCGATCGGCAGCACGCGGCCCGAGAGCGTCACCTCGCCGGTCATCGCCACGTCGTGGCGTGCCGGGCGGCCGGAGAGGCTGGAGACCACCGCGGTCGCCATCGCCACGCCGGCCGACGGCCCCTCCTTCGGCACCGCGCCGGCGGGCACGTGGACGTGGAGGTCGCGCTTGAACGCCGCCTCGTCGATGCCGAGCTCCTCGGCATGGGAGCGGGCGTAGGTCCAGGCGGCCCGCGCCGACTCCTTCATCACGTCGCCGAGCTGCCCGGTGAGCACCAGCTCGCCCTTGCCCGCCATGGTGGACGCCTCGACGAACATGATGTCGCCGCCCACCGGCGTGTAGTACATGCCGGTGGCCACACCCACCTGGTCGGCCTGGCTGGCGCGCTCCGGGTGCACCCGCGGCCTGCCGAGCAGATCCCGCACCTGTCCCTGGTCGACCTCGAAGCGGTCCACCTCGCCGGCGGCGATCTTGCGCGCCACCTTGCGGGAGAGCTTGCCGAGCTCGCGCTCGAGCTGGCGCACTCCGGCCTCCCGGGTGTAGCCGCTGATCATCCCGGAGATCGCCTCGTCGGTCACCTCCAGGCGCTCCGGGTTCAGAGCGTTCTCCCGGAGCTGGCGCGGCAACAGGTACTGCTTGGCGATAGCCAGCTTCTCGCGCTCCGTGTAGCCGGAGAACTCCACCACCTCCATGCGGTCGAGCAGCGGACCGGGGATGTTCTGGATGAAGTTCGCCGTGGCGATGAACAGCACCTCGGACAGGTCGAAGGGCACGCCCATGTAGTGGTCGGTGAAGCTGTCGTTCTGCGCCGGATCGAGCACCTCGAGCAGCGCCGAGGCCGGATCGCCCTGGAAGGAGGCGCCGAGCTTGTCGATCTCGTCGAGCAGGAACACCGGGTTCTTCTTGCCGGCCTGCTTCATGCCCTGGATGATGCGCCCGGGCATGGCGCCGACGTAGGTCCGCCGGTGGCCGCGGATGTCCGCCTCGTCGCGGGCGCCGCCCAGCGAGATGCGCACGTACTCGCGCCCCATCGAGCGGGCGATGGACTTGGCGATGGAGGTCTTGCCGACGCCCGGGGGGCCGACGAAGAGCAGGATCGGGCCCTTCGCAACGCGGTCGTCGTCGTGGCCGGGCAGGTCGTCCTCGTCGGCGCCGGGGGCCTGGTCGGGGAGCTTGCCGTTGCCGCCCTCGGCCGCCGCGCGCTCCTCGCCCCCCTGCTCCTCGCTGCGCGCGTCGTCGGGGGCGTCGCGGTCGTCGGCCTCGCCGCCGGCTTCGGCGGCCTCGGCCTCCTCGGCGGCGTGCGCGACGAGGCCGACATCCGCGGCCACCGGCGCACCTACGTCGGCGCCATGCCGGGGCGCATCGTGC
>DATACC010000228.1:0-72458 GCA_036259255.1 Thermoanaerobaculia bacterium | reverse complement strand
GCTCGCCGGGCGGTTCGCCGCCGCCGAGGCCAGCCTGGTGGTGGGCGGCGGCGCCGGGAGCGCGGCGGGCCTGCGCCTGCACCCGGAACGAGCCGCCGAGCCACTGCCGCCCTGCTCCACCTTCAAGATCCCCAACTCGCTGATCGCGCTCACCGCCGGCGTGGTGACCCGCAACAACAATCGTCTTGTCTGGGACCCGCAGCGCGACCCGGAGCAGGACTGGTGGCCGGAGCACTGGGCCCAGGACCACGACATGCCGTCGGCGCTGCGCCACTCGGCGCTCTGGTACTACCAGGAGCTGGCGCGGCGCATCGGCGCCGAGCGCATGCAGGCGCAGCTCGACCGCATCGGCTACGGCAACCGCGACATCTCCGGCGGCATCGACCGGTTCTGGCTCGGCAGGTCGCTGGCGATCTCCGCCGACGAGCAGGTGGACTTCCTGGCGCGCCTGGCCCGCGGCAGCCTGGGTTTCCTGCCGGAGCACGAGCGCTACGTGGCCGACGCCCTGGTGATGGAGCGGGGCACCGGCCCGGACGGGCCGTGGCGCCTGGTGGCCAAGACCGGGAGCTGCACCCTGCCTCCGGGGGGCTCCCGGCCGCAGGACACCGAGCGCTGGGTGGGTTGGCTGGTGGGCTGGATCGAGCGGCCGGGCGGCCCCCCGCCGACCGCCTTCGCCTTCAACACCCGCGGCGCGAGCTACGCCGAGATCCGCGAGGAGCGCTCCGCGCTGGCGGTGGCGGCGCTGCGCGAGCTCGGCTTCCTGCCGGCCGAAGCGTCGCCTCGCCCGCAGCCCTGAACGCCCGCGCGGCTCACTCCTTCTTCTTGCGGAAGCGGTCGAGGGAGACCACCTCGCCGCCCCGGCGCTCGCCGTCCTCGCTGGGGGGAGCCGCCGCGGGCGCGTCACCTTGCCCGGTGCCCGCCTCGGGCTCCTCGCTCGCCTCCTCCGCGCCGCCCTCCTCCACCTCGCCGGGCGCCAGGTCGAAGCGCAGCCCGAACGGCACCGACGGGTCGGCGAAGGCGGTGAGCGCCGCGAACGGCACCACCACGCGCTGACGCGCTCCCCCGAAGGTGAGGGTGACGGCGAACGCCTCGTCGTCGACCACCAGGTCCCAGAACTGGTTCTGCAGGACGATGGTGATCTCCTCGGACTGGTCGCGCAGGGGGTCCGGCAGGCGCACGCCCGGGTCGCGGGTGCGGAAGGTGAGGAAGAAGTGGTGCTCGCCCGGCAGGCCCTCCTCGGCCACCTGGGCGAGGGCCCGGCGCGCCACGGTGCGCAACGCCTCGGCGATCCAGCGCGGGTAGTCCAGGGTCTCGCTGCTCGCGGTCTCGTTCATCGCCGGCAGGCTAGCAGAAGCCCGACCGCCGGGCCGGCTGACTTATAGAACCGATGGAATATGAGCCGCAGGGCTCCTGTTTCGGCGCTTGATGCACGAAGAGAATCCACCGACTGTCGCGGCGCTCGCCGCCTCCCGGGGGGCCTTGTCGCCTCCGCGGGTGGCGGCGCTCACCTCGCCGGTCAGCGGATAGCGCCAGAGCGCAGCACTGCGCGTACCAGGAGGTTCACCTTGGCCGAGAAACGCCCGACGTACGCAGCCGCCATCCTGCTCGTCTTCGTCCTGCTGTTGGCGACGGGGATCTGGATCGAATGGGGTGGTGGACCGCAGGTCGCGACCCGCGGGGCCTCCGCGGCCGCTCAGCCCGTCCTGAACGGCGGCGTGGTTCCCGCGAGCCTCCCCGACCAGCGCTACGCCCGAGTCTCCCAGGCGTTCCGGGCCCACGACCTCGACGCCGCCGGTGCCGCCCTCGGCGGCCTGGCCGGCGACGGTCTGGCGCCGGCCGACGCCCGCCTGCTGCTCGGCCTGGCCGCCTACTCCACCGGCCAGCGCCCCGAGGCCGGCGAGCTGCTCGCCGGCGCCGACGACCGGGAGGCGCTGCTCGGCGACTGGCGCCTCCATGCGCTGGCCGACCTTGCCGCCGACGCGGGCGACACCCAAGCTGCCCTCGACCACCTCGCCACCCTGATCGACGCCTATCCGGCCTCGCCGCTGCGCCCCGGCGCGGTGGTGGCCGCGGCTCGTCTCCATGCCGCCAACGGCGAGGAGTGGGCGGCGCTCGACCTCGTCCACCTCGCCCGTCGCGAGGAGCTGTCCGGCGGTGCCCGGGTGGACCTCGAGGAGCTCGCCTGGAAGCTCGGCCGCAAGCTCAACGACGACTCCGTCCGCCGTGACGCCGCCCGCCGCCTGCTGATCCACTCGCCCTGGAAGGCCGCTTCGCTCGGCGTGCCGCGCATGTTCCACGACGGCAACGGCCGGGTCGACTGGTCGCGGGTGCTCACCGGGCCGGAGCTCGAGCAACGGGCGCGCTCGTTCCTGGAGCTCGACCAGGCGGGTGCCGCGCTCGCCACCCTCGAAAGCGTGCCGCGCGCCGGCCGCGGGGTCGACTGGCACCTGGTGCGGGCCGACGCGCTGACCCGCCTCCACCGCGGCGACGAGGCCCTGGCGGTGCTCGACGGCGCCCGCCCGGCGAGCCGCGCCGAACAGGCCGCCATCGCCTGGCAGCGGGCCCTCGCCACGGCCGACCTCGCCACGGCCCGCAGCGGCGGCCTGCCGTCCGACGACCGCGCCCGCCTGCGCCGCGCCTCCCTCGCGCACCTGCGCACCGTCGCCCGCCTCGGCGCCGACGCCGAGCTCGCGGCCCGGGCCCTGCGCCGTCTGTACGAGGAGATCGACGAGGACGACTTCGAGGCCCGCCAGCAGGTGCTGCGCGAGCTGCGCCGCTTCGACCCGAACGACCGCACCGGCGCCGGTCCGCTGTGGGAGCGGGGCTGGAACGAGTACCGCGCCGGCAACCACACCGCCGCCGTCGCCTACTGGACCGAGCTCGACGAGCTCTACCCGGAGGACCGCGAGGCCCACCGCAGCCGCTACTGGAAGGGGCGCGCCCTGGAGGCCCTCGGCGAGACGCGGCGCGCGCGCCAGATCTACGAGCACCTGGTGTCCTCCACCGATACCACCGACTTCTACCGCAAGCAGGCGATGGTGCGCCTGGGGACGGCGCCGCGGCTCGCCACCTGGACCGCCGAGGTGATCCAGGAGCCGCGGTCGTGGGACATCGACCCGCTGCTGCGCCGCGCCAAGATGCTGGTCGACCTGGGCCTCGACGAGCTCGCCGAGCGCGAGATCGCCGCCGTCGAAGCCGGCGCCGAGAAGCCGTCCTCGCGGGACGTGCTGGCCCTCGAGGCGCTGATGCTCGCGCGGCAGGGCAAGCAGCGCACCGGCATCGTGATGCTCCGGCGCGCCTTCCCGGAGCTCGGCGGAGCGAAGCAGGCCTCGATCCCGACCGAGATCCTGCGCGCCTACTACCCGGTGAAGTGGAACGACGTGATCCGCACCAACGCCGAGGCCACCGGCCTGCCGCCCCACCTGGTGGCGGGGATCATCCGCCAGGAGAGCGCCTTCGACCCGCGGGCCACCAGCCCGGTGGGGGCTCGCGGCCTGATGCAGGTGATGCCGGCCACCGCCCGCGAGGTGTCGCTGAGCCTCGGCGAAGCCTACTCGCCCACCCGGCTCTACGACCCGAGCTTCTCGATCCGCCTCGGCACCACCTACCTGAGCCGGGTGCTGCGGATGTTCGACGGCAACGTGGAGCTGGCGCTGGCCGGCTACAACGGCGGCCCCAACCGCATCCGCCGCCTGTGGCGCGAAGAGGGGCCCGACCCCGAGCTCGACGACTTCCTCGAGACGCTGCGCATCGACGAGTCGCGCAACTACGTGAAGCGCATCCTGGTGCTGGCCGACAGTTACCGGCAGCTCTACCCCGAAGAGCTGGCCCGCCCGACCTCCTAGCGTCGCCCCCTCTCCCCTCCCTACCGGGGCCGCGCCGCCGGCCCCCGTTTTGCAGCCTCCCTCGAGTGCGGACGACGGAGTCCGGAACTACGACCCAAGGGAGACACATCATGAGCGACAACCGGGACCGTATTCGAGTCCACGTCGGCGAGATGCTGGCGGTGAGCAAGCACGTGCACGAGGCGCTGGAGCGCCAGCTCGGCGACGACGATCTCGCCGCCTTTTCCGACGCCCACCAGGTGGTGAGCCGCGCCGAGAGCGTCCTGCGCCGCCAGCACGCGGAGCTCGAGACGCTGATCGCGGGCCTCGACGAGCGCCTGCTCGACAAGGTGAAGCAGGGAGTGACCTCGCTGCTCGGCGAGCTCGCCGGCCTCTACGACAAGATTCGCGGCGACCAGGTCTCGCGTATGCTGCGCGACGACTACACGGCGCTGTCGCTGACCTCGGCCGCCTACACCATGCTCCACGCCACCGGCCTCGCCTACCGCCACGGCGCGACGGCGGACGTGGCGCTGCGGCACCTGAAGGACCTCACGCCGCTGGTGGTGGAGCTCTCCGAGGTGCTGCCCGGGGTGGTCGCCCAGGAGCTTGCCCGCGAGCACGACGGAGTCGACGCGACCGCCGGCGCCGTGGCCCGCCGCAACACCCAGGAGGCGTGGAAGCCGCGGCACACGGGTCAGGGCGACGGCGGGGAGGCGAAGAGCCCGGCCGGTGCCGGGGTACCGGTGGGCACTCCCGTCGGCAGCCAGGTGAGCTGAGAACCGGATCGGCGATCCAGGTAAGCTCGGGCCATGCGCTATCCCCTCACCCTCACCTTCAAGATCCTGGCGATCGCGCCGCAGATCACGCTGCGCGACGCCGATGGCCGCGAGCAGATGTACGTACGCCAGAAGCTGCTCAAGCTCAAGGAGCACATTCGCGTGTTCCGCGACAGCTCCCAGGCGGATCTGCTCCACGAGATCCGCGCCGACCGCGTGATCGACTTCCGTGCCCGCTACACCTTCACCGACGCCAGCGGCGCGGTGGTCGGTGCGGTCCGGCGCTCGGGCATGCGGTCGCTGTGGAAGGCGCGTTACGACGTCGAGGGACCGTCTGGCGAGCCGCTGCTGAAGATCGAGGAAGAGAACCCCATCGCCAAGCTGGTCGACGGCCTGGTGGGGGAGGTGCCGGTGGTCGGCATGCTCACCGGCCTCTTCCTCCATCCGCGCTACGCCGTCACGGAGACGGCGACGAACCACAAGGTGCTCGGCGTCGCCAAGCGTCGTGCCCTGATGGAGAGCCGCTTCGACATCACCTCCGCCGGCGTTTCGCTGCCGGAGCCCACCGAGACGGCGGCCCTGCTGGCGGTGCTGACCATGGCCCTGCTGGAGCGCGAGCGGGGGTAGGTCCGAAAGTCCGGAGGCTCTCGAGGCCCTCCTCGACCTCGAGAGCCAGCGCCAGCGCGCGCAAGGACCCCACTCGCCGTGCCGTCGGCACGGCGAGGAAAGGCGCTCCGCCGGGCGGGAGACCGCCCCGTGCAGTGCGTCTCGTCGCACAGCGAATGCAACTGTGTACGGTTCCGAGACCGCAAAGGGGGCGCGGCAGGGAGCTAATCTCCTCCTCGCCGGCGCCGCCCGGGCACCGTCGCCTCGCCGATTCTTTCCCTTCGAGAGACAACCTGCGCGCTTCACCAGCAACCGAATCGGCGTGGTGCGCGATCTTCGGCGCTCCCGGCAGCAACCTCGTTGTCTCAGGCGCAAATCATTGAAAACATTAGACTTGGTGCAAGCTATCTGCTAGCGTTCCGCAGATGATTACGGCGGCCGACGTGGGGCGGGCGATGGAGCGGCTGCGGGGGGATCGCACGCAGCGCGAGGTCGCCCGGCGCGCCGGCATCCACCGCACGACCTGGAGCTCCTACGAGTCGGGCAGCCGCTTGCCGAGTCGCAGATCCCAGGAGAAGATCGCCAACGGCCTGGGCCGCACCCTGGACGATCTCGACCGCGCGATCCTGCAGGAGTGCGAGCGCCGCCTGGCGCCCGACGCACCGGAACCGGAGCGGCCCCCGCCGAGCGAGGACCTGCACCGCCTCTACTACCTCCTCGACCAGCTTCGTGACGTCGTCGGTCGCCTGCTGCTGCGCGCTTCCGACACCGGTCGTTGACCTTCGAGGCACCACGTTGCGCAACTCGGCACATCCCCGCGGCCTCCGTCCCGACCTTCCCGCCCGCGCCCGGGGCTGGTACCGTTGTGCCGCACAGCGGTTCAGGGGCGGCTGCGGCACGGGTGCTCGGTGGCGGCGGGGGAAGAAACAGGACCCGGCCGTGGATGGGCGCCGCGTCAGTATCACCTCCGCCGGCGTTTCGCTGCCGGAGCCCACCGACAGGGCGGCCCTGCTGGCGGTGCTGGCGGTGCTGGCGGTGCTGGCGGTGCTGGCGGTGCTGACCATGACCCTGCTGGAGCGCGAGCGGGGCTAGGAAGGACGGGCGGCCGCCGGGCCGCACCGTCCGCTCCACGGATGTTCAGTAGACGGTGACCGTCACCGTTGCCGGCATGGAGTCGGCGTGCTCGAGACATGCATTCTGATAGCACTGGAGACAGCCGGCGTCGTTCGCGTACGTGAAGCTGTCGGTGCCGGTGAAATCCGTCGCGGGTGTGTAGCGGATGCTGTCGCCGACCACCGTCGCGACGCCGTGGCTCGGACCATCCACCACCCACACCGAGTCCCAGTCGCAGGTGTCGCTGTCGTTGAGGAGCACCAGGATGGTCACCGCGGTATTCCTCGGGGTGGACGCACTGTCGTCGTTGGCGATCGGGATTTTCGGTTGACAGATGCAGGCGAACGCCGGGCTGGCGGCAGCGAGAGCGAGGGCGAGGGCGAAGACGAGGCAAAGGGGCAGCGTCGAGTTTCTCATCGGCAGGATCCTCCAGGTGGTTGGTTCTTTAGGGGCTCCCTGGCCCATCACAGTATATAAGACAATTCGATCAAGCACTCTGATTCCGATCGCCCTGCGCAGCTCCTCGCGCCCCTCGAACGGGCTGCGGCATCAGGATGCGCAACCGAACGAGCCGTTTGTCTCCCGACGGCGGACGTGCCTCGCAGGGACCTTCGGCTGACCCACGCACCGGGTCCGTGGCAGCGTCGGGTCTCCTCCGGGTCCGCGGGGGAAGAAACAGGCGTCGGCCGGAGCGCAAAGGTTCGCTGCGTGAGAGGTGTTCCGTCAGCGCTCCGCGCAACCGCACGCGCACCACGCAAACCATTGATTGCCATGGACTTACGTTGCCCACCGTAGAACTTTCTGCTAGCCTGCCGGCATGCTCGAAGCGCGGGACGTGGGGCGGGCCATCGAGCGCCTGCGGGGGGATCGTTCGCAGCGCGAGGTGGCCCGGCGGGGGCAGATCAACCGGAGCTCGTGGAGCCTCTACGAGTCGGGCCGACGCATGCCGGACCCGAAGTCGTGGCCCAAGATCGCCCACGGCCTCGAGCTGACGCCGCAGCAGCTCGACGTCGCCGTTGCCCGCGAGTGGCTGCGCCGCGTCCAGGGCGACCCGCGCCCGGCGCCGGCGCCCGAGGGCCAAGGCGCGGTGCGCCTCTCCGCCCCCGAGGCCGTGGAACTGGTGGCCTGCGCCGAGCGCATCGGCGAGCTCACCCGCCATGCCCTCGGCCGCACCCGGCCAGCTCTCGAGGCGACCGACGCCGAGAGCTAGCAGCCGCCCCCGGCACCCCTGCTAACGTAGCGGCATGGCCGCCGCGTTGACCGACGACGAGTTGCTGCGGCGTCTCGTCGGCATCGACACCACCTCCCACCGCTCCAACCTGGCCTTCGCCGATCTGTTGGCGGACTACCTGGAGCGCCCCGGCGTCGCCGTCCACCGCAACCTGTCGGCGGCCGGCGACAAGACGAACCTGGTGGTGCGCGTGGGGCCGCCGGGCGACGAGGCGTCCCGCGCCGGGCTGGTGCTCTCCGGCCACATGGACGTGGTGCCGGCCGGCGAGGCGGCGGGCGAGACCGGCTGGACCAGCGACCCCTTCGTGCTCACCGACCGCGGCGATCGCTTCGTCGGCCGCGGCAGCGCCGACATGAAGGGATTCCTGGCGCTCGCCACCAACCTCGCCCGCGAGGTGGACCCGGGGCGGCTCGCCGCTCCGTTGGTGCTCGTCTTCACCTACGACGAGGAGGTGGGCACCCTGGGCGCGCGGCGGCTGGCCGAGAGCTGGGACACGGTGGAGCCGGAGATCGGGCCGCTGCCGCGCGCGGCGGTGATCGGCGAGCCGACGCGCCTGGCCGCCGTGCGGCTGCACAAGGGGCACCTCAAGCTGCGCCTGACCTTCCACGGCCAGAGCGCCCACAGCGGTTATCCCCACCTCGGCCGCAACGCCATCGAGGGCGGCGGCCGGGCGATCGAGGCGCTGGCGCGGCTGCGGCGCGAGCTCGAGGCCGAGTCGCCGGCCCTCGGCGCGCTGTTCCCCGACGTGCCCTACGTCGCCCTCAACGTCGGCACGGTGCGCGGCGGCACCGCCGTCAACGTGGTGCCCGAGCGCTGCGTGGTGGAGGTGGGTGTGCGCACGCTGCCCGGGGCGGACGCCGAGGCGCTGGAGCGCCGCGTGCGGCAGGCCGCCGAGCACGCCGCCGCCGCCCCCGAGCACGGCGACCCCGTGCCGATGAGCACCGAGATCCTCTCCGAGAGCCCGCCGCTGGAGACCCCCGCCGCCTCGGTGCTCCACCACCACCTGGCCGCCGCCCTCGACCAGCAGGGCGACGAGAGCGTGGCCTTCGCCACGGACGCCGGCTGGCTGGCGCGCCTCGGCCTCGAGTGCGTGATCTTCGGTCCGGGTTCCATCGAGGTGGCCCACCGCCCCGACGAGTTCGTGCCGAAGGCCGACCTCGTGGCGGCGCGGCGGCACCTGGCGGGGCTGGTGGAGCGGTTCTGCGTCGAGGGCGCCGCGTGACGGCGGCGCACGCGCCGAACGTCCCGCCGGTGCCGGGCGTCCTCGCCGCCGAGCTCACCTGGACCGGGGAACGGTTCGCGCCGGACGTGTTGGTGGAGGTCGGCACCGACGGTCGCATCGTCCGGGTGCTGCGCGGCGAGCGGCCCCCGGCGGGCCGCGCCGTGACCCGGCTGCCCCGGCGCGCCCTGCTGCCCGGCTTCGTCGATGCCCACTCCCACGCCTTCCAGCGTGGCCTGCGCGGCCGCGGCGAGAGCTTCCCGGCCGGGGCGGGGAGCTTCTGGACGTGGCGCGAGGAGATGTACGCCCTGGTCGAGGGCCTCGACGCCGCCGCTCTCCACGACCTGTCGCTGCGGGCGTTCCGCGAAATGCGCGCCGCCGGCATCACCGCGGTGGGCGAGTTCCACTACCTCCACCACGAGAATCCGGAGCGGGCCGACTTCCGCTTCGACGAGGTGGTGCTGGCCGCCGCCGCCGCGGCACCGATCCGCATCGTGCTGCTCCAGGCGTACTACGAGACGGGCGGGCCCGGCCAGCCGCTGGCCGGCGGCCAGCGCCGCTTCGCCTGCGCGTCGCCTCAGCAGTACTGGCGCCAGATGGACCACCTCGCCGGCCGCCTCGGGGCCGACGGCACCCAGACCCTGGGCGCCGTCGCTCACAGCCTGCGGGCCGCGCCACCGGAGACGGTGGCCGCCCTGCACCGCGAGGCGCGCCGCCGCGGCCTGGTGTTCCACCTCCACCTCGAGGAGCAGCGCCGCGAGATCGAGGAGATCGAGGCGGCCTACGGCCGGCGGCCGATGGCACTGCTGCTCGACGAGCTGGCGGTGGGGCCGGAGCTGACCGCGGTCCATTGCACCCACACCTCGGCCGCCGATCTGGCCCGCTTCGCCGCCACCGGCGCCAACGCCTGCCTGTGCCCGCTGACCGAGGCGAACCTGGGCGATGGCCTGCCGGCACTCGACGCCGCGCCCGGCCTCCACCTCTGCCTCGGCACCGATTCGAACGCCCGCATCTCGATGGCCGAGGAGGCGCGCTGGCTCGAGTACGGCCAGCGCCTGGCCGGCGAACGCCGCGGCGCCCTGCGCGACGCGAACGGGCGGGTGGCGCCGGTGCTGATGGCGGCGGCCACGCGGGGCGGAGCGCGGGCGCTGGGCTTGCCGGCGGGCGACCTGGTGCCGGGGCACTGGGCGGATTTCGCCCTGCTCGACCTCGACCATCCGAGCCTTGCCAGGGCGGACGCCGGGACGCTGGCCGCGGCGTTCCTCTTCGGCGCCGGCAACGCGGCCGTGACGGCGTCGGCGGTGGCCGGGCGCTGGGACGCACCGCCCGCCTGAGCGGCGCCGCGACCGGCGCCACCGAGGACGTTTCGCCGACGGCGCCACCCGGCAGGTGGAGCGGGTCGTCCTGATCGAAGTCTGTAAAGATCGCGGCCCGAGCCGGCGGCTCTCGCGGCTGGAGCGCAAGAGCCTGCTATGCGGGTCGCGGCGGAAGCGGCCGAGGCGCTGCGGCGGCGGACCGTCCGGAGGGCGTTCGCCGCGGCAGGATCGACGACGGCAGCAGCGAACGAGGAGGGCTGAACCGATGTGCGGGCGCTACACGCTGACCACGCCCGGCGAGGTGCTGGCGGATCTCTTCGAGCTGGCGGAGGTGCCGCAGCTCGTGCCGCGATTCAACATCGCTCCGACCCAGGTCGCGCCGGTGGTGCGGGTCGTCGAGGAGGTGACCCCCGCGGCCGAAGAGGCCACCGGGCCCCGCCGCCTCGACCTGCTGCGCTGGGGCCTGGTGCCCTACTGGGCCGAGGATCCCTCGATCGGCAACCGGATGATCAACGCCCGTGCCGAGACGGTGGCCACGAAGCCCGCCTACCGCAGCAGCTTCCGGCGACAGCGCTGCCTGGTGGTGGCGGACGGCTTCTACGAGTGGAAGAAGGAGGGCGGAGGCAAGCAGCCGTACTGGATCCACCGCGACGACGGGGCACCGGTGGCCTTCGCCGGCTTGTGGTCGCGCTGGGCGAAGGGCGGCGAGCCGCTGGAGACCTTCACCATCCTCACCCGCGACGCCACCGGCGCGGCGGCCGAGATCCACCACCGCATGCCGGTGGTGCTCGCCCGCGAGGACTGGCCGCTGTGGCTCGACCCCGCCGTCGGCGAGCGCGAGCCGCTGGAGGCCGTCCTCGCCCGCGAGCCGGCCTCCCTGGCGCTGCGCCGCGTCAGCCGCCGCGTCAACAGCCCCGCCAACGACAACCCGGAATGCCTCGAGGAGTGGAACCAGGAGTAGGGGCCCAGGAGATTCGCGGGGGCCTGTGGGAGCCGATTCTCGAACCGGTCCGTTGGACCGGGAGATGTTCTGCGCGATGAAAGCGGAGCCGGGAGGCGCCCGCCGCCGGCGGGCGCTGATCCCGGCGATCGTTCGGCGCCGTCGGCTCAGCCCTTCAGCCGCTCCACCGTGCTCGCCTGGGGCCCCTCGTGGCCCTGCTCCTCGGCGAAGCGCACGCGGTCGCCCACCGACAGCTCGTCGAAGCCCGGGGGCAGCACCGCGTTGCGGTGGAAGTAGATCTGGCGGCCATCCTGGGCGGCGATGAAGCCGTAACCCTCCCCCTCGTTCGGGAACAGGCCGACTACCGGACCCTCCGGCGGCGTGACCGGGGTCTTCACCTCGCCCCGCTGGAGCTGGGAGAGGTCCTCGGCCTGGCGCTCGGCGGCCTGGAACGAGGCCTGGATCGCGGCACGCAGGGTCTCCTGCTCCTTGTGGCTGACCACGATCTCGCCGCTCGGGACGGTGATGTACAGGCGCACGTTGTAAGGGCCGCCCGTGTTGTGGTGGTTCCCCGGCCCCTCGAGGGTGATGCGGCAACCCACGATGCCGTTGTAGAAACGCTCCAGCTTGGAGGCCTTGCGGCGCACCAGGTCCTCGAGGTCGGGGGTCAGATCGACGTCGCGCGTGGTGATGTTCAGCGGTATCTCCATGTCACCTCCATTGTGCAAGACTCGCTCCCGCCCGACCCGGCGCGGGTGTTGCACCTGGGACGCCGGAAAGGGAGGGAGGACTGACGTGAACCGAACCAAGGAAGATGCCATCAAGCTGCTCGCCGTCGAGGACGATCCCTCGCTCGCCTTCGTCCTCGAGGAGGCCCTCGGCCACACCCGGGAGGCGGAGATCGATGCCACCATGGCTTCCTCGCTGGCCGAGGCCCTCGGCAAGCTGAAGCAGGGCGGCTTCGAGCTGGTGCTGCTCGACCTGTCGCTGCCCGACAGCGACGGCATCGACACCCTGAGCCGGGTGCGTTCCGAAATGCCCGAGGTACCCATCGTGGTGCTCACCGGCAACGACGATCCGGAGCTCGCCCGCCGCATCGTCGAGCAGGGAGTCGAGGACTACCTGCTCAAGGGCGAGGTGGGATCCAAGGTGCTGATCGAGACGATCCGCCGCGCCTGCGCCCGTCCGAAGGCCTCCTAGGCCACCGGCCGGCCGGGCCACCCGGCACCATTCCGGCTCCGCCCTCCGGCCGCGCTCCATCGGCCCTCCTCCCCGTCACCGGCCGCCTCGGCAGCGAAGCGGCCGCCCACTGGTCAGCCGTCCTCGAAGCACCCCCGCCGCGCGGAGCACGCCGCCGGCTCGGCCACCCGGCCGTCCGGACCGAGGCAATTCATGGTGTGGATGCACCAGTAGAGCCCGGCGCTGGTGTTGGGTACCAGGGGGTCGGGCTCCGCCTCGACGTACATTCCCTTCCACCGCAGGCAGCGGCACGGCCGTGCCGCGGCGCCCCGGCCGCCCGCCGTCGCCGGGCTCACCGCGCACCTCCGGAGGGGGCGGGCGCCGGAGCGGTGGCGGCGGCGCCACCGCGCAGGACGGCGGTGAGCGCCCGCGCCACCGCGGTGCGGGCGAGCTGCACCTTGTAGCCGTTGCGGGAGAGTGGCTGGGCGCCGGCCACCGCCTCCTCGCCGGCCCGCGCCATCGTCTCCGCGTCGAGCACCCTGCCGACGAGCCAGCGCTCCGCCGCCTCGCACCGCCACGGCACCGGCGCCACCTGGCCGAGCACCACCCGGGCCTCCTCCACCCGCTCGCCGTCGAGGCGCAGCACCACCGCGGCGGTGGCCAGCGACCAGTCGAGGGAGCGGCGCTGGCGCACCTCGTAGCTCGCCGCGCGCGCCCCCCGCGCCGGCGGCACCACCACGTGGGTGACGATCTCCGCCGGTGCCAGCGCGATCTCGCCCTCCTCCGGCCGGCGCGGTACCCGGTAGAGGCTGGACAGCGGCACGGTGCGGCCACCGCCGGGCCCGGCCGCCCGCACCTCGGCGCCGAGCGCCACCAGCAGCGGCGCCACCGTCGAAGGCGAGACGAAGTAGGCCGGGCCGCCGGCGGCGCCGCCGGTACCGAGGATCGCGTGGTAGCGGTTGTCGCCGGCCACCGGCATGGAGACGCCGTCGAGCTGCGCCAGCAGCCCATAGCCTCGGCGGAAGTACCAGCAGCGCGGACGCTGGCAGAGATTGCCGCCGAGGGTGCCGACGTGGCGGATCTGCGGGCTCGCCACCCGGGAGAGCGCCCGGGCGAGCGCCGGCTGGCGCGCCGCCACCTCGCGGTGGGCGGCGAGATCGGCGAGGGGAGCCAGCGCGCCGAGCACCAGGCTGTCGTCCACGACGGCCACCTCGGCGAGGCCGTCGAGGCCGGAGAGGTCGACCAGCCGCCCGGGCGAGAGCACCCCGTCCTTGACCAGGGCCAGCAGGTCGGAGCCGCCGGCCACCGGCACCGCCGGGCGGCCGGCGGCGCCCCGGGTGCCGAGCAGGCGCACCGCCTGCTCGGCGGTGGCGGGCACGGCGTAGTCGAAGGGCTGCATCAGGCGCTCCCCCCGGAGCCGCCGGCCGTGGCCGGTGCGCGGACCGCGTCTTCCAGGGCGGCGAGCACCCGGTCGGGGGTCAGCGGCAGGTACGGCACCCGCACCCCGAGGGCGTTGGCGACGGCGTTCGAGATCGCCGCACCGGGCGAGATCACCGGCGGCTCGCCGAGCCCGATGGCGCCGCGGTCGTCGTAGCCCGGACCGGTCATCATGTGCACCACCAGCTCGCCGACGTCGGCGATGCCGGCCAGCTTGTAGGACTCGAAGTCGACGTTGAGCATGCGCCCGGTCACCGGGTCGATCACCTTCTCCTCGGCCAGCGCGGTGCTGATGCCCATGATCAGGCCGCCGTAGACCTGGCTCTCGGCGGTCTCCAGGTCGACGATCAGGCCGCAGTCCTGCACCGCCACCATCTTCTCGACCCGCACCACGCCGGTCTCGGTGTCCACCGTCACCTCGGCCATCTGCACGCCGCCGACGCCGGACTCGGTGAGCTCGCCCGGGCCGGGATTGGCGCCGGTGGCGACCAGAGGCGACGGTCCGGCCAGCGCCGCCGCCCGCTTCCACGGCATCGAGCGGTCCGGATCGCCGGCCACGCCCACCCGGCCGTCCCGCGCCTCCAGCTCGTCGGCACCGGCCTCGAGCTGCGGTGCCACGCGGCGGAAGAGGTCCTCGAGCAGGTTCTGGGCGGCGCGCCGGGTGGACGAGGCGACCCCGCCGATGGTGGTCGAGCCGCCGGAGGCGCCGGAGGCCGGGAAGCGGCTGTCGCCGAGGTGCACGCGCACGGCGGCGAGGGGCAGCCCCAGGGTCTCGGCGGCGACGATGGCCACGGCGGTGCGGGTGCCGGTGCCGAGGTCCTGGGTGGCGATGCGCACGTCGACGCCGCCGTCGGGGTGCAACGTCAGCGCGCAGTTGCTGCGGTGGCCGCGGCCGCCCCAGGTGTGCACCGACAGCCCCAGGCCGCGGCGGCGCGGCCCGTCCGCCCAGCGGCCGACCTCCCGGCGCGCCGGGCGGGGCCGCCAGCGGCGCGACCATCCCATCAACCGATCGGCGATCTCCAGCTCGTCGCGGTAGATGCGCTCCAGGCGCCCGGTGAGGTGGAGGTTGCGGCGCACCAGCTCCAGCGGATCGAGGCCGGCGGCCGCCGCCAGATCCTCCAGGGCGGCGAGCGTGATGAAGCACGCCTGCGGGTGGTTCGGCGCCCGCCAGGCGCGGGAGCCGGCCACGTGGGTGGGCACCGAGACGTGACGGTGGCGCCGGTCGGGCACCGCGAAGACGTAGGGCAGCGGCGGCGAGCCCGAGCCGGCCAGGCCGCCCGAGCCCCACGACTCCGAGCTCCAGCCGACCAGGCGGCCCTCGGCGTCGGCGGCCAGCTCGACGCGGGCGTAGGCCGAGGGCCGGTCGCCGGCGATGGTCAGCTCCGGCTCGCGCTCGAGCATCAGCTTCACCGGCCGGCCGGCGGCGCGGGCCAACTCGGCGCACTCGATCCCCCAGCGGTCGACGCTGAACTTGCTGCCGAAGCCGCCGCCGAGCACCTCGGTGCGCACCCGCACGTTGGCCGCCGGTACGCCGAGGCGTTCGGCGAACTGGGCCGGCAGGGCGCTGACCGCCTGGGTGGAGCACCACGCGGTCAGCTCGTCGCCCTCCCAGGAGCACACCTGGCCGTGGGCCTCCAGGCAGTTGTGGGCGACCGTCGGCAGGCCGTACTCGCCGACGTGGCGGTGGGCGGCGCCGGCGAGGGCGGCGGCAGGATCGCCGACCACCTCCTCCTCGTCGTCGCGCGTCTCCGGCGCCCCGTCGCGGTCCTCGGCATCGACGAAGTGGGGCAGCACCTCGTACTCGACGACCACGGCGGCCAGGGCGTCGGCGGCGATCTGCTCGCTGTCGGCGGCGAGGTAGAGCACCTCGTCCATCGCCCACCGGATCTCCGAGCCCTCGGGGTGGATCACCCGCAGCGCCCGCACGCCGGCCATGCCCTCGGCGCGGGAGACGTCGAGGCGGCGCACCCGGGCGTGGGCGTGGGGGCAGTGGAGGATGCGGCCGTGGAGCATGCCCTCCGGCTGCAGGTCGTAGGTGTACTTGACGGTGCCGGTCACCTTGCCCGGTCCATCGAGGCGGGCGATGCGCTTGCCGAGTAGGCGGCGCTCGGCGGCGGGGGGCCAGGCGTACTCAGGCATCGCGGCCTCCCTGCCCGGCACCGGCCACCGCCCGGCGCAGACCGGCGTAGGTGCCGCAGCGGCAGAAGTTGCCGGACAGCGCCTCGTGGACCTGCTCGACCGAGGGATCCGGCACCCGGTCGACCAGGGCCTTGGCGGCCATCACGAAGCCGGGCGTGCAGAAACCGCACTGCTGGGCGTCGTTGGCGACGAAGGCGGCCTGGAGCGGATGCAGCCGCTCCGGCGTGCCGAGGCTCTCCACGGTTTCGATCCGCCGGCCCCGGGCCTGCACCGCGAGCAGGCTGCAGGCGTAGACCGGGCGGCCTTCGAGCAGCACGGTGCAGGCGCCGCAGGTGCCGCGGTCGCACACACGCTTTGCGCCGGTCAGGCCGAGCCGGTCGCGCAGGGCGTCGAGCAGAGTGACCCGCGGCTCCACGCGCACCTCGCGCACCCGGCCGTTGACGTCGAGCCGCACCGGCACCGGACCGGGGCCGAGCACCTCGACCCCGTGCTCGCGGCGCACAGGGTCCCCCGCCGCCGCCTCGGCCGCCCGTGCCAGCTCCGGCGCCGCCAGGCCCGCCACCGCGGCACCGCGCAGGAACGAGCGCCGGCTGAGTCCCGGACTGACGGGCTCCGGCCCTGCAGGGCCACCCCCGCGGCCGCCCCCGTCCTTGCGCTTGCCTTCGTCCATGCGAATCCTCCGTGTCCGCCAAGTGTAGCGCAGACGATGTCCCGCGCCAGGCTGGCGTCGGACCGAACCCGACTGGCGCCTCGGGGGCATCCGCTGCGATCCGGCGCGGCGGCGGTTCCTGTAGATTGGGGCCGTTCGCCGCGTCGCCATGGTTGCCTCCGACCCACCCGCCATCCGCCCGCTCCGGCAGCGCCTGCTGCTGTCCTGGGACCTGTTCATGCTGGTCCTGGCGGTGGTCAACGTGGCGCTGATCCTCTTCGACTACACCTACCCGTGGCTGCGTCCGGCGTGGCTCGCGGCGGCGCCCGGGGTGGTCGACTGGTACGACCCGCGGCGCGAGCGGTTCTGGCTCATCGACCTGCCGTTCCTGCTGGTCTTCGCCGGCGAGTTCTTCACCCGCTGGGTCCTGGCGGTGCGGCGGCGCACCTACGTGCGCTGGTACGTCTTCCCCTTCGCCCATTGGTACGACCTGCTCGGCATCGTTCCGGCCCGGGAGTTCCGCTTCTTCCGCCTGTTCCGGGTAATCTCGGTCTACATGCGGCTGCGCCGCAGCGACGTGGTGTCGATGGAGGACGACGTGGTGGCGCGCCTGGTGCGGCGCTTCTCGGACGTCATCAGCGAGGAGGTGACCGACCGGGTGGCGCTGCGCATCCTCGACCTCACCCGGCAGGAGATCGAGGCCGGAGCGCTGTCCCAGGTCACCCGCGCCACCCTGCTGCCGCGCCGCGACGAGGTGCGCAACGTCCTGGTGGCGCGCCTGGTCGAGCTGCTGGCCGACCCCAACCTCCACGAACGGGCCGGCTCATTCCTGCGCGTCAACCTGGAGGGCGCCGTCGCCGGCTCGCCGGCGCTGCGCCGCATCCCGCTGCCCGACGCCATCCTGACGCCGCTGGTGCGGACCACCGGCGAGGTGATCTACGACTCCATCGTCGAGACCCTCACCGCCTCGCTGCGCAGCGCCGAGGGCCGGCGGGCCCTCGAGAACCTGGTGGACGAGGTGATGGAGATCTTCGCCAGCCAGCTCGGCCACGGCGAGATCGAGCACCTGCTGGAGCAGACCGTCCTCGACCTGATCGACGAGGTGAAGCGCGCGGTGGCGGTGCGGCGCTGGGCCGGCCCGGAGGCCGCCGCCGCCGAGGTGGCCGAAGTGGCCGAGGTGGCCGAGGTGGCCGAGGTGGCCGAGGTAGATGGTATCGGGCGCCGGCAGTACCTGGCAGGCGATTTGCCCCCGGAGGGGGATCTCGCCGCCCCTCGCGCGGCGCCGATCGAAGGAGCTCGCAACCTGGAACCGGAGTGACCTCATGCGCATCGGCATCGACCTGGGCGGCACCAAGATCGCCGGCATCGCCCTCGCCGAGGACGGCCGCGAGCTGTTGCGGCTGAAGATCGACACGCCATCCGGCAACTACGCCGCCACCGTGGACGCGGTGTGCGCGCTGGTGCTGGAGCTCGAGGAGGAGGTGGGGCAGCGGGGAACGGTGGGCATCGGCACACCGGGTGCCCTGTCGCCGGCCACCGGCGTGATGAAGAACGCCAATGCCGTGTGGCTGAGCGGCCATCCCTTCCACCGCGACGTCGAGAGATGCCTCGGACGCGAGGTGCGCCTCGCCAACGACGCCGACTGCTTCGCCGTCTCCGAGGCCACCGACGGCTCCGCCGCCGGGCGGAGGCTGGTGTTCGGCGTCATCCTCGGCACCGGGGTCGGCGGCGGCATCGCACTCGGCGGCCGGGCGCTGGTGGGACCGAACGCGATCACCGGCGAATGGGGCCACAACCCGCTGCCCTGGCCGCGCTCCAGCGAATCGCCGGGACCGGAGTGCTTCTGCGGCCGCCGCGGCTGCATGGAGACCTGGCTCTCCGGCCTGGGCCTCGAGTGCGATCACGAGCGCAGCTCCGGCGAGAACCTCTCGCCGATGGAGATCGTCCGCCGCGCGGCGGACGGCGAGCCGGCCGCCGCCGCCACGATCCACCGCTACGAGGACCGCCTCGCCCGCGGCCTGGCCACGGTGATCAACCTGCTCGACCCCGACGCGATCGTCCTCGGCGGCGGCCTGTCGAACATCGAGAGCCTGTACGAGAACGTCCCCCGCCAGTGGAGCCAGTGGATCTTCTCCGACCGCGTCGACACGCCCCTGCTGCCGCCGAAGCACGGCGCGGCCAGCGGAGTGCGGGGGGCGGCGTGGCTGTGGGAGGGCCGCTCGGCTCTCTAGCGGAAGGAGCCTAGCGCCCCGCCGCCCGCCACCGCGCCACCCGCTCCACCCGGTAGGGCTTCAGATCCACCGGCAGTCGGCGCACCACCTGGATCTCCTCCGGGGTGTGGGTGACCTCGAGGGCGGAGAACCCGACGCCGGCACCTCGTGCCTCGCGGGCGGCGGTGGCGAAGGTGGGATCGTGGGCGTCGCTGGGGCGCAGCGACCGGGCGCCGGGCACCTGGCAGACGAACAAGACGTGGCAGCGGGTGGTCGTCGAGCGGGCGCGGGCGAGCTCGCGCAGGTGGTGGGCGGCGCGCTCGGAGACGGCGTCGGGGAAGTAGGCCCGCCGGTCCGGATAGAGAAGGTGACAGTTCTTCACCTCGACCAGGGTGCGCCGCCGCCGGCCGGGGCCGCCGCGGGCGAGGACGAAGTCGACCCGCGAGCGCTCCCCCAGCGGCCGCTCCGCCTCCACCCGCTCGTAGCCCGGCAGCCAGGGCAGGCGGCGCTCGTCGAGCAGGCGCCGCACCAGCCGGTTCGGCAGCGCCGTGTTGGCACCCAGGATCTGCCCGCCCGACTCCACCAGCTCCCAGGTCCACGCCAGCTTGCGCGCCGGGTTCTCGGCCCGCGACAGCCACACCCGCGCCCCGGGCCGCACCAACCCCTCCATCGCCCCGGTGTTGACGCAGTGGGCCGTCACCACCTCGCCGCCGGCCAGCTCGACGTCGGCGATGAACCGCTTGTAGCGCCGCACGAGCCGCCCCTCGACGAGCGCCTGGTCCCGCGGATAGCGCACCGGCAGGAGGCGGGCGACCGGCCCGAGCTCCGGCACGCCCCTCAGGTCCCGAAGGCCCGCGGCACCGGCAGGTCCATCATGGTGCGCAGGCCCGGCCGGGCGCCCAGGATCTGGGGGATGGTGTTGACCAGGGCGGCGACGGTGGCGGTGTCGCCGAAGATGCCGCCCTCGGCGCGGACGGTCAGCGGCGGCGTTCCGTGGACCACCACCCGGTCCTCGGAGCCCTCGGCGCCGACGTACATCGCCAGATCCAGCGTCAGGCGCCGCCGGCCGCCGCTCGACACCTGGACCACCTGGTGGATGCCCGCCACGCTCCCGGCCTCCACCGCCGGCTCGCTGCCGGCCACCGCGCGCTCGGCCACCACCGGCTCCAGCTCGTCGGTGTAGGCGTCCACCGGCCATCCGAGGGTACCGGCCACCGCCAGGGCCGACTCCACCAGGCCGATGTGGCCGAAGCCGCCGGCCCGGCGGCGCTCCTCCCAAGCCTCCACGGTGAGGCCCGCCCCCACCTTGCGACGCAGCGGCAGCCGCCGCTGGCCGGCGTCGACCACCCGGAACACCTCGAGGGTATCGACCTCGGTACAGATGCCGGTGAGGAACACCGGCAGCAGGTCCATGACGAAGCCGGGGTTGACGCCCGTGCCGACCACCGCCACGCCATGCTGGCGGGCCACCCGGTCGATGCGGTCGCAGAAGTCCGAGTCCCGCGGCTCGGGGTAGAACAGCTCCTCGGTGGAGGAGACCACCGCGACGCCGGCGCCGAGCAGCGTGGTCAGCTGCTCCTCGACGGTGTGGAGGAACGACTGGGTGGTGTGCAGCACCACGTGGGGGCGCGCGCGCGCCAGGGACGCCGCCGCATCCGGCTCCACCTCCACCCCCAGCGGCTCGGCGAGGCCGCACACGGTGCCGACGTCGCGCCCCACCTTCTCCGGATCGAGGTCGATGCCCGCCACCACCTCCATGCCCGGCTTGGCCGCCAGGGTCCTGACACAGGCCTGGCCGATGGGGCCCAGGCCGAACTGCGCGACTCGAATCGTCTCCGCCATCTCCGGCTCCCTCTCCTCTCGTTGCGTTCCGCCCGCGCCCGGTAGACTCCACCCGCGGCGCCGGCATCGGATCTCCGGCCGCTGATCTTGCACCATGTCCTCCAACTGGGAAAGCTTCTGGGACCGCGCCTTCCGCGCCGGCGACCACCTGCGTCACTGGGAGGGCGAGCCCGCCAGCCCGGTGCTGGCGGCCCTGGTCGCCGCCGGGGTGCTGCGGGCGGGAACCCGGGTGGTCGACGTCGGCTGCGGCGGCGGGCTCGAGGCGCTCTACCTGGCCGGTCTCGGCTTTCCCGTCATCGCGGTCGACGCGAGCGAGGTCGCCCTGGAGCTGGCCCGCGGCCGCGCCGCGGCGGCGGGCCTGGCGGTCGACTGGCGCCACGGCGACGCCCGGCGCCTGCCGCTCGCCGACGGCGAGGCCGGCTTCGCACTCGACCGCGGCTGCTTCCACGTCGTCGACCCCGACGACCGGGCGCTCTACGCCGCGGAGATGGCCCGCGTCCTCGTCCCCGGCGGCCGGCTGCTGCTGCACGGCGCCCGCGCCGGGGAAGACGAGGAAGGCCTGGTGGCGGTGGATGCCGCCGAGGTGGACCGCTGGTTCCCGCCGCCGCGCTTCGTCCGCGGCCCGCTGGTGCCGCTGCCGCTCACCGCCCCGGCCGGCGCGCTGGCGGCCAACCTGGTGCTCCTCGAACGGCTGTGACGGACCCGGTGCTAGCATCGAGGGCGCCTGACCACAGGAGTCGTCGATGCTGCCGAACCTCCCGCCGTGCCCTTGCGCCGTTCCCCGGCGCGCCCTGCTTCTCGCCGCCTGCACCGTCGTGCTCGCCGCCTGCACCGCCGGCTCCGGTTCGCCGGCCGGCGAGGGCGCCGCCGCCGACCGGTTCACCACCGGCGCGCCACCGCCGGCCCCCGCCTCCGCGGTCAACGCCGCCCCGGCCGCCGCCGACGGCCTGCGCACCGTGGAGGTGACCACCGTCGGCTGGGACGCCACCACCACCGCGCCGGTGGTTCTATTGCGCGAGCCCGACACCGGGCAGGTGGTGCCGATCTGGGTCGGCGTGGCGGAGGCCCAGGCGATCGCGGCGGCGCTGCTCGAGGTGCCGTTCCCCCGCCCGATGACCCACGACCTGATGGCCGATCTGGTGGTCAAGCTCGGCGGCCGCGTGGAGGAGCTGGTGATCCACGATCTCGTCGACGGCACCTACCTCGGCCGTCTCTCGGTGCGGCCGGCGGCCGGCGGCGAATCGGTGGCGGTGGACACCCGGCCGAGCGACGGCATGGCCCTGGCCCTGCGCTCCGGGGCCACGATCCGCGTCGCCCAGAAGATCCTGGACGAGACGCCGGAGGTCGATTTCCTCGCTCCCGACGAGCCGGAGCAGGTGGTGCGCGCGCTCGGCCTCACGGTGGTGACTCCGAGCGACACCCTGCGAGCCGAGTTCTCCCTGCCCGACCGTCCGGGCCTGGTGGTGCTGCGCGCCGCCGGCCAGGCGGCCCACCGGGGGCTGCGCCGCGGCGACCTGCTGCTCGAGGTCGACGGCGTCGCCGCCCGCCGGCCCCTCGACTTCCTCGACGCGGTGCGCGACGCCCCCCTCGGCGAGGAGCTGCTGGTGCGTTACTGGCGCGGCGGCGAGGAGCGCGAGACCTCGCTCGTGCCGGAGCTCGATTCCGAGCCGTCCGAGGGTCCGCGGCAGGTGGCCTGGATTCCCAGCTCCGCCAGCGCCCGGTCCACCTGACCTCCCCAATCGCGGTTGGCCAGCGGGCTCGCCGGGCTGGGGTGGAGAACGCGGCCGATCTCGACCGGCCGGCCCGCCAGGGCCTGGCGCGCCCTCGCCTCGGCGAAGGCCCCGATTCCCACCACCCAGCGCGGCGCCAGATGCTCCACGGTGCGCACCAGCGCCCGGTCGCAAGCCGCGAAGAGCGGCTCGCGCTCGGCCGCCGGCAGCTTGTCCGGCGTGCGGTTGCGGCCGCTCTCTTCCAGGAACACCAGCGGGCAGTAGTTGTGAAGGAAGAAGCGCGCGAAGAAGCGCTCCGGCGCGCCGAAGCGCTCCCGCACCCAGCCCCACAGCCGACTGCCGGAGACCTCGCTGCGGGTGCAGCCGAAGCCCTGGACCCGCCGCTTCGGATGCTCCGGGTCGGGCCGCCCCACCGCGCCCGAGATCCCCAGCCAATCGCGCACCACCCCCACCTCGCCGAAGGGCACGCCGGTCTGGGCCATCCCCCACGGCCCGGGGTTCATGCCGACCAGCAGCACCTCCTTGGGGGCGGCGCCGAAGCGCTCCAGGAAGGCGGCGTGGGGCTCCCGGGCGTAGACCGCCGGGTTGTAGACGTGGGTCACCGGCGGCCCGAAGGCGAGGTCCTCCAGGTCGGCGTTGAGATCGTCGGCGATCGCGCGCAGCATGCCCCCGACTCTACCGGGTGACGCGCACCGTCACCGGCGAGTAGGCCATGCCGTCGGGCTCGTCGCCCGTCGCCAGGGTTGCGGTCGGCTTCCAGGTCTCGAGATCGAGCACCTGGACCAGGTCGGCGGCGGTGTGTGCGATCCAGGCCCGCTTGCCGTCCGGGGCGATCTCGATGCCGATCGGCGCCGAGGTCTTCCCTGCCGGCAGCTCGATGCGCCGCGCCACCCGGCGCTCGCCGGCGTCGATCACCGTGAGATCGCCCGACTCGGCGTTGCTCACCAGCACCCAGCGGCCGTCGGGGGTCACCTCGGCGCGGATCGGGAACTCCGCCGACGGCACGTCGGCCACCTTCTCGAGGGTCCCGGCGTCGACCAGGCTCACCGTGTCGGCCTCGCGGTTGGTGACCCACACCCAGCGCCCGTCGGGCGACACCGCCACCCCCTCGGCCCCGGCGCCGGTGGCGACGTCGCCCAGCTTCTCGCCGGCAGCCAGATCCACCACCGTCACGTTGCCGGAGCCGAGGTTGGCGACCCAGGCCCGGCTGCCGCCCGGCGCCACCGCCACCATGTGGGAGACGCGCTGGCCGGTCTCCACCGCCCGCGCCACCTCGCCGGCCACCACGTCGACCACCAGCAGCGAGCCGGAGCCCTCCGTGGTCACCGCCACGCGGCGCGCGTCGAGGAAGACGACGCCGTGGGGCCGCCGGTGGCCACCGAGGTCGACGGTGCGCACCACCTTCGCCCCTGGCACGTCCACCACGGTGAGGGTCGAGCCGGGCTCGCGGCCGCCGTAGTCGGCGACCACCGCCAGCGCCCCGTCCGGCGAAACCGCCACCTCGTGGGGGCCGGCGCCGGTGGGCAGGGTGGCCACCACCTCGCCGCGGGCGAGATCGACCAGGGCGAGCGTGGCCTCCCCCTTGTTGGCCACCAGCAGGGTGTCCGCCGCCGCCGGGGCGGCGACGAGCAGGGCGGCGCCCAGCGCCACCAGCGACAGGATCGTGCACGGCAGGTTTCGCATCGTCGGGCTCCTTTCGGGTCTCGGGTCCTGCCGCGAGCATACGGCGGCGCGGCGCCGGCGGTTGCAGGGTCTAGAATGGCAGGCGATGGGCACCGACACCAAGAGCGGTCCGAGACCCGCCGAGCCACGGCACCGGGCGGACGACCAGGGCGCCGGCCGGCGGACCAGCTCCGGCATCCCCGTGCAGCCCTTCTACGCTCCGCACGACGAGCCCCCCGGCGGCTACGACGAACGCCTGGGCGACCCCGGCGAGCCGCCGTTCACCCGCGGCCTCTACCGCGAGATGTACCGCAAGCGGCTGTGGACCATGCGCCAGTACGCCGGGTTTCAGACCGCCGCCGAGTCCAACGCGCGCTACCGGTATCTGCTCTCCCAGGGCACCACCGGCCTCTCGGTGGCCTTCGACCTGCCGACCCAGATCGGCTACGACTCGGACCACGCGCTGGCCGCCGGCGAGGTGGGCCGGGTGGGCGTGCCGATCGATTCCATCGAGGACATGCGGCGGCTGTTCGACGGCATTCCCCTCGACCGCGTGACCACCTCCATGACGATCAACGCCACGGCGCCGATCCTGCTCGCCCTCTACCTGGTGGTGGCGGAGGAGCAGGGGGTCCCCTGGGAGCGGGTCGGCGGCACGATCCAGAACGACATTCTCAAGGAGTACGCCGCCCGCGGCACCTACATCTATCCGCCGGGGCCGTCGCTCGAGCTGGTCACCGACGTCATCGCCTTCTGCGCCGAGCGGGTGCCGCGCTGGAACCCGATCTCGATCTCCGGCTACCACATGCGCGAGGCCGGCTCGACGGCGGTGCAGGAGGTGGCCTTCACGCTGGCCAACGCGCTCGCTTACGTGGAGGCGGCGCTGGCCCGCGGCCTCGACATCGACGACTTCGCGCCGCGCCTGTCGTTCTTCTTCAACGCCCACAACGACTTCCTCGAGGAGGTGGCGAAGTTCCGCGCCGCCCGCCGGCTGTGGGCCGAGCTGGTGCGCGAGCGCTTCGCGCCGCGCGACGAGCGCTCCCTGTGGCTGCGCTTCCACACCCAGACGGCCGGCTCCACCCTCACCGCCCAGCAGCCCGACGTCAACGTGGTGCGGGTGGCGATCCAGGCGTTGGCAGCGGTGTGCGGCGGCACCCAGTCGCTGCACACCAACTCCCGCGACGAGGCCCTCGGCCTGCCGACGGCGGACGCCGCCCGGCTGGCGCTGCGCACCCAGCAGGTGATCGCCCACGAGAGCGGCGTGGCCCAGGTCGCCGATCCCCTCGGCGGCTCCTGGGTGATCGAGGCGTGGACCGACGAGATCGCGCGCCGCGCCCGCGAGTACATCGGGCGCATCGACGAGCTCGGCGGCGCCCGGGCCGGCATCGAGCAGGGGTTCCAGCAGCGCGAGATCGCCGACGCCGCCTACCGCTGGCAGCGCCGGGTGGAGGAGGGCAACGCGCGGGTGGTCGGGGTCAACGCCTTCGTCGAGGACGAGGAGCTGCCGGTCGAGGTGCTGGCCATCGATCCCGCCGCCGAGGCCGACCAGGTGGCCCGCCTCGCCGCCCTGCGCGCGCGCCGCGACGGCGAGCGGACAGCGGCCGCGCTGGCGGACCTGGAAGCCGCCGCCGGGGAGGGCGCCAACGTGATGCCGGCCATCCTCGAGGCGGTGCGCGCCGAGTCCACCCTGGGCGAGATCGCCGACGCCCTGCGCCGGGTCTACGGCGAGCACACGGACGTCGCGTTCGACTGAGGAGTTGGCACCGCCCTTGCTCTTGACCAGGGGTGAGACAGACCAAGCGATCTGCTCGCAACGTCATCGCACCAGGGACTCACAGCAAGGAGACGCACATGCTACGCAGACTCTTCGGAACCTTCTCAGGCCTCTTCGGACGCGTGTTCGGGCGCACTCGCCGCGCCCCCCGTCGCACCACGACGACCACGCCGGTGCGCCACTACTAGACGCGCCGCGACACGACGAAGCCTGGACGGCCGCTCCTTCGGGGGCGGCCGTTCGCTTTTCAGGCGGCTGCGCGGCGCAGCGCGGGTCGTGGGGCGCTGCGGCTCAGGGCGTCGCGCCGGCAGCGCCAGCGTCGGGATCGGCGGGCTCGGCGCCGGAGGCGGCCGGCCGGGCATCGCGCACTCGGGCGAGGTGGCGCTCGATCTCCTCGACGGCGTCGGCCGGCAGCAGCAGCGCCCAGGCGCGCCCTTCGACCGTCGCCGGCACGACGCCGTCCCGCGGCGGGTGCAGCGCGATCTCCTCGACCACCGCGGAGGCCGCGCCCTGCGGCCGGGCGGTGAGGCGGATCACCCGCTCGGGCTTGCGGAGGCCGAGGGCGGCGGCGACCTCCAGCCGCTCGGCCCGCGCCTCGATCAGTGCGAACAGCAGGTCGGCCACCGGCGTGTAGCGGATCGTTTCACCGCCGCGTCGCCAGTCGGTGCCGGCGCGCTCGATGCGCAGCGGCTCGCCGGGCGCGGCGGCGCCGCGGACCTCGATCTCCTCGATCTCGAAGATCTGCCGCTCGGTGAGGCTCCGGCTCTGCCACTGCTGCGGCGACTGGAGCAGCGAGCGCACCAGCGGGGTCTCGGCCACCAGCAAGCTGGTACCGGCCCGCAGCACGTGGCCGCCGCCCTCCGGCGCCGGCGCCCCCACCTCGAGCCGGAACGGCTCACCGCCTCCGGCCTCGACGGTGACGACGCCCCGCGGCGGCGCGAGATCGAGGGCTCCGAGGTCCTGGCCCGCTTCGAGGAAGCGGCTCACTCGCAGACCGACGAGGGCGTCGAGCAGGCTGTCCACCGCCCTGCGGTCGGCGAGATCGTCCACCGGTTGGCCCACCCAGAAGGCGCCGGTGTCGCGCCGCACCAGCACCACCTCGGCACCGTTGCCGAGCAGGCTCACCCGTTCGATCTCGGCGCGCCGGCCGGGGAACACCTGGCGCGACCGCCAGTCGCCGGGCTCGCGGTCGAGGTCGGTCCACAGGGAGCGGTCGACCAGGAAGGCCTCCTCGAAGCCTCCGCCGTCGCCGCCCTCGCTCCCGCCGCGCGCCACCACCATGTCGTTGCTGGCCGGCACCTCGCCGCCCACGGCGAGCACCTGCCGCTCGCCGCCGGCGAGCTCCAGGGTGAGCAGCAGGCGCGGCGGCGCGAGCCCGACGGAGGCCGGGTCGTGCTCGTCGAGCGACCGGGTGCGTTCGAGGGCGGCCAAAGCCGACAGCAGATCCTCCACCACCTGGCCATCGGCGCGGGCACCGGCGAAGCGCTTCGGAGCCGCGTAGCGCCACAGCGGCTCGGCGTCGGCGGCCCCGGCCGCGGCGGCGGGCGCGGCGGACCCGGCGGTTTCCAGCTCGCCATCGTCCCCGCTGCTGGTCTCGACGGCCGGCTCGGCGCGCACCAGGAGCACCGCCTCCTCGCCCGGGCGCTCCAGGGTGAGGGCACGCACCTGGTCGGAGAGCAGCCCGGGCAGGGCCCGGCCGGCCATCTCCTCGCGCTCCTCGCTGCCGGGCAGCTCGCGCTCGTAGAACCAGATGAAGGCGCCGAGCGCCAGCACCAGGACGAGCAGGACGACCAGCGCGCGCGGTCTCACCTCACCTCCGGCGCCGGTACCAAACGAGCACCCCGGCGGCCAGGCAGAGGCCGGGCAGCAGGACGAGCGACAGCAGGTAGAGCCCGCGCAGCTCGCTGCCGGTGATCTCGAGGCGGGAGGACTCCGGCGTGCGCGGCGGGATCGCCACCAGCGCCTGGCGCTCGGTGAGCCAGTTGACGGTGCTCGACACCAGGGCGGCGTTGCCGAAGTTGCCCAGGAACTGGTCGGTCACGAAGCCGGAATCGCCGTAGACGACCAGGCGCATGCCGTCCCCGCCGCCGGCCTCCCCCGGGCCCTCCCCGGCCTCGGCCAGGAAGTCCTCGCCGGCGGGATCCTCGGCGCCGAGATCCTCGACGTCGAGCTCCTCCACGCCCTCGTCCCGCGCCCCCTCGCGCTCGACCGCCACGCCGAGGGACACCGGCCCGGGGGTGTCCCCCGGGCCGCGCACGAGCTCCGACGGGTCGGTCTCGCCCCAGGCGTCGGCGGAGCTGGCGAGCAGGGTTTCGACGGTCAGCCCCGGTGGCGCCTCGCCCGGAGAGACCGAACGGGCGAGGCTCATCAGCACCGGCAGCTCGTCACCGGCGAGCGGCGCGGTGACCGCGTGCTGGGACGGGTAGCGGCTGACGAAGAAAGTGCCGGCGCCGTAGAACGGCAGCGTCCCCTCCGGATCGACCACCGTGTCGCCACCCACCTCCATGCCGTAGCCGGCGAGCCACTCGGCCAGCGCCGCGGCGCCGCCGCCGGCTCCGTCCGCGGAGTCGTCGGCGGTTTCGGGGCCGGCCCCGCTCGCGGCCTCCTCCGCGGCGCCGCCGCCGCCCGCCCCCCCGCCCTCGAGGGGCGAGTCGAGCAGCACCAGCAGGGCGCCGCCGCCTTCGAGGTAGGCGTCGAGCATCGCCAGCTCGGGAGGCAGGAAGCTCGACGACGGGCCGGCGATCACCACCAGGTCGGCGTCGGCGGGCACCGCCTCCTCGCCGAGGCTCGCCCACTCGTCGATCTGGAAGTTGTCGGTGCCGAGCACCCGCTGCAGCTCGCCGAGGCCCCGCTGGCCCCGCTCGTCGAGCCGCAGCTCGCCGTGGCCGACGGTGAACAGCACCCGCGGCGGCTCGGCCTCGCCGAGGTCGATCAGCGCCCGGGTGAAGCGTTGCTCGCCGCGGAACGCCTGCACCTCGGGCTCCTGGCCGCCGAACTGGAGGGTGGAGAAATCGAGCTCCGCCAGGTCGTTGCGCGGCACCACCCGCTTCTCGTCGCCGCTCGCGAACACCACGGCCGCGCGGTCGAGGTCGAAGCGCTCCACCAGGCGCTGGGTCTCCATCAGGTTCTTCGCCGGATCGACCATGCGGATCGACAGCCGCGGCGACGCCGCCTCGTAGCGGGCGAGCAGCTCGCGGGTGGGCTCGAAGAGCTGGTCCTGGGGATCGAGGAAGACGTAGACGTCGACGTCGGATTCGAGCGCCGCCAGCACGCTCTCGGTCTTCGGCGACAGGGTGTAGAGATTGCTCTCGGTCCAGTCGAACCGCTGGTGGTACTTCCAGCCGAAGTAGTTGACGATGACGAACAGGGCCGCGGCGAGCAGCACCGCGGTGCCGGCGATGCCGGTGCGCAGGAGGCCGCGGCGGTCGGTGCCTAGCGCCATTTGCGCTCCTCCAGCATGCGGGCGGCGACGAACAGGAAGAACACCACTCCGGACAGGTAGAAGACCAGCCGGCGCGAATCGACCACGCCGCGGCCGAGCTCGTCCATGTGGGACAGCACGCTGACGTAGCCCACGGCCTCCTGGGTGCCCTGGGCGGTGGCCAGGCCGCCGGCGGCGTCGACGAAGATGAACAGCATCACCACGGCGGCGCCGGCGAGGGCCGCCAGGAGCTGGCTGCGGGTGAGCGCGGAGGTCACCATGCCGATGGCGAGGAAGAAGGCGCCCACCAGCACGGTGCCGGCGTAGCCGCCCGCCACCAGGCCCCAGTCGACCTCGCCGTAGAGCTCGACGAAGGCCGGGTAGGCGAGGGTCGGCAGCCACAGGAAGAGGTAGAAGGCGAGGGCGGCCAGGAACTTGCCGGTCACCACCTGCCCCTCGGTGGCGGGGGCGGTCATCAGCACCTCGATGGAGCCGGAGCGGCGCTCCTCGGCGATCAGCCGCATGGTGATCAGCGGCACCAGCACGAGCTGCCACCACACCACGGTGCCGAAGAAGGGGGCGAAGGGTTGCATGCCGGCGGGCACCCGCGGGTCGATCAGGTAGCTGACGATGATCGAGAAGATGACGCCGTTGACCAGCAGGAAGAAGAACAGCACGGCGTAGGCCAGCGGCGAAAGGAAGTAGGCCCGCAGCTCGCGGCCGAAGGTGGCGAGGACGGCGCTCACGACGGCAGCTCCCCGGGCGCGCCGGAAGCGGGCGGTGGCGCCTCCGACCCGGTGCCGGCCGGGGCGATCTCCTCGCGGGTGGTCAGGTGCACGAAGACGTCCTCCAGGGTGCCGCGCTCTTCGGCGAGGCCGAGCAGCACCCAGCCCTGCTCGACGGCGGCGCGGAAGATCTCGGCCCGCGGATCGGCGCCGCCGGCCGCCTCGACCTGCCACAGGTGGGGCGAGCCGTCGTCGGCCACCGGGCGCACGGCGGTGACGCCGGGCACCGCCGAGAGCACCTCCGCCACCTCGACGGCGCTGGCGGAGCCGGGCTGGATCTCCACTCGCACGCTGGCCTGGCCGAGCCAACGCTGGTGGAGATCGGCGACGGTGCCCTGGGCGACGATGCGGCCGCCGTCGATGATCAGCACCCGGTCGCACAGCAGCTCCACCTCGGGGAGGATGTGGGTCGACAGCAGCAGCGTGCGCTCGCGGCCGAGCTCGCGGATCAGCTCGCGGATGGCGATGATCTGGCGCGGATCGAGGCCGACCGTGGGCTCGTCGAGCACCAGCACCCGGGGCTGGTGGAGGATCGCGGCGGCGAGGCCGACGCGCTGGCGGTAGCCTTTCGAGAGCGTGCCGATGATCTGGTCCGCCACCTCGCCGAGAAGGGCGCGGTCGATGGTGTCGGCCAGCGCGCGGCGGGCGTCGGTGCGTCGCATGCCTTCGAGGCGGGCGCGGTAGGCGAGGTACTCGCGCACCCGCATCTCGGTGTAGAGGGCGACGTTCTCGGGCAGGTAGCCGATGTCGCGCCGCGCCTTGCGGGGCTCGGTGAACAGGTCCCTGCCTCCGACCGTCACCGTGCCGCCGGTGGGGGGCAGGAAGCCGGTGATCATGCGGATCGTCGTCGTCTTGCCGGCGCCGTTGGGTCCGAGGATGCCGACGATCTCCCCCTCGGCGACCGAGAAGGAGATGCGGTCGACGGCCGTGAAGGGGCCGTAGCGGCGTGACAGCTCGTGCGCTTCGATCATCGGTTCCTCGTTCGGGGCTGCCGCGGGAGATCCACGCGGGCCGGTGATCCGCACCCGGCCCTGCCGCGGAGCAAGAGCGATGCCGCGGCGCCGCCCGGGGGTGATCCCCCTGGAGTGCGGCCTGGCCCGCGGCGACGACGCGTCATTATGGCAGAAGGTCGCCGCCCTCCGGCCGCGGCGCTGCTATCCTCCCGGCATGGCAGACGACAAGAAGTCGGGCATGAAATCGGCCTACGAGCTGGCCCTCGAGCGCATGGACAGCCAGGGCATCGAGCGCCCCCGCGGCGAGGCCCTCGGCGAGGAGGTGAAGCGCGAGATGGCGGAGGTACGCCAGCGCGCCGAGGCAAAGATCGCCGAGCTCGAGATCCTCCACCGCGACCGCCTGAAGCGCCTCGCCGACCCCACCGCCCGCGAGGCCGAGGAGGAGGACTACCGCCGCGAGCGCCGCCAGATCGAGGCGGACCGGGAGAGCAAGCTCGACGCGCTCCGCGCGCGCTGACGCGGGGCGCTCGCCTCGGCGTCGGCGCCGAGTTCCTTGCAGATCGTCTCCGCCAGGCGCTCGCCCTGGAGCTCCTACCAGCGTTTTGCATGAGCCTGGCTCGAGAAGAAGCGACCCGGTGGGACGGGATCCCCCCAGGCGAAGGGTGGCCCCTGGACCGACCAGCTTCCAGGACCGGGCCTGGGGTCGGGTCCTGGGGTTTGGGTTTTCCTCTCCTCCACCACCTCCGGAGGCGGGAGGGGTGGCCGCTGGAGCGACCGGGCGGGTGGAGGTGGTGGGGCAGCGGCCTTTGAGCCGGCGTCGCTCCGGTCGGTGATGGAGCCACCGGCGATGGCAGCCGGCTCAACAGAGCGGGGCCAGCCGTTGATCCCTACCGAGTCGCCCCGCGTCCGCAGCCCCACCACCTCCACCCGCCCAGCGCAACGGCCACCCCTCCCGCCGGGTCAGCACGCCTCGCGGCACGCCGTCCCTGGCGGCGGCCTAGTAAGGCATCTGGTCCTCTTCCATCCCGAAGTAGTGCCCCAGCTCGTGGATCACCGTGTCGCGCACCTCGCGCACCACCTCGCGGCGGCTGGCGCAGGCGCGCAGGATGGGGCCGCGGAAGATGGCGATGCGGTCCGGCAGGGCCGAGTACTCGAAGCCGCGCTCGAGCTGGTTGACCCCGTGGTAGATACCGAACAGCTCGCCCTCCTCGTCGGGCTCCATGCCGACCTCGGCCAGGTCGTCGGCGGAAGGCTCCTCCTCCACCTGCACCACCACGTTGTCCAGCAGGTCGGCGAACTCCTCCGGCAACTGGTCCAACGCCTCGGCCACCAGCTCCTCGAACTGCTCCGGCGACATGCGGATCATGGCCCGACGATACACTGCGCGCCCATGGAAGTGCGCCTCGACAAATGGCTCCAGGTGGCGCGCATGTTCAAGACGCGCACCCAGGCCACCCAGGCCTGCGTCGGCGGCCGCGTGCGGGTCGACGGCCAATCCGCCAAGCCCCACCGGCGGGTCGAGATCGGCGACCGGATCGAGGTCGAGAAGGGCGACTGGACCCGCATCCTGGTGGTGCGCGAGCTACGCGACAAGCCGGTCGCCAAGGCCGCCGCCGCCGAGCTCTACGAAGACCTCAGCCCGCCGCCGCCCCAGCCCGACCCCCTGCAGCGGCTGATGCGGGTGCCGCCGGCGCGGCGCGAGCGCGGCGCCGGCCGCCCGACCAAGAAAGAGCGCCGCGAGATCGACCGCTTCCGCGACGACGCCGGCCCGGAAAGCTGAAGGACCCGCCGGCGGAAGCCCGGAAGCGGGCTAGCTGCCCAGGAACTCGCCGATCGGCTCGAGCGGCTTGATGTGGTCGCAGAAGATCTTGAACGAGGCGAGCATCGGCACCGCCAGGACCGCCCCGAGCACCCCCCACAGCCAGCCCCAGAAGATCAGCCCGAGCAGGATCATCACCGGGTTGAGCGTCAGGCGCCGTCCCAGCACCAGGGGTGTGACGAAGTAGCCCTCGGTGGCGGTGAGGCCGAAGTAGGCCAGTGGCGGCAGCAGGATGGCGCCGACGCCGGTGAAGGTGAGGGCGGCCACCACCGCGATCACCAGGATGCCGACGATCGCCCCCATGTAGGGTATGAAGTTGAGCACCGTCGCCATGACGCCCCACAGCATCGGGTTCGGCATGCCGAGCAGGTGCATCGCGAGACCCACCGCGATCCCGAGGACGATGTTGATCACGGTGATCGTGGACAGGTAGAGGGAGATGTCGCTCTGGAGCTGGTTGGCGATGTCCACCGCCCGCTTCTTGTCGTCGAGGGTCGGCAGCACGCGGATGAGCTTGCGCAGGAACAGGTCCCCCGAGGCAAGCAGGAAGTAGAGCAGCACCAGGGTGACGGCGAGGCCGGTGACGATGGCCGTGGCGCTCTCGAACAGCACCGAAGGCAGGCTCTGCCGGCGCACCGTGACCTCGGTGCCCTCCTGCCGCGCGGCCGAGCCACCGCCGGCGAGCTTCTGGATGTCCTGGGTCGCCCGGTTCACCCGCTCCACCGGCTGGCGTAGCTGCTCGAGCTTCTCCTCGATGCGCGCGAAGCTGGTGGGAGCCCGGTTCAGCCATTCGGTGGTCGGCCCGACCAGCAGGTAGCCGGACCCGCCGATCACGCCGAGCAGCGCCAGCACCACGATGCCCGCCCCCACCGCCGGTGGGATGCGGATGCGAGTCAGCGCCTGGATCACCGGCGCCAGCAGCAGGTTGAGCAGCACCGCAACCACCACCGGCAGCAGGAACAGCCGGGCGAAGTAGAGGGTGTAGAAGACGGCGAGGATGAACAGGCCCGTGAGGGCCATGGAGCGGATCGAGGAGGCGCGCTGTCGGCGCCCGGGCCGCAGGGCTCCCGCGGCCGAGCCCAGAGACGGCTCGGAGTCGCGGTCCTCCCGCGGCACCAGGTGCTTCACCGGAACCGGCAAGCCGCGCCTCCCGAGCGCACTCAGACCACCTTTCGGCCTTGCAAGAAGTGGAGGACCAGCAGCACCAGGAAGACGATGACGAAGGCCCAGAGCAGGAACTGCGCGATTCCGGCGAAAGTCCCCGCCGCTCCGGTGAAGCCGAGCAGCCAGAGGATCAGCGCGACGACTGCGGCGATCAATGCCCACTTCAGAAGCATGGTGGCTCTCCTTTTCGTGGTTCGGGCACCCGCGGCCGGCCGTGCCGACCACCGGCGTGCGACGACCGGAATGCCCTGGTACCGCTGAGACGCTTCGACAGCAACGGGCGTGCCACCGGGCGGCGGCGCCCGCTAGTCGTCGTGGAAGGAGAGCCGGTGCTCGCGCCGCTGCCAGTGGCCGTCGGCGGCCGGCTCGAAGGTGCAGCAGTGGTCCATGTCGCCACCGTAGACGTGCAGGGTCACGGAGCGTCGATCGTCCAGCGCGTTGGCCAGCACGTGGTACTCGAAGGGCGGGATCAGGGCGCCGGAGGAGCCGACTCCGGCCGTCTCCGCGCCGCGCTCGGCGAAGCGGCAACGGCCGCCGGGCTCCTCGTCGACCAGCTCGAAGCGCTCCACCCGCATGCGCCCGTCGACCACGCCTTCGACGCACCAGATGCCGGCATGGTCGTGGATCGGCGTGCGCTGCCCCGCTCCCCAGGTCATCACCACCACCGAGAAGCTACCGTCCGGCTCGCGGTGGAGCAGGCGCCGCGCGTAGGTGTCGGGAAGCGGACGGGTGAGCGGCTCGGGCAGTTCCAGACCGGCCTCGATCAGCTCCGTCAGATCCTCCTCGATGCGATGGGCGATGGCCGCTTCCTCGTCCAGCCGCACCGCCGAGCGCAACCGCGCGATCAGCTCCCCGGTGGTGGAGCGCTCTTCGGAGGTGGCGCGCGACGGGGCGCTGGCGGTGGACCGGGTGGCTCGGGGCTCGGGATGGCCTGCGGAGTGGATCGTGCGGGGACCGTTCATCGGCTCGCCTCCTTCGGGGGCAGGCTATCACCCGCGAAGCCGGCCGGCGGCGCCAGCGGCAGCACGAGCTGCTCGCCCTCCCCCGTGGCCAGATTCGACATCGTCACCCCGAGCAGCCGCACCGGCCGCCGCGCCGCGTCGGTGCGGGCCAGCAGGTCGCGGGCGTGGGTGCCGATCTCCGCCGCCGCCGCGGTCGGCGAGGCGAGGGTGCGCGAGCGGGTGATGGTGGTGAAGTCCGAGTAGCGCACCTTCAGCGTCACCGTGCGGCCGGCGATCTCGCGCCGCACCAGGCCACCGGCCACCTCCTCGGCCATGCGCACCAGCTCGGCCTCCATCTCGGCGCGGCGGGTGAGATCGCGCTCGTAGGTGTTCTCGGTGCCGAGGCTCTTGCGCTCCGTGGCGGTCTCCACCTCGCGGGCGTCGAGGCCCCGGGCGTACTCCCACAGCAGCCGGCCGTGGCTGCCGAAGCGGGCGGTGAGCACGTCGGCCGGCAGGCGGCGCAGCTCGGCGACCCGGGTCACGCCGAGGTCCGCCAGCGCCCGCTCGGTGGCGGGGCCCACCCCGTGCAGGCGCCGCACCGGCAGCGGGGCCAGGAAGGCCGCCACCTCGCCGGGACGCACCACGGTGAGGCCGTCCGGCTTGCCGTGGTCCGAGGCGATCTTGGCCACCAGCTTGTTGGGCGCCACGCCGACACTCACCGTCAAGCCGCGCTCCTCGCGCACCCGCCGACGGACCTCGTGGGCCACCGCCGTGGCGCTGCCGAAGGGCTCGAGGTGGTCGGTGACGTCGAGATAGCCCTCGTCGATGGACACCGCCTGCACCCGCGGCGTCAGCTCGCGCAGGATGGCGAAGATCGCCTGCGATTCCCGGCGGTAGCGCGGGAAGTCCGGGCGTAGGAACACCGCCTCGGGGCAACGCCGGCGCGCCTCCGCCGCCGGCATCGCCGAGCGCACGCCGAAGCGGCGTACCTCGTAGCTCGCCGCCGCCACCACGCCGCGCCCACCCGGATCGCCGCCGATCACCACCGGGCGGCCGGCCAGCGACGGGTCGTCGCGCATGTGGACCGCGGCGTAGAAGCAGTCCATATCGCAGTGCAGGATGCGGCGCACCCGCGGGGGGCTCATCGCCACGATCTTACCCACCTGCACACCGGCCCCGGCTCCCGGTCCGTGCCGGAGGCGGTTACAATGTCTGCGTAATCGACATGGCGACTCACGAGTCCACCAGCCGCGGGGGCGGCGCGGCCCGGGGCGAGCGGTGGGCGTTGACCCCCGACGCCCTCGCCGGGCTTCTCGACCTCCTCGGTCCCGACCGCGACACCGCGGCGCGGGAGTACGAGCGCATTCGCGCCAAGCTGCTGCGCCTGTTCGAATGGCGCGGCTGCCCGCGCCCCGACGAGCTGGTCGACGAAACCATGAACCGGGTGGCCCACAAGGCCGCCGGCGGGCTGGAGTTGCGCACCGAGGACCCCTTCCGCTACGCCTGCAGCGTCGCCTATCTCGTGTTCAAGGAGCTCCTGCGCGACCAGAAGCGGCAGGAAGCGGCCGTCGCCGAGATGGGGCGCGAAGTGCGCGAGCCCGAACCCGACGATTCCGACGACGAGCGCATGCGTTGTCTGCAGCAGTGCCTCGGCGAGCTCCACCCGCGGCAGCGCGACCTGCTGCTGCGCTACCACAGCGGCGAGGGCGGGGCCCGCATCGAGAACCGCAAGCGCCTGGCGGACGACCTCGGCGTGCCGATCAACGCACTCCGCATCCGCGCCCATCGCCTGCGCGCGAAGCTGGAAGACTGCGTGCGACAGTGCGTCGATGTGAAATGAATTCAACGGCCACGTCACTCCAGGGTGGAAGTCGGGATGGGTCCGGCGCCAACCGAGGGAGACGATCGCGATGAGCACACTCGACAGCCGCCACGACCAGGCCCGCCGCTACCTGCTGGGTAGGCTCGACGATCGGGAGCGCGATCGCTTCGAGGCCGGGCTCCTGGCCGACGACGACGCCTACGAGGCCGTGCTCGCCGCCGAGGACGAGCTGATCGAGGAGTACGCCCGGGGCGATCTGGACCGCCGCGACCACGCCGAATTCGCCGCGCGCCACCTCGGCCGCGAGGGCATGGGTGAGCGGATCGCCTTCGCCCGGGTCCTGGCCGAAGAGGCGCGCCACGCGGCGCGCAATGCTCCCCGGCCGGCGCGGCGCGTCTTCGGCTGGCTCCCCCGCCCGGCCCTGCGCCTCGCCGCCGCGAGCGCCTTCGTCGTGCTGGTGGCGCTCACCGGCTGGCTCGGCTGGCGCGCCGCGCAGCTCGAGGAGCGGGTGGAGACGATGCAGGCCGAGCAGGCGGCTGCGGAGGCCCAGGAGGCCGAGATCGCCGCGCTGGAACGCCAGCTCGCCGAGGCTCGTCGAGCCGCCGCCGACTCCGGAGGCGAAGACGCCGAGGAGCCCGCTGCCGGCACCGTCTCCGAGCTCGCCGCCGTGCGCCAGCGCGCCGACCACCTGGCTGCCGAGCTGGCCCGGCTGGAGACGGAGGCTGCCGCCAGCGAGCCGGTCGCGGTGAGCTTCCTGCTGGCCCTCGCCACCCGCTCGGATCGGGGCGTCCGCGAGCTGGCGGTGCCGCCGCAGGCCGAGCTGGTGCACCTCCAGCTCGACACCGGCGGCGACGAGGGCTACCCCGCCTACCGGGTGCGCCTGCTCGGCCCCACCGGCAGCGAGGTGTGGAGCCGCACCGGCGCCGAACAGACAGCCACCGACGCCGGACCGGTGGTCGCGGTCACCGTACCGGCCGAGGCACTGGTCGCCGGCCGCCACGAGGTGCTGGTCGAGGGCCTCGCCGACGGCGACCGCGCCGAGCTGGTGGGCGCCTTCGAGATCGAGGTCGTGCGCGGTCCGGTGCGGCGCTGAGCGCCGCCGGCGGAGTTGCTCCGCGACTCCCGCGCTTTACACGCGCCGCCCTCGCTTCTAGCATGGGGACCACTCGGTAACCTGCAGGATGTCTCGATGATGCGGCACGGTCGCCTCCAGCCCCCGCCGTCGCTCCGCTCGCTCCTGGCCGCGGCGATGCTCTGCCTGCTGGCCGCCCTCCCGATCACGGCTGAAAAGCAGCCCCGGGCCGAGCTCCCCGAAGGCGGCCCAGCCGAGACCGCACGCCCGGCCGAGCCGGGCCCCGGCGCCGCACCCGAGGCGGCGGCGCTGCCGCCCCTCGGTGCCGCCGCCGAGTGGCGCATCGCCGGCCCCGCCGCCCACGCCTGGACGGTGATGCTGGCCGCCGGTGACTTCCTGCGCGTGATCGTCGACCAGCGCGGCGTCGACCTGTCGCTGCGGCTGCTCGATGCGGCGGGCATGCCGGCGGCCGAGATCGACAGCACCAGCGGGGAGTGGGGTGCCGAGACCCTCTCCTACCTGGCCGGGGCGGCGGGCCTGCATCGGCTGGAGGTGGTGGCGGGGGAGGATAGCGCCGGCAGCTACCTTCTGCGTCTCGAGGCGCGGCGCCCCGCCGCCCCGGGCGACGAGCGCCGGGTGGCCGCCGAGCGCGCCCAGTACGAAGCCTCCCTGCTCGCCTGGACCACCCGCGATCCGGAGCGGCGGCGGCGCGCCGTGGCCGCCCACCGCGAGGCCGCGACGCTGTGGCGCGAGCTGGGCGATCGGCGGCGACAGGCCTGGGTGCTCCACGACCTCGCCCGGCTCTACAGCGTGCTCGAAGAGCCCGAGGCCGCCACCGCCGCCTTCGAGGAGGCCCTCGCCCTGTGGCGGGAGGCCGGCGACGCCGCCGGCGAGGGCAAGTCGCTGCTCCACCTCGCCCGCGCGGCGGTACGGGCCGGCGACGGCGAGCAGGCCGACCGCCGCTTCCGCGAGGCCCTGGCGCGGCTCGAGGACGCCGGCGCCACCGACGATCTCGCCTTCGCCTACCAGAGCGCCGGCACCTTCCACCGCCGCCGCGGCGACTATCCCGCGGCCCTGGCCGAGCTGGCTCGCGCGATCGAGCTGCACCGCGCGTTGGAGGACCGGGGTGGCGAGTCGCTCTCGCTCAACAATCTCGGAATGCTGCTGATCCACCTGGGCCGGGTCGAGGAGGCGGTCGGTCACTTCGAACGCGCCCTCGAGATCGCCCGCTCCGACGGCGACCGCTCGGTGCTGACCGGGGCGCTGAACAACCTGGGCACCGTCTACGAGTACCAGGGTCGGGTGCAGGAGGCCCTCGCCAGCTACCGCGAGGTGCGCGAGATCGCCCGCGACAGCGGCAATCGCCGCGCCCAGGCGGTGGCGGTGAGCAACATCGGCAACCTGCACCACCTGATGGGCGAGAACGACGAGGCGGAGCACTTCTTCACCGAGAGCGTGGCGCTGGCCCGCGAGAGCGACGACCCCCGCGCCGAGGCGCTGGCGCTGTCCAACCTGGCGTGGACCTTCGTGCTGCGCGACCGTCCCGCCGAGGCCCTGCCCCACCTCGAGCGGGCCCTCGCCGCCCTGGAGCGGGTCGACGATCCGCAGGCCGAGATCCAGGTGCTGCTCGCCGTCGGCGTGGCGGAGCTCGAAGCCGACCGCCTGGCCGCCGCCGAGCAGCACCTGCGCCAGAGCCTGGCCCGCGCCGAGGGCCAGAGTCTGCGCCCCCAGGTGGCGCGCCTGCGCCACTACCTGGGCCGGGTGGAAGCGCGCCGCGGCCGCCACGCCGAAGCGCTGGAGCACTTCGCGGCGGCCTTCGCCTTCAGCCAAGGCACCGGCAGCCTGACGGTGGTCGGCGACCTGCTGCAGCGGGCCCGCTCGGAGCGCGCCCTGGGGCGCCTCGATGCCGCCCGCGAGACCCTGGAGGAGGCCCTCGACCGCAGCGAACAGGTGCGCCGCGCGGTGGCCGTCCAGGAGCTGCGCACCAGCTACCTCGCCCACCGCCAGGAGCACTACCAGGAGCTGATCGACCTGCTGATGGAGCTGCACCGCCGCGACGGTGCGGCGGGATGGGACGGCGAGGCGCTGGCGGTCAGCGAACGGGCGCGGGCGCGCACCCTGCTCGACCTGCTCGGCGAGGCCAGCATGGAGCTGCGCCGCGGCCTCGATCCGGAGCTCGCCCGCCGCGAGGAGGGTCTGCGGCGCCAGCTCAACGGTCTCGCTCGGCGCCGCCTGGAGCTCGACGACGCCGAGGACAAGACGGCGCAGGCGTTGCCGTCCGGCGGCGCGGCGGAGATCGAGCGCCTGGAGTTGGAGATCCGCCGGGTGCAGAACGACCTGCAGTTCCTGGAGTCGGAGATCCGCCTCACCGATCCGCGCTGGGCGGCGCTGACCGCGGCGCCGCTGTCCGCCGCCGAGCTGCGCACCCGGGTGCTGACCGACGACGCCACGCTGCTGCTCGAGTACAGCCTGGCCGAGGAGCGCAGCTTCCTCTGGGTGCTCGGCACCGACGGGCTGACCAGTTACGAGCTGCCCGGCCGCGCCGCCATCGAGCAGCGCGCGCGCCGCTTTCACCAGCTCCTGAGCGCGGCGCCGACGGCCGACGGCGCCGCGGCGCTGGCCGCCGAGGCGGCGGCGCTGTCGGAGATGGTGCTCGCTCCCGCGGCCGGGCGTCTCGGCGACCGCCGCCTGGTGGTGGTCGCCGACGGCGCCCTGCACCTGGTGCCGTTCGCGGCCCTCGCGGACCCGTCCTCGCCGGGCGGCGGGACGGGTCCGCAGCCGCTGATCGCCTCCCACGAGATCGTCAACCTGCCGTCGGCCTCGGTGGCCGTGCTGCTGCGCCAGGAGATGGCCGAGCGCACCGCGCCCAGCCGCCTGCTGGCGGTGTTCGCCGATCCGGTGTTCCACCCTTCGGACCCCCGGGTGGCGCGCGCCGCCGCGCAGCAGGCCGGCGCCGGCGGCGGCGTGCAACTCGCGGCCGAGCGCCGGGCGGCGCCCCCGGCCCTCGACTACCGGCGGCTGCGCTTCTCGCGCCAGGAGGGCGAGCGCATCGCCGAGCTGGTGCCGCCGTCCGAACGGCTGGTGGCCCTCGACTTCGCCGCCTCCCGCGAGGCGGTCACCGGGCCCCGGCTGGCCGACTACCGCTTCGTCCACTTCGCCACCCACGGGGTGCTCCACGGCGACGTGCCGGAGCTCTCCGGGCTGGTGCTGTCGTTGGTCGACGAGGCGGGCCGTCCGGCGGAGGGCTTCCTGCGCCTCCACGACATCTACGGCCTCGATCTCAACGCCGACCTGGTGACCCTGAGCGCCTGCAGCACGGCGCTGGGACAGGAGGTGCGCGGGGAGGGGCTGGTGGGGCTGACCCGCGGCTTCATGTACGCGGGCGCCGCGCGCGTGGTGGCGAGCCTGTGGGACGTGCAGGACCGCGCCACCGCCGAGGTGATGACCCGCTTCTACGGCGGCATCCTCCATGCGGGCCTGCCGCCGGCCGCAGCGCTGCGGGAGGCGCAGCTTTCGATGGTTCGTGAGGAGCGCTGGAGCGCTCCCTATTACTGGGCTCCGTTCACGCTGCAGGGCGTCTGGCACTGAGGCATCGCCGGACAGGGCACCGGGGTCCTTCCTTTTCGAACGGGAGATCGGGATGAAGATCGACAACGAGACCGAAGACGACGTCGACTACAACCAGACCGGAGGGGGCGGCGGCCACACGCTGGACGAGTTTCTCGCCCTGATCAAGGATCCTCCGGCCACCGGCCCCGGGGACGACGTGATCTGGGGCACGCTGCCACCGATTGCGGAGGTGATGTTCACTCCGACGGGAAGTTTCGACTACATCGCCGTCGTGACCAACGATTTCGGGGGCTGCTACTGGGTGCAGTTCACCGACCCCGCCACGGTGATCACCGTGCGCGACCTCAGGTCCAATCCGCCCGACGTCGAAGTGAACCCAGCGCCGACCGCTACCGGTACCTGCACCTAGACCCGGGGGGAACCGACATGGAGATCTACAACCGAACCGAGATCCCGATCCACTTCCAGCAGACCGGCTTCGACGAGAACGAGGAGAAGTCGGTCCGGGCGTGGTTGCCGGCCGGGGCCTGGATGCGCTTCACCACCGCCGGCAGCCACAGCTTCCGGCTCTCGATCCTCGACACCGACTGCCGGACTGGCTTGTTCGACGAGCCGGACGCGTTGGTGGTCGTCCTGGACGTCGAATCCTGCTGGATCCGGATCCTGGTCGACGCCTCGATGAGCTCGGAGTAGCACCGCCCCGGACAGGATCCCTCGGCGCCCGCCTTCTTGGGAGGCGGGCGCTTTTCGTCGGGCGGCGGCCGGTTCGCCGGTGAAACGTTTCGCCCCCGGCCGCCACTCCCTCCTAGAAGCCCGTGCCCCTCACCGGCTTCGCCGAGGGATGAGAGGACCGTCACCAGCCCAGCAAGCCACCTGCGCCAACCCCCCGGGGACGGCGGCCGGTGGCCTGGGCTGGGGGCGGCCCTGGGGCGGATCACCGGTCGTTCCGACGGTGATCTGGTCCCTCCCCGGGGAGGAGCCGGCCCAGCGGCCCACCGTCGCCCCCGGTGAGCCGACGCAGGTCCTCCCCGGGCCCGGCAGTTCACCGCCGCCGGGCCCTTCCGGCCGGCTGCTCGCCGGCTGGTCCGTGTTCCGCAACGTGCAACTCCTCGGCGCCGGCGGCATGGGCCGCGTGTTCCGCGCCGTCGACGGCGCCGGCCGCGAGGTGGCCATCAAGTTCCCACTCGGTCCCCGCGACGCCGCCGAGCCGCTGCGGGAGGCGCGGTTACAGGCCCGAGTGGAGCATCCCGGCGTGCTGCCGGTGCTCGCCCGGGGGATGCTGGGGCGCCACCCGTGGTTCTCCATGCCGTACGCCGGCGCCCGCACCCTGAAGGACGAGCGACCCCACCTGTCCCTGCACGAGGCGGTGGCGCTGATGGCCGAAGCCTGCCGGACGGTGGCCGAGATCCACCGTCGCGGCATCGTCCACTGCGACCTCAACCCCCGCAACCTGCTGGTGGTGCCGGGCACCGGCGGGCGCCGACGGGTGCTGGTGATCGATTTTGGCATCGCCGAGGAGATCCGTCGTCACCGGCCGTACCGCACCCAGGGGGTGGTCGGCACGCCGGCCTACATGGCTCCGGAGCAGGCGCGGGGCGAGGCGGAGCGCATCGAGGCGCGCACCGACGTCTACGGCCTGGGCGCCACCCTCTACGAGCTCGCCTCCGGCCGCCGGCCCTTCGCGGCGGAGACCCGCGAGGCGATGCTGACGATGACCCTCCAGGACGAGCCCCGCCCCCTGCGCGAGCTCGCGCCGGGGGTGCCGCCGCGGTTGGAAGCGATCGTGCTGCGGTGCCTCGAGAAGGATCCGGAGCGGCGCTACGGAAGCGCCTCGACGGTGGCGGAGGCTCTGGAGAGCTGCCTGGCTTCGTAGGCCCGGCGGGCCGGGTGGCCGTTCCCAGCCGGCCCCGCCTCTACCGGGGGAGGTCCAGGAAGCCCTCGGGAACCAAGGCCGTGGCCAGCATCACCTCGTTGATGTTCCGGTGGCCGGTCCAGGTGGGGGCCCTGCGGTTCGCGGGCTGGAGCCAGAACTCCGTGATCCGGGCTCCCAGCGCAACCCAGGGCTCCAGCGGCTCGATCCGCTCGCGCCAGCGCCGGCCCCGCGGCGCCTCGCGGCTCCAGGCGGCGAGGCGCCCGGCCGCGGCGAGGCCGAGGGCGAGGCCCAGCTCGCGGAAACCGAGCCGACGGTCGGCCGGCAGGTCGAGACCGGGGCGGCTGGTGAAGGCGTGGAGACTGCGGGCCGAGTCCGCCAGGACCTGAGCGAGCAGGGCCTCGGTCAGCTCCGCCTCCGACGGCGCCGGCCCGGCCTCCGCCGGGAGGATCTGGGCCAGGCGCCAGGCGTCGGTGAGCAGGCCGCCGATGCCCAGCGGGTCCTCGGTGGCCCAGCGCCCCCGCTCGCAGAGCACGGCCAGGGCGGCCGTGGTGGGGGCGAGGTCCGGTTCCGGCTCCCCGTCGGAGCCGCGCACCGCCGGGGCCGTGGCGGTGAGCACCAGCGCGGTGACGCAACCCTCGAGGGGATCGTGCTGGCCCATCGAGGGGACCAGCGGGCGGGTGAGGTCGAGGCTCATCTTCCACGCCATCCGCCCGTCCACCGTGAAGCGGCGCTGGGCCACCGCAGCCAGCTCCGCGGCCCAGCGGTGGTAGCGCGTCTCGCCCGTCGCCGACGCCACCTGCGCCAGGGCGTGCATCCACTTCGTCAGGTAGTGGTAGTACTGGCCGTCGCGGTCCCACTCGCGGTCCGGGTCGTACGGTTCGCCGGGCGCCCGCTCCGGCAGCTCCTTGCCGATGCGCAGGCCGCCGGCGGTGGGGCGGCGGCGCCCCTCCTGCTCGGACAGGCCGCTGATCCAACCGGTGCGCTCGTCGTCCGGACGGTGGCGGGCGAGGGTCTCGTGGACCTGGTCGACCAGGCGCAGGGCGCCGCGGCGGTGGGAGGGATCGCCCGTGCGGCGCTCCAGCGCCAGGAGATTGCAGACGGCGAAGGCGTCGGTCCACAGGTAGCGCCGGAGCGGCGGCGCCGGCCGGCCGAAAGACCCGCCGGGAGCGTCCGGCTCGGCGTCCGGCTCGGGAGCGGTGAGGCCCGTGCGGTCGGCAAAGGCCGCCATCAGGGCGCCGGCCAGCGCCGCGGGGCAGTCGGCACTCGGGTCGGAAGAGGTCATGGCGGCGGCCCCCCGGGCCGCGATCATTCCTGGATGCCGCCCTCCGTCATGGCGCGGGCGTCGAGCGCGCGCTCCAGCTCGTCGCTCGGCAGCACCTGGCGCTCGCGGGCGAGCTCGCGCACCGGGCGGCCGGTCTTCCACGACTCCTTGGCGATGTCGGCGGCGGCGTCGTAGCCGATCTTCGGGGCGAGCGAGGTGACCATGGCGAGGGACCGCTCCACCAGCTCCTCGCAGCGTTCGCGGCGCGCCTCGAGGCCCGCCACGCAGCGGTCCGCCAGCAGGCGCGAGGCGGCGGCCAGGATCTCGATCGACTGCAGCAGGTTGTAGGCGATCACCGGCATCATCACGTTGAGCTCGAAGTTGCCCGCCATGCCGCCCACGGCGATGGTGGCGTCGTTGCCGACCACCTGGGCGCAGACCATCAGCACCGACTCCGGGATCACCGGGTTGACCTTTCCGGGCATGATCGAGCTGCCCGGCTGCAGGCTCGGGATCTCGATCTCGCCGATGCCGCAGCGCGGGCCGGAGGCGAGCCAGCGGATGTCGTTGGCGATCTTGGTGAGCGACACGGCCAGGGTCTTGAGCTGGCCCGAGGTCTCCACCGCCGCGTCCTTGGCGGCCAGCGCCTCGAACTTGTTGGGTGCCGGGCGGAACGGGTGGCCGGTCCCCTCGGCGACGCCCGCGATCACCCGGTCGGCGAAGCCCGGCGGCGCGTTCAAGCCGGTGCCCACGGCGGTGCCTCCCAGGGCCAGCTCGGCGAGGCGCTCGCGAGCGGCGGCCAGGCGGTCGAGGCCGTAGCGCACCTGGGCGGCGTAGCCCGAGAACTCCTGCCCGAGGCGCACCGGCACGGCGTCCTGGAGATGGGTGCGGCCGATCTTCACCACGTCGTCGAGCTCGGCGGCCTTGGCCTCCAGGGTCTCGGCGAGGTGGACCAGCGCCGGCTCCAGGTCCTCGGCCACCGCACCGTAGGCGGCGACGTGGATCGCGGTGGGGATGGTGTCGTTGGACGACTGCCCGGCATTGACGTGGTCGTTCGGGTGCACCGGCGACTTCGAGCCGACCACGCCGCCGAGGATCTCGATGGCCCGGTTCGACAGCACCTCGTTGACGTTCATGTTGGTCGAGGTGCCGGAGCCGGTCTGGAAGACGTCGAGGGGGAACTGGTCGCGGTGGCGCCCGGCGATCACCTCGTCGGCGGCCTGGACGATGGCCTCGGCCACCTCCGCCGGCACCAGCCCCATCTCCGCGTTGACCCGCGCCGCCTCGCGCTTCAGCCGCGCCATGGCGGCCACGAACCGGTGCGGAAACACCAACCCCGACACCGGAAAGTTGCGCCGCGCCCGCTCCGTCTGCGCCCCGTAATAGGCCGAGGCCGGAACCTCGATCTCCCCCAGGCTGTCGCGCTCGGTCCTAGACTCGCTCATGTCACTGCTCCTCGATCGGGGCCGGAAAAGGGATTCTCGAGACGGCCGCTGCCCCGCTGGGACGAGCTCCATGCCCGCTGAGGGCGAGGCGTTCGTCGACACCAGCGTTCTCGTCTGCGCCGCGCCGCCACCTCGCGGGCCCGGGCCAGGAGGTCGTCGTCCAAGGTGAGATTGCGCTTGCTCAAGAATAGAAACCTAGCACGCAGGATCCGTGTGCCGGCTGCTCAACCCACCATCCGGTAGCCGACGGTGGCGAAATGATGGTCGAACGTGAAGGCGAGGCGGATCCCCTCCCGCTTCATCAGGACGAAGCTCGTGGCGACCGCCGACAGCTTGTGCAGCTTACGTCCGCGGAAGTAATTCCACGCCGCCTCCGGACTCCTGGGCAACCCGGTGCAGGCCCTCCAGCTCCTCGGCTCGGAAATAGACCTGGGTCTTCACCATGGGTGTCATCTTGGCGCGCTATCTGACACCCGTCAAGATGCACCACCGCGGCGCCTGTGGTCTCCGGTGGCGCGAGGAATCATCACCTCGCCGTCCTGTAACGGCCACTAGAGCCCAACATCCCAGCCAGCACTTCAGCGCCTCGCCCGGCCACCGTGGAGTTGACCGGCGCGAGCGTACGCATCGTGGATACCGCCCTGGAGGATGGCCCGAAGCTGGTCGAGCTCGAACGAGGACGACGCGGCGCGCCTGGCGCGAATCGGCTGCGGGTGCCGCCCCTACTCCGCCGCCGCCCACGCCCCCGGGAAGCGCTGCTCTGCCGTGGCGCCGGCGACGGGGACGACCTGCGCCGCGCACACCTTGTACTCGCCGGTGCCGGTGACGGCGTCGCCGGCGTCGTTGGTGAGGTAGTTGGTGCGCGACTCGGCGAAGTGGAAGGGCATCCAGATCACGTGGCGCTTCACCTGGCGGCTGAGCATCGCCCGGGCGCGCACCCGACCGCGGCGGGTGACCACCTCCACCAGGGCGCCGTCGGCCACCCCGAGATCGGCGGCGTCGCGGGGGTGGATCTCGACGAAGGATTCCGGCTGCTTCCGGTCCAGCCCCTCGCTACGCCGGGTCTGGGTGGCGGCGTTGTAGTGGTAGAGGGTGCGGCCGGTGGAGAGGATGAACGGGTACTCGGCGTCGGAGCACTCCGCCGGCGGCCGGTACTCCACCGCCTCGAACAGCCCCTTGCCGCGCAGCACCCCGCCCTGGTGCAGGAACTCCGTGCCCGGCTGGTCCGGCGCCGCACACGGCCACTGCAGGCCGCCCTCGCGCTCGAGCCGCTGGTGGCTGATGCCGGCGAACTTCGGCGACAGGGCCGCCATCTCGGCGTAGATCTCCCCCGGGTCGGCGTAGTCCGGCTGCCGGAGGCCGGCGCGGCGCATCACCTCGGCGAGGATCCACCAGTCGGCCCGCGCCTCGCCCGGCGGCTCGACCGCCTTGCGGACCCGCTGCACCCGGCGGTCGGAGTTGGTGAACACGCCGTCCTTCTCGGCGAAGCAGGTGGCCGGCAGCACCACGTCGGCCCAGCGGCAGCTCTCGTTGAAGAAGATGTCCTGGACCACCAGGAAGTCGATGCCGTTGAGCGCCTCCTCCACCCGCGCGGCGTTGGGCTCCGAGATCACGATGTCCTCGCCCATGAGGTAGATGCCGCGCACCTTGCCGGCGCTCATCGCCTTCATCATCTCGTTGAGGTTGAGCCCGGGAGTCTCGCTCTGCGGCACGCCCCAGGCGCGGGCGAACTTCTCGCGCACCTCGGGGTCGCCGGCGCGCTGATAGCCGGGGTAAAAGACCGGCGTGGCACCGGCGTCGTTGGCACCCTGCACGTTGTTCTGGCCGCGCAGCGGGTTGAGCCCCGCCGAGCGGCGGCCCAGGTGGCCGGTCATCAGAACCAGGTTCGACAGCGCGTACACGTTGTCGGTGCCGGTGGTGTGCTCGGTGATGCCCAGCGTGTAGTAGATGCCGGCGTTGGGCGTGGTGGCGTAGGCGCGGGCCACCTCGCGGATCGTCTCCGCCGGTACGCCGGTGACCTTCTCCGCCTCCTCCGGGGTGTAGCGCAGCGCCGTCTCGCGCATCGCCTCGAAGCCCTCGGTGTTGGCCTCGATCCAGGCGCGGTCCTCCAGCCCCTCGGAGAGGATCACGTGGGCCATCGCGTTCAAGAGCCAGACGTCGGTGCCGGGGGCGATCTGCAGGTGCCAGTCGGCGATCTCGGTGAGCCAGATGCGGCGCGGGTCGGCCACGGCGAGCTTCGCGCCGCGGCGTACCGCCCGCTTCATCTCCATGGCGATGATCGGGTGCGCCTCGGTGGTGTTCGACCCGATGACGAACAGGAAGTCAGCGTCCCGGATCTCCGGGATCGAGTTGGTCATCGCCCCCGCTCCGTACGTGGTCACCAGACCGGCGACCGTGGGAGCGTGTCAGGTGGCGGCGCATTGATGGATGTTGTGGGTGCCGAAGGCGGCCCTCGCCATCTTCTGCATCAGGTAATTCTCCTCGCCCGTGCAGCGGCTCGAGGAGATGAAGGCAAGCGCGTCGGCGCCGTGCTCGGCGGCGACCCCCTGGAGGCCCGCCACCACGCGGTCGAGGGCCTCGTCCCACGAGGCGGGGCGCAGCGTCCCGTCCTCGGCGCGCACCAGCGGCGTGGTGAGGCGGTCCTCGTGGTGGATGAAGTCGTAGGCGAAGCGGCCCTTGACGCACAGGTTGCCGTCGTTGACCGTGGTGCCCGGCGGCGGCGCCGTCACCTTCACCACGCGCTCCGCCTCGCGGTCCACCACGAGATCGATCTGGCAGCCGACGCCGCAGAAGTTGCAGGTGGTGCGCACCTTGTCGAGGTCGCGCTCCGCCTTGCCGTGGGCGAGCGCCGGGCGCTCGGTCATCGCCCCGGTAGGGCAGACCCCGACGCAGCCGCCGCACAGCTCGCAGGTGGTGTCGGTGAGCGAACGCCCGTCGGCCGTGGCGATGGTGGTGCGGGCGCCGCGCTCGGCCAGCGTGATGGCGCTCACCCCCTCGATCTCGTCGCAGTAGCGCACGCACAGGCCGCAGGCGATGCAGCGGTCCGGGCGGAAGGCGATGTAGGGGTTGTCGTCGCCCGGGCGGGCCGCCCGGGGAGATTCGACCGGCGCCCACTCCCCCGCCGTGCCGTGGCGCTCGGCGAGATCGTGGAGGCGCGACGGGTTGGCGTCCTCGGCCACCGCGCGGTCGGCGATGGTGTCGGCGAGGTGGAGCGAGAGCAGGAAGCGGCGATTGCGCTCCACCCGCGGCGTCGTGGTCCGCACCACCATGCCGGGCTCGGTGCGCCAGGCGCACGCCGGCTGCAGGCGGCGCTGTCCCTCGACCTCCACCAGGCACATGCGGCAGGCGCCGGCGGGCTCCAGCCGGTCGTCGTGGCACAGGGTGGGGATGTCGACGCCGAGGCGCCGGGCGGCGGAGAGCACCGTCTCGCCCTCGCGGTAGGGAACCTCGTTGCCGTCGACCACGACGAACCGGCCGCTCGCGGACCTGCGGGTGCTTTCGCTCATGTCGGACCTCCAGACTCGGAATTCGATGCCGTCCGGCCGAACTCCTCCGGAAAATAGCGCAGGCCGCTCGCCAGCGGCAGGAACGCCGCCTGGCCGAGCCCGCAGATGCTCGCCTCTCCCATCCCCCAGGACACCTCGTCGACCTCGGCCAGCACCGCCGGGTCACGGCTCTCGCGGTAGCGCTCCAGGGCCCGGCGCAGCAGCCGGGTGCCGATGCGGCACGGCGAGCACTGGCCGCAGGACTCCTCCTCGAAGAACAGCGCCTGGGCGAGCGCCGCCTCCACCATGTCGGTCGCATCGTTCAGCACCACGATGCCGGCCGAGCCGAGCATCGAGCCGGCCTTGGCGAGAGAAGCGAAGTCGAGCGGCACGTCGGCGCGCTCGGCGGGCAGGAAACCGCTGGAGGCGCCTCCGGGAGAGAACGCCTTGAGCCGCCCGATCACCCCGCCGGCCTGCTCCAGGAGCTCGACCAGCGTGATCCCCAGCGGCGCCTCGTAGACGCCGGGGCGGGCCACGTGACCCGACAGGCAGTAGAGCTTGGTGCCCGGCTCGGTGCGCCCGGCGGCGCGGAACCAGGCGCCGCCGCGCTCCAGGATCGCCGGCACGCAGGCGATGGTCTCGACGTTCTGGATCAGCGTCGGCTTGCCGCGGAAGCCGACCGCCACGGGGAAGGGCGGTTTCATGCGCGGCATGCCGCGCTTGCCCTCGAGGGACTCGAGCAGCGCCGTCTCCTCGCCGCAGATGTAGGCGCCGTGGCCGTCGGCGAAGTGCCAGGCGACGTGCTCGACGGGGCCCAGCGCGCCGGCCTCGCGGGCGGCGGCCAGCGCCGCTTCCAGGGCGCGGCGGGCGCGGCCGAACTCGCCGCGAACGTAGATCCACACCTCCTGCGCCGCCAGTGCCAGGGCGGCGACGGCGAGCCCCGCGATCACCCGGTGGGGGCGGCGCAGCATCACCTCGCGGTCCTTGAAGGTGCCGGGCTCGCCCTCGTCGGCGTTGAGCACCACGTAGCGCTCCTGCTCCGCCTGGCCGGCGACGCCGCGCCACTTGACGTGGGCCGGGAAGCCGGCGCCGCCGCGGCCGGTGATGCCGGAGGCCTCCAGCTCGTCGATCACCCAGGCGGCGCCGCGCTCGGCGGCGGCGGCCAGCGCCCGGTAGTCGAGGACGTCGGGGGCGGCGAGATCGATGGCGAGATCCGGGCTGCTCGGGGTCAGCGCCGTGCGCGGCGCCGCCGGCTCGCCGGCCGGGTTCCACAGCGCCGGTGCCATGTCGCAGCGCCCGAGGCAGGACGACCACACGGCGGCGGTGCCGGTGGCCTGGAGGTCGGCCATCAGCCGCTCGGCGCCGTGCAGCCGGCACGACAGCCCGTCGCACACGCGCACCGCCTGCGGATCGCGCAGCAGCGAGTAGAAGGAGGCGACGCCGTAGACGTCGGCCTCGGGTACACCGGTCTGCCGGTGCACCCGCGCCGCCACGCCGGGCGCCAGCCCGCCCTCGGCCTCCAGCCGGTGCAGCACCTCCTCGGGGCGCGACCTCTTCGAATGCATGGTGACGATCAGATTAACCCATCCGCCGGCCGGGCGCACGACGCACCGCGTCCCGCGGGCCCGCGCCGGCGGTTAAGCTCGGCCACCGAGGAGGAAGCGATGATCGAACGAGAAAGGCACGGAGAAGGGACGGAATCGGCGGTGACGGTGCTGCGCCTGGCCCACGGCAAGGTGAGTGCCCTGGACCGGGAGCTGGTCGCGGCGCTGGCGCAGGAGCTCGCGACGGCGGAGGCGGCGGGATCGGCGGTGGTGCTCACCGGCACCGGCTCGGTGTTCTCCGCCGGGGTCGACCTCTTCCGGCTGGTCGAGGAGGCGGGCGAGTACCGGGAGCGTTTCCTGGCCGAGCTGTGCGCCCTGTTCCACCAGCTGGTCGAGTTCCCGCGCCCGCTGGTGGCGGCGCTGAACGGCCACGCGCTGGCCGGCGGCTTCGTGACCGCCTGCGGCTGCGACTACCGGATCGGCGTCACAGGCCCGGCGACGATCGGCTTCACCGAGCTCAAGGTGGGGGTGCCGTTTCCGCGCATCGCCCAGGCGATGGTGCTTGCGGTCACTCCGGTGCACCTGCGCGAGCCGATGCTCTACCTGGCCGAGCCGATGCCGGTGGCCGAGGCCCATCGCCACGGTCTGCTCCACGAGCTGGTGAGCCCCGGCGAGCTGGCCGCCCGCGCCCTCGAGGTCGCCAACCGCCTCGCCGCCGTCCCGCCGCCCGCCTTCGCCGCCACCAAACGCCAGCTCCGCGAGCACCAGGGGCTCACGGACGTCGCCGACGAGTTGGACGACCTCGTCGCCGCCTGGTCGAGCGCCGGCACCCTGGACGCGATCCGCGGCTTCCTGGCGGAGCTGCGGGCGAAGCGGCGGTAGGAGCCAGGGCGACCGCGACCATTGCCCGCGCCGCTCGCCGGCGAGAATTTGATCTACTGCGGGCATGGACGCCGACTCGAGAGAAGCGCTGTGGCGGCAGTTCGGGGCGGCGATCGACATGCTGGACAACGCGATCGCCGCCTGCCCGGAGGAGCTGTGGTACGACGGCTCGCGGAGCGTCGAGCCCTGGTATCTCGCCTACCACACGCTCTTCTATCTCGACCTCTATCTCTCCCCGGGCCTCGACGGCTTCGCCCCGCCGCCGCCCTTCACGCTCGACGAGCTGGAGGCGGACGTCTTGCCCGAGCGCCCGTACACCCAGGCCGAGATCCGCGCCTACCTGGAGCACGGCCGCCGCAAGTGCCGCGAGACGATCGCCGCCCTCACCGCCGAGGAGGCCCGCCGCCCCTCCGGCTTCGACTGGCTGCCCATGCCGCGCCTGGAGGTCCACCTCTACAGCCTGCGCCACGTCCAACACGGCGCCGGCCAGCTCAACCTGATGCTGCGCCAGGCGGTGGATGCGGCACCGCGATGGGTGAAGCGGACGGCGAAGCCGCTCGGTGCAGAGGGGTAACTATTAGCCATACCAGTGGCCGAAACATGGTGCTCCCTTTCAGCTGCGCCTAAGAACTAAGATACGGTCCCGGGGCGTAGCGCGACCACGGCGTTCTTCGCCCCATATCCGTGTCGTCTTCCCATTTTCATCAAAGTCATCAGTGAACATCGCCTCGAGACTAAAGGGCGTGACGCCTTTCAGCTCTTCCCACACTCGCGCCGCTAGCTCAATGTGCTGACCATCTTCGATTACGTCCCCGACCACTAAAATCAACGGGGATCCGGACTTTAGCGTCGCCGCCGCGGCAATAAGAAATGAAAGAAAAAAGGACAGATATTTATCCAAGGAGTCGGTTGCGTCCAGCCGAGCGTCGACCGCCTTCGCATCGCAGTCAAGGAACCACAAACGGAGCCAGTTGAACGCTCCGTAGCGAAGGACACCCAGGTAAGGCGGGGAGGTTAGAATGGCATCAACATTCCTCCGACCCAGCCTTTCTAAAGCCTGCGACAGATTGGTAGCATCCGCCTCCGCGACCAACGCAGCACAACTTCTGGCGGCAGGGCCCTCCCTGAGTAGCCACCTCACCCGCTCCCTAAGCCGCGAAAAGACATCAACTGGCCGCTTTGCCAATTTATTTTTTATTACAAAGCGACGCACGTAGTCAGGCGACATACTAAAGGTGTTGGGCATGTCTATCGACAGATACGCACTCGATCCATCCCGCCTCCACTTACCGTGCATAATACCCAAAACTGCCCCTCGAATAAAAACATCTTCAGGGGTGCCATCCAAGCACTCCCTGAGATACAAGAGCTGGCTTATTGTGCGGTCATGATAAAATATCTGGATCTCCTCAGGAACTCCCGCCAAGTCTATAGCACCCGGAAAGTCACCAGCTAAGATATTCAACCGAAACAGCACGTCGTCAAGCATCACATCCTGGGTTTTCGCTTGAGAGATCGCCACGGCTAATGGATTGAGATCAAAACCAATGGAACACCGTCCCGAAGCGGCGGCCTCCAGCAACGTCGTTCCGCCACCGCAAAAGGGATCCAAGACAGTAGCGGCAGGCTCCACCCACCTCGCTAACAGTTCACGGGGGACGTGCGGCGGAAACCCACCGAGATAACTACAGAGACTATGCAGTGGGTGCTTGGCCACCTGCTAATCTTCCAGTCGACCTGCTGCACTAATGCTGTGCACCACAGTCTGAGCGGCGCGATCAAGTTCAGTTTCAGTGTACTCCTCAAATGCCTGGCCCGCTAGTTCAATCGTTCCGGGTCTTGAATGGCGCAGCCACGCAAAAAAGGCTACATACATCAGAAAACTGTTTTCCATTCGCCTGTGGCCAACCTCCTTATAGCCACCGGCCTCCAACAATCGCCTAAGGTGTCTATTGTCCATATTCACCAAGATGCGAGCCCCACTCGAGTCTTGGCGTACCTCTGCAACGCTAGCCTCATTCCATCCGAGCGCATTCCATTGGTCTTTCCTAATTGGGACCGGCTCAGGAGCCTTCACTTGTGCCTTCCGCGAGTCACCGGCGGTTTCATGATCCTGAGGCTGCACCACCTTGTATCTTGAGCGGGCAGTAAACTGCTGCCCCGAAGGACTAAAGAGGATGACAGTTAGTGAACCCGACTCCCCAACTCTAGCTTCGGTCGGCGGCCTCACCACAAGTCGCGAACGCCCGCCGCGAAAATCAGAGCGACTCGCTTGTTTTAGCTGGCTTTCAGGTTCGGTAGTCATTACCAAATGAGCGTGGGGATGTGCGGTCAAGTAACCGTCAGGCGCGTCACTTTCCAGCCGAATTAAAGCTGAACGATCGATTCTGACTGGTATCGGGACCTGGGCATTCGAAATGCGCAAAAACGTCGGTTCATCCGAAGTTGGAAGAGGGGCAGGAGGGCCGCTTGGCGTTTGAGGCTTTGGAGGCCGCCCCCCGCGTTCGTCCCCTTTTCCAGGGACCTGAGCGTCGGTACCAGCGAGATGACGCTCCATCAGCTTGGCAAAGCGCTCTCGCATCTTCTGTCGCTCGCTCTCGGAGAACCGCGAGAGAATGCTCTCCTTCCGGTCATTGTTGAGCCTAACTAAATCCTCATCCTCACCCAAGGCTGCCGACAGCTGCTCTCGCATCTCTGTATGAGCGGACGACTGCTTCAGTCGATCTCTAGTAGTCGAAAGCAACTCTCGCCGAGCAAAGGGGGAAATCCGATCCAACTCAACTTGCAGTATTAAATACTTGGCGAGATACGGCAACCCCAGGCGTTCCGTTGTAAAACGGTGATCATCGGTCCCATGAGTCTGACCAAAGTAGGTGTATGCGACGGGTTGATACGGATCGACATAAGCGTCAATCGGCCGCGAACGCTTTTGATCCTCAGGCTCTCTGAGCACCCAATAATGAACACGCACAACAAAATCGCCTCGGCTATCATGAACCCTAACGTCGACCGTATCGGCGTGTTCAACTTTGTCCTTCGCATCCTCTGAGAGACGCGTGTGGTTGCCGGCGATTGTGCGGCGATCTGCCTCTCCTTTTTGCTGAACATACCGCTTGCGACGTTCCTCTACCCAGAACGGCAGCACCGGATCAAAAAGTGCATTCTGAAGAAGCCACCAAAAGCTTCCCGTTAACTGCGTCATCCTGGCCGCATATTGTTCAACCTGAAGATTGAAGTGCACCACAGCCGTGCCCGGATCGAAGCCAGGGGCGGCGCCGATAGGGACCGACGGCACCTCGCGACTCGGGGTAACCAGATATTCATAACGCCCATTTTTGTTTTTACGGGGGTCCAACTCATTGTACCTGGCAAACGTAACCGCTATCACTGCCGCTGCATCAGGGATGAAGGGCTGTCGCCGAGAAACAATTAAGGTGCCTTCTGGCGAGAATGCGAGTGCAGTCGACCCTCCTTGACCGTAGGCGCCCGCTAGGTACGGTTTATCAACCTTGTTACCCTCGTTTAAGCCCAGGATCGTCACTGGGATCTGAGCAGGTTCCAGCCCTATGCCGAGGTCCCGGATCTCGACTGTAGGCTGGCGGACCCGATTACCATCGCTCAAAATTATCCGCACTTGATCCGCGAGATTCTGCCGTGCGCCGATTTGTAGATTTTTAACATGCCCGGCAGGAATATCGAACCATTTTTCTGCCGCCTCCCGAGGGTTCGCGGGCGTAGAGATTGCCCCCCCACTCCTCAGTGCTTCGCGTTCGATAACAGCATCAATTGCGTTTGTTACCCGCTCCACCAGCGCTAGGCCGGGGTCACTGCCAATGTTGATAGTGCCATAGTTATTCTCTCGCCCACCAACAGCACGCCAGCCAAAGCCGTGCGCGTCCTCTAAATTCTCAATAATTTCTAGCGCCTTCTTCAATCCTCGCTCATCGAGCAGCGAAGATAGCAGCGAATGTACGTCGGACAATTCGGTTCCTCCCTTGCTTTCTTACCCTAGAGTGGCCCCATGCGCCCGTACAGCTCCTGCAGCGGCGTCACGCTCAGGCCGTCGGTCTGCATCGATTCGATTCCCTCCACCGCCGCCGAGGCTCCGGAGAGCGTCGTGATGCACGGGATGCCGTGCTTGAGCGCCAGGCGGCGGATGTGGGTGTCGTCCTCGTGGGAGGCGCGGCCCAGGGGGGTGTTGACGACCAGGGCGATCTCGCGGTTGATCAGCAGGTCGCCCACGTGGGGGCGGCCGTCGTGGAGCTTGCGGACGCGCTCGACGTCGAGCCCCCGGTTGGCGAGGTAGGCCGCCGTGCCCTCGGTGGCCAGCAGCCGGAAGCCGAGCCGCGCCAGCCCCTCCGCCACCGGCACCAGGGCCGCCTTGTCGCGGTCGTGCACCGAGAGGAACGCCGAGCCGGCGAGCGGTAGCCGCTCGCCCGCCCCCAGCCACGCCTTGGCGAAGGCGCTGCCGAAGCGGCCGGAGGCCGAGACCCCCATCACCTCGCCGGTCGACTTCATCTCCGGCCCGAGCACCGGATCGACGTCCGGGAAGCGGCGGAACGGGAACACCGGTGCCTTGACGAACACCCCCGGCACCGCCGGCTCCTCCGTGAAGCCGAGGTCCGCCAGGCGCTCGCCCGCCATCACCCGGCAGGCGATCCCGACCAGCGGCACCCCCACCGCCTTGGCGATGAACGGCACCGTGCGCGACGCCCGCGGGTTGACCTCCAGCACGTAGAGGCGACCCTCGTGGATGGCGAACTGCACGTTCATCAGCCCGACCACCCCGAGCCGCAGCGCCAGGCGCCGCGCCACGTCGCGCATCGCGTCGACCTGGGTCGCCGGCAGGCGCAGCGGCGGCAGCACCGCCGCCGAGTCGCCGGAGTGCACCCCCGCCTCCTCGATGTGGCGCAGGATGCCGGCGACCACCGCCCGCTCGCCGTCGCAGACGAGGTCGAGGTCCACCTCCACGGCGTCCTCCAGGAAGCGGTCGAGGAGCACCGGGTGGCCGGGCGAGACCTCCGCCGCCTGGCGCATGTAGCCGGCCAGCGTGCCGCCGTCGTAGCAGATCGCCATCGCCCGGCCGCCCAGCACGTAGCTCGGCCGCACCACCACCGGGAAACCGATCTCCCGCGCCACCTCCACCGCCTCCTCCAGTGACGTGGCGGTGCCGTGGGCCGGCTGCAGGATGCCCTCCTCGCGCAGCAGGGCGCCGAAGCGGCGGCGGTCCTCGGCGAGATCGATGGCGTCCGGCGAGGTGCCCCAGATCGGCACCCCCGCCGCCTCCAGGCCGCGCGCCAGCTTGAGCGGCGTCTGCCCGCCGAGCTGCACGATCACCCCCTCCGGCCGCTCGCGCTCGATCACCGCCAGCACGTGCTCCAGGGTCAGCGGCTCGAAGTAGAGGCGGTCCGAGGTGTCGTAGTCGGTGGACACCGTCTCCGGGTTGCAGTTGACCATCACCGTCTCGAAGCCCGCCTGCGACAGCGACAGCGCCGCGTGCACGCAGCAGTAGTCGAACTCGATGCCCTGGCCGATCCGGTTCGGCCCGGAGCCGAGGATCACCACCTTGCGGCGATCGCTGGGGTCGGCCTCGTCCTCCTCGCCGAAGGTCGAGTAGAGATAGGGCGTGGTGGCCGGGAACTCGGCGGCGCAGGTGTCCACCCGCTTGTACACCCGCCGCACCCCGGCCGCCCGCCGCGCCGCGAAGACCTCCGGGGGGCGGGCCTGCACCAGGGCGGCGATGCGCGCGTCGGTCAGCCCGGAGAGCTTGGCGCGGCGCAGCAGGGGGGTGGGCAGCGAGCCCAGGTCCCAGCAGGCGAGCTCCGCTTCGAGGTCGACGAGGGCGCGGATCTCGCGCAGGAACCACGGGTCGATGCGGGTGGCCTGCGCCACCTCGCCCACCGGCCACCCCTGGCGCAGCGCCGCGAAGACGGCGAACAGCCGCTCCCAGTTGGGCTCGGCGAGGCGGCGGCGCAGCTCCAGCGGGTCCGAGACCCGGCGCTCCCGCTCGGCCAGGTCGCCGTCGAGCTCCAGCGAGGCGATCGCCTTCATCAGCGCCTCCCGGAAGCTCGACCCGAGGGCCATCACCTCGCCCACCGACTTCATCGACGTGCCGAGCACCGGCGCCGCCTGGGGGAACTTCTCGAACGCCCAGCGCGGAATCTTGACCACCGTGTAATCGAGGGTCGGCTCGAAGGCGGCGAAGGTCTTGCCGGTGATCTCGTTGGGGATCTCGTCCAGCGTGTAGCCGACCGCCAGCAGGGCCGCGATCTTGGCGATCGGGAAGCCGGTGGCCTTCGAGGCCAGGGCGGAACTGCGGGAGACCCGGGGGTTCATCTCGATCACCCGCCGCTCGCCGGTCACCGGGTGCACCGCGAACTGGATGTTCGAGCCGCCGGTGGCCACGCCGACGCGGCGGATCACGGCGAAGGCCTCGTCGCGCATCGCCTGGTACTCGCGGTCGGAGAGGGTCTGCTGCGGCGCCACGGTGATCGAGTCGCCGGTGTGCACCCCCATGGCGTCGAAGTTCTCCACCGAGCACACCACGATGGCGTTGTCCGCCACGTCGCGCATCACCTCGAGCTCGAACTCCTTCCAGCCGAGCACCGACTGCTCCACCAGCACCTTGGCCACCGGGCTGGCGGCCAGCGCCCGCCCCACCACGTCCTCCAGCTCCTCGCGGTTGTAGGCCACGCCGCCGCCCTCGCCACCGAGGGTGAAGCTGGGGCGCACGATCACCGGGAAGCCGACCTCGGCGACGATGCCGCGGGCCTCCTCGAGGCTCGCCGCGTAGCCGGAGGCCGGCACCGCCAGGCCCACCTCCTCCATCGCCGCCTTGAAGAGCTGGCGGTCCTCGCCGAGGCGCAGCGCCGCCGGCGAGGCGCCGAGCACCTCCACCCCCAGGCGCTCCAGCGCGCCGGACTCCTCGAGCGCCAGGGTGAGGTTGATGCCGGTCTGGCCGCCGACGGTGGGCAGCAGAGCGTCGGGACGCTCGCGCTGGAGGATCTTTTCCACCGACTCCGGTACCAGCGGCTCGACGTAGGTGGCGTCGGCGAGCTCCGGGTCGGTCATGATGGTCGCCGGGTTGGAGTTGACCAGCACCACCCGGTACCCCTCCTTGCGCAGCGCGCGGCACGCCTGGGTTCCCGAGTAGTCGAACTCGCACGCCTGCCCGATGACGATCGGGCCGGAGCCGAGGATGAGGATCGAACGGATGTCGTTGCGACGCGGCATGGCGGCGCCGAGTCTAACGTCCCCGAGGGGGCGGCTGCGCGCCGTCTCCGGGCGCTGGCACCGCTTTTGAAGATTGTCCGGACGAAGCGCGGTGCGGGGGGCGAGGCGGAACGGACCTGAGCCCACGGTAACGAACCAACTCGATCTCACGCCTGAACCGGAACCGACCGGCCGCCGGCCCCCTGAACCGGCGAGCGCCAGGCCCCCCGCACCGCGCAGACTTTTTCGACAGAGTGGAGACGACATGAGACAGAGCAACCTCGAACGACTGGAAACGCTGCTGGCCGAGCACGGCCGGCGCCGCGAGGACGGCAGCGCGCGCCCGGAGCGCCGTGCCGAGATCAACCCGGAGTTCCGCGAGGCCTTCAGCCGCGCCGTGCGCACCCACGTGCTGCCGGTGCTGGAGGACACGGTGTCCACCCTGCGCCCGCGGGTGGAGAAGACGTCGCTGTTCCACCAGCTCGGCACGGCCGGCCTGCGCGTGAAGCTCGACCCGTGGGACGACTACGAGCGGGTGCTGGTGTTCTTCGGCGATCCGCGCTCCGGCGTGGTGCGCATCACCCACGAGGGCGTCGGCTTCTCGCTGCTCGCCCGCGAGCTCGCCGTCGAGGAGCTCGACGAGGCCACCGTCCAGGCCGAGGTGATCCGCTTCATGAATCGCCTGCTGCGCAGCGACCGCGGCGAGACCGAGCGCCGGCGCGCGGCCTGAGGGGCCGGAACCGTCATGGGTTACCACATCGACCGCGGCCGCATCGAGGAACTGCTCGAGGGCTACGAGGTGATCCGGGAGGAGCGCCGCTTCCACCCGGAGGAGATGGCGCGCCGCAACCCGGAGTTCCGCACCGAGTTCGACCACCTGGCCCGCCAGGTGATCATCCCGGTGCTCCAGGAGATCGCCGACGTGCTGCGCCGGCGCGTGGACGCGGTGTCGATCTTCCACCGCCTCACCACCGCCGGCGTGCACGTCAAGCTCGATCCCTGGGAGGACTTCGACCGCTCCCTGGTCTTCTACGGCGACGACGAGGAGGGCGTGGTGCGGGTGACCCACGACGGTGTCGGCTTCGGCCTGCTGTGCAACCGCCTTGCCCCCGGCGAGGTGACCTCCGAGCGCGTCGAGGAGGAGGCGATGCGCTTCCTCGAACGGGTGCTGCACCAGGAGCCCGAAGGACGCCGGGCGCTGGACGACATCCAGGCCCGCACCCAGGAGCGCAGCGACCGCCCCGGCGGGCCCGCCGCTCAGACGGCCACCCCCGGCCCGACGACTTCCTCGAGCCAGGCCGCTCCCCAGGCCCCCGGAGCGGCCGAGGACCGCACCGCGACCCCCGCCGTCGCCGGGCCCCGCGGCGCCACGACCGGCCCCACCTGACGTCGCCGTCCGCCCGGCGCCCCCAGGCTCCTGCCAAGGGGGTCTCACAGAACGCTGAAAAAGCAGTAAGTTTCTCTAAATCAATAGCTTGCGGTTGATGGCACGGCCCTTGCTGTTCTTCCTGGTGTGTGCGAACGACACCAGGAGACGAACACCATGCACCGCACCGCCCGCCTCACCCTTGCCACCGCCCTCGTGCTCGCCCTCGGCCTCGCGCCGGCCCTGCCGCTGGCCGCCGCCGAGAACGACCCGCCGGAGCGCCGGCTCTCGGCCAAGGAGCTCAACGGGCTGATGGTGGCCCTCGACCGCGAGTACCGCCTGCAGGCCGTCTACGACCTGGCGGTGGCCGAGTACGGAGCCCGCCAGCCGTTCCTCACTGCCCGCAGCATCCAGCGCGCCCGGGTGGACGCCCTGCAGAAGATCTACCGCAGGCACGACCTGGCGGTGCCGCGCAACCCGTGGCTCGAGCGCCTGCAGGGGTTCTCCAGCCCCGCCCAGGCGTGCGTGGCGGCCTACCGCGGCGAGCTCGAGATCGAGGGCCTGCTGGATCGGCTGGACGAGGCCACCGAGCGCGCCGACCTCAGCTCGGCCTACGGCTCCAGCCGCGAGCCGGGCACCTGGCGCAACGCCCTGCGCGATTGCGCTCTGGACGCCTCCGTCGAGGAGGCCGTGGCCGCCGGACGCTAGGAGCTCGGCTCCGGTTTACCGGCAGTCACCCCTTTTCCTCTCCGCCCGCCCCGGCACCCTCCAGGCCGGGGCGGGCGCTTTCCGTCCCCGGCAGGCGGCGGTATCCCGCGCAGCGCAGCACCGGCAACGGCGGGTAGCGCGGGAAGCGCGGATCGCGATCCGACAGGGCGCAGCGCGCGAAGACGCTGCGCCGCGAGGCCACCAGCTCGAGATGGGCGCAGGTGGCGCACAGGCCGGCCTCGGTGGGGAGTCGCGCCAGGGCCGCGCGGTCTCGCGTCGCCCCTCGGCGCTGCGCGTCGCCCTTCCGCTCCTCGTCGCCGGTCACGTCAGTTGATCGCCTCGTGCAGCGCCGCCTCGTCGTCCAACACCACCTCGCCCTTCTCCACCCGCTCCACGACGTCCTCCGGCCCGAGGATCACCAGGTCGTCCCCGGCCTCCAGGCGGGTGGCGGCGTCGGGGATGACGCGGCGTGGCTCGCCGTGGGGGCCGCGGCGCTGGATCTCCAGCACGCGCACGCCGAGGCGCTGTGGCAGGCTGGCGTCGGCCAGGGTCCTGCCGGCGAGCTCCGGCGGCAGCGACACCAGCCGCAGGGCGAAATCGGGCGGCAGCTCCACGTAGTCGCGGCGCATGGCGTCGCCGCTGCCGGAGACGAAGGTGGCGAGCAGCGCCGGGCGCCCGAGCACCTCCTGGGTGTAGATCGCCAGCAGGTCGCGCTTGGCGAGCACCCCGAGGTAGCGCCCCTCGGGGTCGAGCACCGGCAGGCGCTCGTAGTCGCTGCGGGCGAAGGCCTCCGCCGCGTGGTGCAGGCGGTCGGTGTCGCGCAGCACCTGCTCCACCGGCGCCGCGAGATCGTGGGCCAGCACCATGGTCAGGCGGGCCGGGTCGTCGAGGGCGTGCTTGATGTCGTGCAACGACACCGCGCCCAGCAGCTGGCGCTCGGCTCCGACCACGAACAGGCGCTGGCGGTGGGTGGCGAAGAAGCGCTCCACCACCTGGGAGTAGCCGTCGCGGGGGGCCAGGGAATCCGGATCCTGCCGCACCAGGTCGCGCACCTCGAGGCCGGCGAGAACCGCCTGCTCCATGCGCATGCTGGTGTCGATGCCGCGGCGCTCGAGGGACTCGGTGTACATCGAATAGCGGTGGAGCCGGCGCGACACGATGCTGGAGACGATGGAGGCGACCATCAACGGCAGGATCAGCTCGTAGTCACCGGTCAGCTCGAAGAGGATCAGGATGGCGGAGATCGGCGCGTGGCTGGTGCCGGCGGTGAGCGCCGCCATGCCGACGGCGGCGTAGGCCCCCGGGCCGGCGGTCGCCTCCGGCCACAAGCCGTGGATCAGGGTGCCGTAGGCGCCGCCGACCAGCGCGCCGAAGAACAGCGAGGGCGTGAACAGCCCGCCGGCGTTGCCGCTGCCGGCGGTGAGCGCGGTCGCCAGCAGCTTGCCCACCGCCAGGAACAGCAGCATGTCGAGAGCGAGCTGCCCACCGAGGGCCGCCTGGATGCTGTCGTGGCCGCCGCCGAGCACCTGCGGCAGGATCAGCGCGACGCAGCCGAGCATCGCCATGCCGAGGGCCGGCTGCAACCAGGTGGGAAGCGGCAGCGCGTCGAAGACCTTGCGGCCGCTGCGCACCCCGCGCACGAACAGCACCGAGGCGAGCGCCCCGAGCAGGCCCAGGCCGACGTAGGCGAAGATCTCCCAGCCGCTCTCCAAGCGGTACTCGAGACCGCCGTAGCGCGGCAGGTTGCCGCTCATGCCGCGGGCGATCAGGGTGGAGATCACCGAGGAGGCGACGATGGGGCCGAAGATCTCGAGCGCGAAGTTGCCGAGGATCACCTCCATGGCGAACAGCGCGCCGCCGATGGGCACGTTGTAGGCAGCGGCGAGACCGGCCGCGGCGCCGCAGCCGAGCAGCACCTTGATGCGGTGGGGCGCGAGTCCGAAGCGCGAGCCCAGCCAGGTCGAGATCATGGCGCCGAGGCGGATCATCGGCCCCTCGCGGCCGAGGGAGCCGCCGGCGCCGACGGTGACGACGGCGGCGACCGCGTTGGTGAGCACCGGCCGGGCCGGGATGCGCCCGCCGTGCAGCAGCACCGCCTCGATGAGCAGCGACATGCCGGCACCGCGCCCCGAACCGCGGGAAGCGAGGAAGATCACTCCCACCACCAGGCCGCCGAGGGCGGGCGCCGCCACCACCACCCAGCGCGGCGCCGTGGCGGCGGCGGTGAGCAGATCGCCGCTTCCCCACAGCAGCCACTGGAAGAGATCGATCAGGCGGTGGACGAGGGCGCCGAGGACGCCCGCGATCACCCCCACCACGGCGATCAGCAGGAAAAAGGTGCGGTCCTCGGGCGTGGCGAGGCCGAAGCGGCGGGCGAGCAGGAACTCGACGGCCCGCCGCCACCCTCGCAAACGCTCGAGCAGCTCGGTGCCGCGCTCGCCCATGATGGCCGAATCTATCAGGGGATCACGACTTGACCGGGAGTACCGTTGTTGCTTATGCTCGGCTTAAAAGCAAAAGGAGCTAGCCCATGAGCATGCCCCGTCTGCTTCTTTTCTTCGGCTGCTTCCTGGTGGCAGTGCCGGCGTCCGTCGAAGCTCAGGGCTGTGCCCCCTTCGGATGCGAGGAGCACTAGCCGGAGCCTTGTGATCCGTGGCTGAACGACTGTCCTTCGGGAGCTTGTTCCAGCTGCAACGAATGCTCGATCGACGACGACAGCCCGGCTATCCTTTGATTTGCCAAGGCAACGTGGGCGGTGACGGCTATGTGAACTGCTCGGTTTCCGGCGGCGGGACTCCCTGCGAAAACACCAACAGGTGTTACTCCACGTGAGCCGCCGCAGGATCGCGGGTGGCGCGATTGCCGCCGCGGTTCTCGTGGCGATCCCGTGGCCGAGCCTGGCCGCCGGAGCGGTCACCCTGGAGATCCAGGTGCTTACCGTTTCGGGAGCCGCCGAACCCGCACCGCTTCAGGGCGTGCTTCGCCTACTCCCCGCCGACGGGGCGTCCGCCGCGGGCCTCGAAGAGGTGGTGGTGCCCATTCGGGGCTCTCGTACGTTCGGGGTCGAGGTCGCAGAGGGCTCGCTGTGGCGCGTGCGCTCGGAAACTCCCGGCTGGTGGGCCCGGGAGGTGGTGGTCGCCGCAGACGCCGGCGCCGTGGACATCGTCCTTCATCCGACGGGACAGCTCACCGGTGAAGTCAGGACGATCGCGGAGGATGCCGAGGCCCCCGGAGAGATCCGGGTGGAGTTGTCCGCGAGCACGGGGGACCGGCGACGGACGACGCTCACCGCCATCATTCCATGCCCCATCCGTGCAGGCCGCTGGAGCTGCGAGGTGCCCGCGGGTCTCCACGATCTGCGCTTCCATGCGCCCGGCTGGGCCTCGATCTTCCGCTGGGACGTGACCGTCGCCGCGGGAGTCACCACCACCATCGACCGGCTGGTGCTCTCCCCCGGAGCCTCTCTGATCGGTTTCGTCGAGATCGAAAGTCCGCGCGTGGTTCCGGTGGAGGTGCAGCTCGTCGCCGCCAGCGAGATCGGCAACAGCGGCCCACGCCAGGACCGGCTCGACGGGCTGAAGCAGACGAGCACCACGGACGAGCATGGGCTGTTCCAGTTCCGCGACCTGCGCCCGGGCTCCTATGCCCTCCTCGCTTCCGGCGAGGGGCTGGCGCCGGTGGTGCACGGGCCGTTCGAGGTGCTGTCCGGCCGGGAGGCCGTCCTGGCGCAGCCGCTCCGAATGGGGCCTCCTCTCCTCCTGGAGGTGAGGGTGCGGCCGCCCCAGCCTCCGGAGGGTGCCGCCTGGATCGTCACCGCCGACCCGGCGCGGAGCCAGGCGCCCGATCGCGAGGTGGCGACGGATCCGACGGGTACCGCCCGCCTCGAGCAGCTCTCGCCGGGGTGGTACCACCTCGAGCTGCGGGCTGGTGTCCGCGGCGAGCGCTGGTGGGCCGGGGAGGTGGACGTGCAACCCGAGACGCCGCCGGTCTGGATCGACCTGCCGCTGGTACCGATCGAGGGCACGGTCGAGCGGGGCGGCGAGCCGGTGGAGGCCGGCCTGATCTTTGGCCACGGCAGCCGAGAGATCCGGCTGCACCCGGAGGACGGGCGCTTCTCGGCCGTGCTGCCGGAGCCGGGGCACTGGGAGGTGAAAGTCCGTCTGCGTCCGAGCGCACCGTTCGTCGAGCTCGACCCGATCGACATCGAGCCGGCGACGGACGGGGGCCCCGTGCCGGTGGAGCTCGTCGTGCCCGACACCCTGCTGCGCGGCGAGGTGGTGGATGCGGCGGGACGGCCGCTGCGCTCCGGCAACGTGAAGAGCCGCGAGGAGCGGCCGCCCCACCGCACGAGCCGAGGCGGCTTCCGGGACGGGCGCTTCGAACTGGTCGGCTTGCCGCCGGGCCACCACCGGGTGGTGACCCACCTCGGCGGCGCTACGGCGGAGGCGGTGGTCGAGCTGCGGGAGGGTGAGGTCACCACCGTCCGCCTGGTTTTGCGCCCACCGGGCCGCATCACGGGCATCCTCCTGGGCGGCGGCCGACCGCTGGCGGGGGTCACGGTGTGGAGCCTCCCCACGCCGAAGTGGCTCCCCGTGCGGTCGGCGCGCACCGATCCCGACGGCCGCTTCGAGCTCGACGTGCCGGTGGGCGTGGAGAGCATCCGCCTCGTCGTCCTGCCCTACGGCTTCGCCGCCGGCGACCTGGCGGTCGATCCGCTCGCGGCGGAGGAGGTGGTGCTGGAGGTTCCGGAGCTCGGAGGCACGCTGCTGCTCACCGGCGCCGAGGCGGGAGCCCGCCTGCACCGCGAAGGTATCGATCTGCCGCTGCCGCTGTTCAGCGCCTGGGCCGAGATGCACGGCACCTTTCCCCGCCAGGGGCGCTGGGTGCTGCCGTCGATGGCCGTCGGCACCTACGAGCTGTGCGCCCGGCCTCCCGATGTCGACCGCTGCGACCGCGGCACCCTCTCCGCGGGCGGCACGCTGCATCTCGACGTGAGCGCTCCCCGCAGCGCATCCGCAGATACGGTTGCCGCTCCCTAGATGCACTGCTAGACTCATCCGTATTAGTGAATACCTTCCGGGGCTCGCCGCACCGCATCCGTGGTGCATGACCTGCCCCACGCGACGCCTCGGCGCCGCCTGCCGTCGACCCACCCCCGCGGCCCTGGGCCGCCCGCAGAGAATCGCAGGGGCCGGAGCACCGGCCCCTCGCGCCACCCCGTGCACCCGCCGCCCCGTCGCGGGATGAGACAATCGGTTCCGTGACCACCGAACCCCGCACCGGCGCCTCCGCCACCGCCGCGCTCCGCCCCACCGGCCGCGGTGCCGAGCGGGTGGCCGGCACCGTCGCGGCCCTCGAGGCGGGGCGCCGCGAGGGGCTCCACCTCGGCGCGCAGCTCTACGTCTCCCTCGCCGGCCGACCGGTGGCCGAGCTCGCCACCGGGGTGACGCGCCCGGGCGGGCCGCCGCTGACCCCGGACCACCTGATGCTGTGGCTCTCCGCCACCAAGCCGGTGGCCGCCCTCGCCGTGGCCCAGCTCTGGGAGAACGGGCTTCTGGCGCTGGACGATCCGGTGGCGCGGCACCTGCCGGAGTTCGCCGCCGGCGGCAAGGAGCGGGTGACGATTCGCCACCTGCTCACCCACACCGCCGGGATTCGCATGCTGCAGACCGGCTGGCCGGACGAGCCCTGGGAGGCGCTGATCGCCCGGGTCGCGGCACGCAAGCTCGAGCCGCGGTGGGTACCGGGCGAGAAGGCCGGCTACCACCAGGCGTCGAGCTGGTTCGTGCTCGGCGAGCTGGTCCGACGCCTCGACGGCCGCCGCTTCGAGGACTACGTGCGCGAGGAGATCTTCCTGCCCCTCGGCCAGCCGGACGCCTGGATCGGCATGCCGCCCGAGCGCTGGCGCGCCTACCGCGACGACGGGCGCCTGGCACCGGTGTTCGACACGGCGGAGGATGCCGCCGCGGAGGGCCCCCGCGACCAGGGCTGGGACGCCGAGCTCCGCGTCACCCGTCCCTCGCCGGGCGGCAACGGCTGGGGGCCGATGCGCTCGCTGGGCCGCTTCTACGAGGCGCTGCTCGACGGCGGCGGCGGCCTGGTGGCGCCGCAGACGGTGGAGGCGATGGTGGCGCGCCATCGGGCTGGCCTGTTCGACCACACCTTCCAGCACGTCATGGACTGGGGCCTCGGCTTCATCATCGACTCCAAGCAGTACGGCGCCGACACCGTGCCCTACGCCTACGGCCATCTCTGCTCGCGACGCACCTACGGCCACAGCGGCTTCCGCTCGATGGTGGGGCTCGCCGACCCGGAGCACGGCCTGGCGGTGGCGCTGGCCTTCAACGGCACGCCGGCGGCCGACGCCCACGAGGCGCGGGTGCGCCGGGTGCTCGACGCCCTCTACCGCGACCTCGGGCTCGCCGCCCCCGAAGACGCGGCCGGCGACGACGACGGAATCGAAGCGAACGAACCGGGCGGCGGCGAGGAGGATCCGCGGTGAGCGAGCCGGGCAGCACCGAGTCGGGCCACGACAGCCCCTTCCAGCCCCTGTACGTGCTGGCCGACAGCCAGCTCCTCTTCCGGCGCGGCGGCGAGGGATCGGTCCTCGACGACATCGCCCGCCGCCGCCTGCCGGAGGACCCGCGGGCCGCCTATCTCGGTGCCGCCAACGACGACGATCCCGCCTTCTACGACCTGTTCGCGGGGGCGGTGGAGGCGGCCGGCATCCACCAGCACGCGATGGTGCGCTCCGCCTACGGCGAGGCCGACCGGCAGTGGCTCGAATCGGCCCACCTGGTGGTGCTCGCCGGCGGCGATGCCGGCCGCGCCTGGCGCATCTTCGAGCAGACCGGCATTCGCGAGGCGCTGCTGGCGCGCTACGCCGCCGGCGCGGTGCTGCTGGGAGTCTCGGCCGGCGCCGTCCACCTGGGCTGGGACCACCTGAACCTGGTGCCGGCACTGATCGGCGCCCACGAGGAGGCGGACGACTGGGCGGCCCTGCGCCGCCGCGTCGAGGCGGCCCGGCCGCCGGTGCGCGGCCTCGGCATCCCCTTCGGCGCCGGCCTGGTGTGCCACCCCGACGGCACCATCGAAGCCCTGCGCCACCCCATCACCGAGCTGGTGCCGGCGGAGGGCGGCGTGAGCCACAGCTTGCTGCTCCCGCCCCAGCGCGGCCCCTCCCAGGCCATCCACTGAGGAACCTGCTCGCGGTCCCGCGCCGCCGCCTCCGGCACCCCCCTCGCCGCTCGGGATGCCGCCTGGTCTGGAAGGTGCAGTCGTCCCTGCCGTCGACCGGGGACGGAACGCGCTCCGCCCCGGAACGCCCCCCGCGAATCCAAGGAGGCGCCATGCGCAAGCCGTTCCTCTTCCTCCTGCTCTCCGCCGCCGGCTTCGGTCTGCTCGCCGCTCTGGCGACGCCGCCCTCCGCGTCCGCCCAGGCGACCCTCGACGGCAGGCAGATCTTCCTGAACGAGAAGTGCAACCTGTGTCACGCGGTGGGCAAGGCCGGCATCGAGGCGACGGTGAAGTCCGAGAAGATCCGGGGCCCGGACCTCTCCGAGGTGGCGGACCGCCCCCCGGCGGTGCTCACCGACTACCTGCGCCAGAAGACCGCGATCGACGGCGAGAAGCACAAGAAGGCCTTCAAGGGCAGCGACGAGGAGCTGGGCGCCCTGGTCTCCTGGCTGGCGAGGCAGAACGACTAGCCGCCGCGCCCAGAGGGACGCCCGACAGGCCATCCGCAGTCAGCCCCGTCAGGCGAGCCGGCGTGAGGGTGTTGGCGAGGCTGCCGAGAAGGGCGACGGCGCCGGCCGCCCTGGAGTCGTCGGCGTACACCCGCAGGGAGGTGTCGGTGGTGCCCTGCCACCTGCCGTCGCGGCGGCTCTCCCAGAGCACCTCGCCGCGGCCGCCGACCTGGGCGGCGCGGAAGGCGCGCTCGGCGCCGTCCGCCACCGCCAGGAGCTCTGCCATCCGCTCCCGCTTCGCTTCGAGGGCGACCGGGTCCGGCATCGCCGCCGCCGCCGTGCCCTCCCGCGCCGAGTAGGGGAAGGCGTGGATGCGGGCGAAGCCCATCGCACGCACGAAGGCGAGGCTGGCGGCGAACTCCTCGTCGCTCTCGCCGGGGAAGCCGGCGATGACGTCGGTGGTGACCGCCACACCGGGGACGGCGGTGCGCAGGCGCTCGACCAGGCGAGCGTAGCGGGCCGCCGTGTAGGGGCGGCGCATGCGGGCCAGCGTCGCGTCGCAGCCGCTCTGCAACGACAGGTGGACGTGGCGGCACAGGCGCGGCTCGGCGAGCAGCTCGAGCAGGCGCTCGTCGAAACGCCACGGCGCGATGGAGGTGAGGCGCAGGCGCGGTACCCGGGTGCGCTCCAGCAGCGCCGCCACCAGGTCGGGCAGGCGGGCGGCGCCGTCGCGGTAGTGGGAGATCTGGACCCCGGTGACCACCACCTCCACGACGCCCGCCGCGGCCATCGACGCGACCTCGGCCACCACCGCGTCCACCGGCCGGCTGCGCTGCCGGCCGCGGGTCGACGGGATGATGCAGAACGTGCAGCCGACGTTGCAGCCGTCCTCGATCTTCACCAGGGCGCGGGTGTTGCCGAAGGCGAGAGGCACGTAGGGGACATCGAGGCCTGCTGGGGGGCCTGGCAGGGCTCCGCCCTCGCCGGCCGCGAGGTCGGGGAAGGCTTGCTGCACGCGCTCGAGGAGGCGCTCCTTGTCCGGATTGGGCACCACCAGGTCGACCCCGGCGAGCCGCGCCGCCTCGTCCGCCGAGCCGGTGGCGTAGCAGCCGGTGAGCACCGTGCGCAGCCCGGGCCGCTCCCGCGCCCCGCGTCGCGCCCTCTTGCGCGACGTGCGGGCCGCCAGGTGGGTCACCGTGCAGGTGTTGACCACGTGCAGATCCGCCTCCCCGAGCTCCGCGACGACCCGGTGCCCCGCGGCGTGGAACTCCCGCGCCAGGCGCTCGAGCTCCGCCTGGTTCAGCTTGCAGCCGAGATTGGTGAAGAAGACCCGCATCGGTTCGCAGCACCCGCTCCATCGAGGCCCGGCTGTCGCCCGGGAAGCCGAGCCGTCTGGCGATCGCGCCGGCCCGCGATGCTACCGCACGCTCAGCCGCCGGCTTTCCTCGCCTCCAGCTCCTCCAGCGTCCGCGGCCAGTCGTCCTTCATCAGGCGGCTCAGGACGCGGTCGGCCAGGAGCTTGCCGGCGGTCTGGCAGGTGGGGCAGTAGTTGGCCTCGTTCTCCGCGTAGAGGATGCGCTGCACCGGCGTGGCGCAGACCGGACACGGCTGGCCATACCGGCCGTGCACGGCGAATCCCGGCCGGAAGGCGGTGACCTTCTCGGGAAAGGCGCCGGCGAGCTCGTCGCGGGTGCGCTCGATCCACTCCCCCAGCACCTCCCGCGCCGCCCGCCACAGGCGCTCGACCTCCCCGTCGTCCAGCTGCCGGGTGCGCCGGAACGGCGACAGCCGCGCGCGGTGCAGGATCTCGTCGGAGTAGGCGTTGCCGATGCCGGAGAGGATGCGCGGATCGGTGAGCGCCCGCTTCAGCGTGTGGTTGCCGGCGGCGATCACCGAACGGAACGCCGGCAGCCCGGCCGCCAGCACTTCGAGGCCGCCGGGGTCGTGCTCCGCCAGGGCCCCGCGCCCCGCCACCACGTGCAGCGACGCGCGCTTCTTCGAGCCGGCCTCGGTGAGGATCAGCGTACCCCCGGGGAAGTCGAAGGCCGCGAGGCCATTCCTGCCGGGGAGCTTCGCCCCCCGCTCGCGCCAGCGCAGCCGCCCGGTGATCATCAGGTGGAGCACCAGGAAGAGCTCCTCCTCGAGCTCCACCACCAGGCGCTTGCCGAGCCGCGCCAGCCCCACCACCCGACGTCCCTCGGCCGCCGTCAGCGGCGGCGCCACCGAGCGCAGCAGGAAGGGACTCGCCAGCCGCACCCGTTCCAGCGGCTGGCCCACCACCCGCGCCTCCAGCGCCTCGCGATAGGCGACCACCTCCGGCAGCTCCGGCATCGCAAACGATCCTAGCTCCGCTCCGTATACAGAAGGGTCTTCACCCAACCGGGCCGGGAGCGGACCTCCGCTCGGGCGGGACGGTAGACTCGGCGACCGCCATGACCTCTCGACGACACTTCAGCGCCTTCCTGCCGGCCGCCCTCGCCGCGGCCGTCCTCGCCCTGGCCGCCGCGCCGCCGGCCGGCGCCGTCGCCAGCCCGTGGCAGGAGAACGACCAGTCCCGGGTACGGCTCGTCACGCCCTTCGACGTCGCTCCCGCCGAGGGGCCAATCCGCCTCGGGCTCCACTTCGAGACGGCCCCGGGCTGGCACGTGTACTGGAAGAACAGCGGCGACGCCGGCTACCCGCCGGCCATCGATCTCGAAGCCACGCCGGAGCTCTCCGCCCTCGAGCTGCTGTGGCCCGCGCCGGAGCGCTACGAGCTGCCGGGCGACCTGGTGGCCTTCGGCTACGAGGGCGAGGTGGTCTACCCCGTCGCCGCGCGCATCGACGCGGCGGGCCGCGACCGCATCACCCTCACCGCCGAGGTCGACTACCTGGTGTGCGAGGTCGAGTGCATCCCCTACCGCTACCAGCTCACCGCCGAGCAGCCGGTGGCCCGCCCCGGCGAAAGCCCGGTGCCGGACGCCGCCACCGCTCCGCTGCTCGCCGAGTGGGGCGCCCGGGTGCCCGAGCCGGTGGCGTCGGTGGAGGGGATCACCAGCGAGGCGGCGATCGACTGGGGCGACGACGGCGAGCTCCCGGAGATCGAGGTGGTGGTCACCGGGGCCGAGCCGGCGTCGGGGGTCGAGCCGCAGGTCTTCTTCGGCCCCAGCGACACCTACGGCACCGGCAAACCGCGCCGGCTCGACGAGGGCGGGGCCCTGCGGTTCCGCGTCCCCCTCGAGCTGCTCGCGGTGCCGGACGAGCCGCCCGCCACCCTGCCGCTCTCCTGGGTGGTGACCGGCCTCGCGCGCACCGGCCTCGGCCGCGGCGAGGGCAGCGGCCGCCCCCTCGCCGTCGAGGCGGCCGGCGACGTGCCGGTGCTCACCACCGGCTCGCCGATGCTCGGCGGCGTCGCCGCCACCCGCCTGCGCCCGGCCCAGCTCGGCCGCGTCCTGGTGATGGCGGCGGCCGGCGGCGTGATCCTCCACCTGATGCCGACGCTGCTGCCCCTGCTGCTGCTCGGCCTGCTCGTGCTGCGGCCGGTGCAGGCCTCCCACGGCCGGCTCTCCGCCCGCGCCGCGCTGGCCACCGCCGCCGGCGCCTTCGTCGGAGCCCTCGCCCTGGGTGGCGCCGCGCTGGTCGCCCACGCGGCGGGGATGCCGGCGGCCTGGGGCTCGCAGCTCCAGGAGCCGGTGCTGGTGGCGCTGCTCGCGGTGGCGGTGACGCTGGTCGCCCTCAACCTGTGGGGGCTGTTCCCGGCACCGCTGCGCTTCCCCAGCGCCGAGGAGCGCCCCGGCGCCACCCTCGGCGGCCGCGCCGCC